>PERF01000013.1 GCA_002928495.1 Methylobacter sp. | reverse complement strand
CTATGAGTTACTAATACAAATTTAGAATACTCGTCAAAGCTGTCAATCTCGCAGTCTAGGGGGCAATCCTTTTCATACTGTAGTTCCGCGCAATACACATCGTAACGTAATTTATGAACAGCTTTGATTAACTCAGGCGTATCGGCAATTTGGATTGAAAAATAGCTGTGAAAATGCTGCGCAAAGTTTTGTTCAAACATTACATACCGCCAAACATTTATAAAAAAGTTAATGGAAAGTATAGTGTCTTAAGAAAAAAATGTTTGAATGTTGATTTTATCGCGGCTTCCGATTCATGAAATGCGGGCTTAGTTACTCCGTTATGGCGACAATCGGATTAGCACCGGAAATGGACAAGGCCAAGCACTTAACGGCTTAGGCCTTGCCAGCAAGGATTGATCATTTATAAACCAATTTCGTTAGGCTGCTATATCGATTCTGACGGTTTCCAATTCCGAGTAAAGTCTGTAGCTTGCAGTGTAGTTGCGCCAGATTTCTTTTCGGCAGACTTCGTTGACGTCCATTCTGAATGGAAAGCGTTCACCTTTATGAAAGTAAGGTGAGCCTATAGTATGCATAGTCAGTCCGCCTTTTCGTAAAACTCTGGCTAATGCATTAGTCGTCAAGAAAAAACAGTGCTTGATGTTGTTTTGGCGTCCGTAATCGGTGGCGGCATGCAACAAACCCCAAATAATATTGGGATTCTTCCTGTGTTTATGGAATAACCTGACCTTGTCTGTATCGTGGTAAATAGTCTGAACACTTTCTTCACTACTTAAGCCTAGCGGTGGTTCGTTATCGGTTGATCTTCGGCGGATTTCTTTAATCAGGCAAAGCCTGGAAAGTTCAACGGATTTGCAGTCTACGGGATTTTCAATGGTTTCATTTAATGTGCAATTTTTCTCCAAGGGAAGAGGACTATCCTTTTTAAGGATCAGTCTCATTGCACCTACCCAAGCGCAGGTATGTTTATGCCTGACGATGAAATGCCTGGAGTGGTCGTCATACTCATCGCGTTCCTCTTTGTTGGGGAAATCTTCCTTGTTTTCAAAGCCCATTTCTTCACAATAAACCTGGTAGCGGATATTGTAGTGGATCCGCCTGCTTTCATCGGTATCAGCCAGAAAAACTTCAAAGTGTTCCTCAAACATAAGCGCCCTCAATGATTTTTTGAATCTGAGCCAAAGCACATTCCAAAGTTGAAAATGTTAAATATTTCCAAAAAAATTGGCTGTAATTCACTTGATCTGCTTGGCGTAATTTCTGCAAAATATAAGTTGCATTAAATTAAAGATAGTTAATTTTTGTTAACTGTCACTTAATTAAAATATTTATTTTCAATGGGTTGGAAAGCATATTTAAATTAAATCAGGCTTAATAAAAGCCGTTTTAACGCTGTTTTAAAGCCGAAAAAAACCAATGAAAAAGCCCTGGAGTTTGGATAAGCGGTGGTATGTTTGCTGTGCGATTTTACTTATGGATCGATTAAATCGGAGGTTTTTTTCTTGGCCAACAATTCAATCAGTTGATATTCGTCGACAGGTTTTGTTAAGTAAAAATCGAATCCTGCATTGAATGCTTCAGAAATCTTGCTGTCGTTAGCATAAGCACTAATTGCTACGACCGGAAGTCGGTTGTGGGTGCGGCGTATTGTGGAAACAAATTCAATTCCGGTAATCACCGGCATATTCAGATCAATTAAGGCAATATCATAATGGTTTCTATTCGCTAAATCCAGCGCCTGTTGACCGTTACTGGCTGCATCGACTTTACAGCCAAGATGGTTCAACATGTTTTCCAGCAACAGTAAATTTATATCATTGTCATCGGCAATCAATACTCGTAGCGGAACATTGCTTTCAAGCTTGTCAAGTTTCTCTGCGGTGCCGGCGGTTCCCGGAAAACAAGCGACGCCGGCCACCGGGATGCTTACGGTGAATGTGCTGCCTATATCCGGCTTACTTTGCACGCTGAGTTTACCGTTCATTAATTTGATCAGTTCTTGCGTAATGGCCAGGCCTAAGCCTACACCTTCTTTTACGAAATTACCGTTGGTGATTTGCACGAATGGTGCAAAAATTTTGACCATGTCCTTTTCTGCTATGCCGCAGCCGGTATCGCTTACAGAAAAATTCAAGGTATGGTTTTGATAAGAGGCAAACACGGTGATATGATCGGTGTCGGTATATTTAATGGCATTGCTGAGCAGGTTGGTTATGATTTGTCTGATGCGTTTTCTATCGCCTTTGATGGTATATGGCGCGCTTTCCGCTTGCGTGATAAGGCTGATACCTTTGTTGTTGGCTTGCAAAGTGAAAACTTCGATTGTACTGTTTAACAGTTGCCTGAAGTTGAAATCCTTGTTTTCCAATATGATTTTATTTTGCTCTATTGAGGAAATATCCAGAATGTCGTTAATCAGACTTAACAGATTATCACTGCATTCTTGAATAATATTAACCAAGCGCTTGTTCTCTTCGGTAATTGACGGTTTTTTTTGTAGTAATTGGCAAAACCCGTAGATACCGTTTAACGGTGTGCGTATCTCGTGGCTGATATTGGCGAGGAACTGATTTTTAGCGTTATTCGCGGATTCGGCCTGATTTTTGGCTTTTAGCAAGTCGGCCGTGCGCGATTCAATAAGTGATTCGGTCTGAAATTGTCTACCGGTTAAAATCATCAACCCGATACCCAGAAAGCTGGTGATGATCAAACCACTGATGAGAACCCACCACACCGGCCAGTTGATATGGTTGTTTTCGTAGCTGGGGTCGTAGAAAAAATTAAACGACCAGCTGTAATTGGCGATTTTTAAGGGAACTTGGATAGAGTAGCGCGAATTGTTTTGAGTTAAAGTCGTGAAAATGACTTTTTCCCTATTTGCAGAGTTATCGAAAAAGCGGATAGTGAGATAACTCCCATGGGTGTCAAGCGTGTTGAAGGCTCTGATGACTAAATCATTTAAAGAAACGGTTGATAAAAGCGCGCCGCGTAAAAAACGCTCGGTTTCAGTTTGGGTGAAAACCGGGGTTAAAACGGTCAGTAATCCGTTATCGATGAATAAATAATAAGAAGCCAGATTTTGGTCGGGTTCTTTTGCCATTTATTCAAGTCAATGGGTAAGTGTTGCCGGAGGTCGGTATTGTCGACATCGAAATTCAAAACGCTGGAAAAAGTGAGATGACTATTGCCGTTTTTGTCGAAACTAATCCAGCTTATCGTGCTTATCTCGTGATAGATAGACAGCATTTGCAAGGTGAACAGTAAAAACTCGTCCTGCTCGACTTGACGGGAACCGATGAAAAAATTTTTTACCGAATTAATGGCGTGTAAATCGTTCTCGATGCGGTTTTTCAGGGCTTGCGATAGGGTGGCCGATTGGTTTTTAAATTGATCGTAGCGTTGCTGTTGTTCCAGTTGACGGATATAAAAAAATAATCCGACGACCAAGATAAATATCAATAACAACGGCATACCCACGGAAATGGTACGCTTGCGCCAAATTGACCTGGGTTGGGCAAAGGCGATCAGCATTAGCGGGGTGAATACCAGAACGCCAATCGTATCAGCTACCCACCAGCTAACCCAGTTACCGGAAATTTCGCCCGGAGCAATCCGGCCACATATAACTAGCCCGCAAATTCCTACCGTGGCTGGAATTAAACAGGCAACCGGGCCACCCAGCAAGTTAAATAAAATAATATCGCGGTCTTCAATGAGGGTGGTGGGGAAACCTACCCAGCGTTTGATTAAAACGGTGCCGGTCACTGCCGCCAGCGTGGCTCCGGTTGCCGTTGCCACGCATAAGAAAAATTCAGGCGATTGCAAACCCCAAGTCCAGGCGCTGATACAGAAATTGCCAATAAAAACCCCAGGCCATATTCTAAGCCCTAGTAGCAGTAAGCTGGCCAGCGCGACGCCGGCCGGCGGCCAAAATGCGCCGGCATTACTTGGGGGAATGGCAAGAATATGTCCGCTTAAACCTAAAAAAAAGTAAGCCACCGAGAGCAGGCAAACCCAGAACAGCCATCGTATCAATTCATTGGTCGAAAAGCCGTCACTCATTGAGTTACCTGGTTAAAAAGCTAGCGATTCCGGTTTAAGCAGGGCTTGCGCCAAGCATTGGCGGACGGCTTTAACGGCTTCGGTATCCAATGTTGCGGTTCTTTGCTGTTGCCGGCAGAGCGCGCCGCGAAACCCTAAATAATCGGGCCTGAAAGCCATTAATCCGGCAATATCGCTAATTTTAAGTGAACCTGCTAAACCGCAAAGCAAGTGATTATTTCTGGCAGAATCGACAAACTCGGCAATAGCATTTTCAGCCAAATACGCGGTTAAACCGCCTTTGCTTTTATCCGCCGTGTCCAGCATAACGCCGGCAAAACCGGCTTGTTTTAATAAGGGAATAAAGCGCAGATCAGGCTCTTGGTCGGCAAACAAAACCGCGATCAAGCCGGCATGGTGTATTGATGCCAGGCAGGCTAAGGTTGATGGCCAGTCGCCGCCGGCGAAAAAACCGATCTTGATGTAATCGACACCGGTGGTGGACAGATTGCTAACCGCAGCATGGACGGTATCCGGTAGCGTCGGCAGATCGCCGATGGTGGCGCTGAGCGGGCATTTGCCGGCAACCGCGGCGGCAATCGTTTTAATATCAGGGATATCCAAAGCACCCAGAGCTCCGCGCTCCGGCTGTTTTAAATCAATGATGCCGACTCCGCACTCCAAAGCCAGCATAGCTTCTTGATAATTTTTAACGCTGGCCAATAATGCCGTCATGCTTTTACTCCCGAATAAAAGGCATCTACCGCCGCCATTAGCCACTGCCACGCTTCCAACTCCCGGTCACCTGCCGTTTTATCCACCCCAATGCGTAGATAATCCAGTTCCTGGCGCACTTTTTCTTGCGGCAGTCTATCCAGCCGGCTGACCAGAATGGCGGCTTCCAATACCGAATATTGCGCACGGTTAAAGCCTTTAAAGCTCTTATGATGAACTGTGTACACGCTTTTACAAAATAATTTTGGGCGCTCGCCGTCGTCTTCAACATTAACCAGCGCTACCTCGGTATGGGCCAAAGCGGCGGCTAGATAACAGCCGGCAGTTTTTTGGCTTGCGTTGACGGGCCAGTCGCGCCGCCCGGTGAGGCAGCCGGCGAATACGCGCACATCGTCGCAAAAATTGATCACGGCGGTGTGGGTGGACAGAATATTATCCAATGTCTCCGATGGCCGGAAAGGTAAAATCATGAAGTCATAGGCTTCGTCATGGTTATTATCCGGCCGGGTATGCACGCCCATGGGCGCTATATGCGGCTGTCCCAAAGCATTTTGAGTGGTGACAATGGTTTCAAGAATCATTGGTGGTTTGCGGATTGGCGGGTTTATAAATGTGAACGTCTACGGTGTTAGCGGTATCCGGTACTACACAGCCCCATTTTAAGGCTTGGTCCTGGGTGTAACGTTTACCTAATTGCCAGGCGATTTGTGCCCTGGCCAATTCGACGCCTAGATAAAATGCATGGCTGGCATCGTTGTCAACGCCGAGTTTTGGGTAAAGTTCAAATGGGTTGGTGGCGCTGTTCAAGCCATCCCGGTTATAAATATGAATACCTTCCGGGCTGGTTTGAATGCGGAAACTCGGATCGGTTATCTGATCGGCGAATTCCTTGATTTCATCCAATTGGTATGGATGCGGGGCAATGTCATGCAGCGCCATAAGCTCAGGGCTGATATGTTTGGGTAGTGCATTGTTGGCCTTGGCGGCATGCATGATGCGCCGAGCCCGGTCTGCTTCTTTTATGGCCGAGCAGGCATGTGAGCTGACTTGCGTGGCCAATACGGCAGTGATGTTAAGTTCTGAGCAGATGCCCAGCAGCAGGCTATTGATTCCTAATGTATCGGCGTGAGTCAGTTCGGTAAGGTTACCGATACCGCACATGATTTCAACCTCGGGATAGTTTTCCCTGACCGTATGATAACGCACAATAGAGCGGGTAAAGCCGAAATGGATAGGATCGAGGATGGGATCAACGATAAAGCGCCGGTTTTTTGCCTGCATTTGGCTAATGGCACGGTCTAGCGAGGCTAAGTCTTCATGTTTTTCCGGGATCAAAATAGGGATTGAGTCGACTTCATCGGCCAGCCACAGCGTGCTTTCGTGCAGGCTGAGCAAATAGTCGGCACCAGCCTGGCCGCCGCGCAGTAAATCGGCGGCTTCCAGAGAGTCGATACTGACTGTAAAACCTTCGTGCTTCAGGGCTTTTATGCAGGCTTCCAGATGCGGAAAATCGGTGCTGGGCAGGCAGCCAATGTCGATGACATCGGCACCGTTTTGGCGGTAATAGTCGGCGCGTTGGATAACTTCCGCCACGCTAAGATTAGGCGCGTCGGTGATTTCCGCGAAGATTTTGACCGAATATTCGGTTAAATCAAAGCTATGGGCGGCTTTGCCGAAATATTGCGGCAGATCTTTAAGTTCGTCAGGCCCACGCTCAACCGGGAGCCCTAAGGTTTGCGACAAACCGCCAAGATCGCCACGGCACCGGCCCGGCACGATGATACGGTCGGCGCCGAACGTATCGTGCAAACGCCGGCCAATCATATCGGCGGTCATTAGTGCGGCAACTTTCAAGCCCAGTTGATGCACGGTGTAGCTGAACTCAGGCTGCATTTTTGCCAGAATGCCGCGTAATTGCTTTTCCGCGAGTTTGCCGGTTAAAAATAGAATATGTTCGCTCATCACAGCATGCTTAGCCGGTTTTGCACAACGACGATTAGCTCCTGGACGTTATCCACCACGGTAGTATGGGTAAATTCGCGCAGTTTGTTGGTGGCTTCCAAATCCACGGCGCGCGGGTAGACCATAAATTTCTTTTTACCCGGCGCCGTGGTTTCAATTTCAGGCGCGGTATCGCATGGATAAACAATGCTGGGCACGCGGCATTTCCCGGCTTGCGCGAAAAGATTGGTAACTAAGGAGTCGGAAATTCCCAATACGCATTTGGCAACGGTATTGGAGGTGGCCGGGGCCATCACAAAGCTATGATAATAACCTTGGTAAAATAAGCCTACCGGCGGCGCCGAGGCCGCTTTATCGCGGTAAACCGGCATTTTTTGGCGGATATCATCCAGTTTTATGCCGTACATTTTCAATACTTCCTCCCCGGCCTGACTGATATACAAGTCGGCGGAATCCAAGGTCAACAGGTAATCCAGGCATTCTTCTATATAATGGCCGGAGCCGGTAATGGCCCAAGCTAAACGGGGTTTATCCATCAGTGGCGCGAGTACAAAAGCAAACCGGCATTATACCTGATCTGAATAACCAGTCTTGCATGTAAGGAGTTGTATCTATGCTCAGTTTTTCGGGCAAACCGCTGATAATGGGAATTTTAAATGTAACGCCCGATAGTTTTTCGGATGGCGGAAGCTATTCGGAAGTTGGCAAGGCGGTGGAACAAGCTAAGCGCATGCTGGACGAAGGGGCCGATATTATTGACATCGGCGGCGAGTCTACCCGGCCCGGTTCGGTTCCGGTAAGCGCTGAAGAACAAATCAAGCGGGTGTTGCCGGTGATTGAGGCCATTCGCTCGCAACTGTCCGAAAGCGTGAAGATCAGTATCGATACCAGGTTGAGTGAAGTCGCCGCCGCAGCCGTGGATGCCGGCGCCAATCTAATCAATGATGTTTCAGCTGGGGCCGATGACCCGCGGATTTTTGCTTTAGCGGCCAAAACCAAAAGCGTTTTAGTGCTGATGCACCGGCAAGGCATTCCCTCTACTATGCAGGAAAATCCGTATTACCAGGATGTTGTCGAAGAAGTGTTGTCGGGTCTTATGCAAAGCGTTAGCCTTGCCTTGTCGGCGGGAATAGAAAAACACCGTTTGATTATCGACCCCGGTATCGGATTCGGTAAACGTAAAATCGACAATCTGGATTTACTGGCAAACCTCTCAAAATTCGTTGCCACCGGTTACCCGGTATTATTGGGCACTAGCCGCAAGCGCTTTATGGGCAGTATTTGCGCGGTAGAAAATCCGGCACAATTGGTCACCGCAACCGCAGTGACTACCGCGTTAGGGGTTATGGCCGGCGTACAGATATTTAGAGTGCATGATGTCAAGGAAAACCGCCAAGCCGCCGACGTTGCTTACGCGATCAAGCAACGTTGGGATTAGCGGCTAATACGGCTTTATTGTGGCGGCGGCGGTGGAGTGCCTGCCGGCGGGGGCGGCACATTAGCCGGTCTTGCGGCGGGTTTGGCGACTTCATTGGTGATTTGCCCGTAAATCGGCACTCGGTGGCCTTTGGCGTACATACATTGAATATAACCGGTGTCGTAACGGCTTTGAATGTTGAAGCTGGAGGTGTTGGCGGCACTGCTGCCAATCGCGCTACCGGCTACCAGGCCGGTGCCCGCACCGATAGCTGCCCCGGAACCGCCGCCGATAGCTGCTCCAGCCGCAGCGCCGATGGCGGTGGTAGCCGCTGCGGTGGTCAAACCGCTGTTAGTCGCGGCTTGGCTTGCGGTAACGCCGCCGACCTGACCTAAGGCATATTGCTGGCAATTGTAATCGTCGATCCGGAATTGGTCGAAGGAGGCACTTGAACCCGGTAGCACCGTGACACTGGGGCCGGTGGGTAAGCCTACACAACCGGTCAGTAGCAAAAAAGGCAAAACCAAGCTTTTACGGAACATATGTGATCTCCTTCTTTTAAGGGTTGGATTCAGGTGCAACTTGCAGCCACCCGCCGGGACATTCCTTAACGGTTGGGTAATAACCTTGAGGATTACTGCAATAATACCAATAACCACTTTGCGGGGCGGGTGCTGAGCGTTCCACATAAACCGGCGGCGTTGGCGGCGTGGTGATTATCGTGCGGCTGTAGTAGGGAGAGCCGTAACCGTAGCCGTAATAAGGATAACCAAAGCCGTAATAAGGGTACCGGTAACCGAAATAAGGGCTACCGCCGTAATAAAAGCCGCCGCCATAGAAAGCGTTCCGATAGCCCAAGCCGCCGCCAAAATAACGGCCTCCGTGGCCATGAGCCCAGAGTGGTTGGCTGAATAAGAAACTTAGAGCAAGCAAGCAGGTAAATGCAATTTTTTTTATAAACATTTTAGCCTCGGCATCAGGCGGTTAATTTAAGTTTAAACTTACCGGTAAACACTAGTAAGGCGCTCCGTATGGACGAAAGTATGGGTTGCGATAGCCATAAGGCGATACATAACCGTAAGATCCCGGTCCGGGCCTGTAAAAACCGGGCGCAAAGCCTCTGGAACCGTGGCCGAACTGGCTACCATATCCGTAATAGCCGGGGTAGCCGCCAAAACCGCGCCGACCATAAAACCGGCTTTGGTGACCAAAGCCGAAATGACCGCTAAAACCCCGGTGCCCACCAAAACCGAAATGCCCTCGGGCCAAAACCTGATTCGACACGGCGATTAATGAAGTTAACACGATGCCGATTAAAATTTTTTTAATGCTTTTCATATTGTCCCCCCCTCTGAATTGATGGTGTCTTTGAAAAGCTGAAATTGTTATAGCTAAGATTAAGGGCTAAAAAATAAGTTCCACTGCTTAAACTGGTCCGTGTAAAAAACATTTGCCAGCTAAAAAACGCTTTCAAAAGGCATCGTGCGGAATTTTAGCGTGTCTTAGGTGCTGAAAAAACGCTTTAAAAATAGTCCTGTGTGCGATTTTGGGTTCAGTGCAATCTGCTCAGGCGTGCCTTCTCCAACCAATGTGCCGCCGCCATCGCCGCCTTCGGGGCCCATGTCGATTATCCAATCAGCAGTTTTAATCACATCCAGATTATGTTCGATGACGATAACGGTATTGCCGTGGTCGCGCAAGGTATGCAATACCGATAACAATTGTTTGATGTCATGAAAATGCAGGCCGGTGGTCGGCTCGTCCAGAATGTACAGGGTTTTACCGGTATCGCGTTTGGAGAGCTCTTTGGCGAGTTTAACCCGTTGGGCTTCGCCGCCGGATAAGGTGGTGGCGTTTTGACCTAGCGTGATGTAGCTTAAGCCGACTTCGCACAAGGTATCCAATTTGCGGGCGATGCTGGGAATTGCGCTGAAAAAGCCGGCGGCATCTTCCACCGTCATATCCAGCACTTCGCTGATGGTTTTGCCTTTATAGCGGATTTCCAAAGTCTCCCGATTATAGCGTTTGCCATGGCAGTTATCGCAATTGACGAAAATATCAGGCAAAAAATGCATTTCCACTTTGATTACGCCATCGCCCGCGCAGGCTTCGCAACGGCCACCCTTGACGTTAAAACTGAACCGGCCCGGCGTGTAGCCGCGCGAACGCGCTTCCGGAGTGGCGGCAAACAGCTCGCGGATGGGCGTGAACAAGCCGGTGTAAGTGGCGGGATTGGAACGCGGCGTGCGGCCAATCGGGCTTTGATCGATATCGACGACTTTGTCGAAAAACTCCAAACCGTCTATGCCGCTGCACGGCGCCGGGATAATTCCGGCGCGGTTAATTTGCCGGGCGGCGTGGGCGTACAAGGTATCGTTCACCAGCGTGGATTTGCCGGAGCCGGAAACGCCGGTTACACAAATCAGTAAACCTACCGGAAATTGAATGGTAACGTTTTTTAGATTATTGCCGCAGGCCTTATGCACCACGATTTGTTTGCCGGGGTCGGCTTGAGTCAGCGCTTTAGGCAGGTCTATACCGGTTTTGCCGGATAAGTACTGGCCGGTCAGCGACGCCGGGTTTTCCATAATATCATTGAGTGTGCCCTGGGCGATCACCTGTCCGCCGTGCACTCCCGCGCCGGGGCCGATGTCGACGATATGTTGGGCGGCACGGATGGCGTCTTCGTCGTGTTCGACCACTATCACCGTGTTGCCTAAATCGCGCAGACGGAACAAAGTGTTTAAAAGGCGCTGGTTGTCGCGTTGGTGCAAGCCTATGGACGGCTCATCCAGCACGTACATCACACCCACCAGCCCGGCGCCGATCTGGCTGGCCAGACGGATGCGCTGAGCCTCACCGCCCGATAGCGAATCGGCGCTGCGGTCCAAGGTCAGGTAATCCAGGCCGACATTGACCAAAAATTCCAGTCGCTCTTTGATTTCCTTGATTATTTTGCCGGCAATTTCACCTTTTTTGCCGGTGAGGTTAAGTTCCTCGAAAAACTTTAAGGTCTTGCGGATGGGCAGGCGGGTCAGGAAATGGATGGGCAGCCCTTCGATAAACACGTTCCGCGCCGACACGTTCAAGCGTGCGCCGCCGCAGACGTTGCAAGGCTTTTGCGACAAGTATTTGGCGAGTTCATCGCGCACCATCTGCGAGTCGGTTTCATGGTAGCGCCGCTCCATGGTGGCGACAATGCCTTCAAAGGCATAGCGGCGTTTTTTAGCCGGGCCCGCGCCTATGACAAACTGGAATTCGATGACCTCATCGCCGCTACCATACAGAATAATGTCTTGAATAGTCTTCGCTAATGCGGAAAATGGAAGTTCAGGGTCGAATTTATAATGTTTGGCCAATCCCAGGATGATCTGGTAATAGTACGCATTCCGCCGGTCCCAGCCGCGTATGGCGCCGCCGGCTAGACTTAAATCGGGGTTATGGACAATCAGATCGGGATCGAAATGCTGCCGCACCCCCAGGCCGTCGCAACTGCCGCAAGCGCCTTTGGGATTGTTGAACGAGAATATTCTGGGTTCCAGCTCGCTCAAGCTATAGCCGCAATGCGGGCAGGCGTAGCGTTCGGAAAACAGCAGCTCGGTATGGTCTTCCAGGGAGGCGGCGATGGTAATGCCATCGGCAATGCGTAACGCGGTTTCAAAGGATTCGGCCAGCCTGAGTGCAATATCGTCTCGAATTTTAAAACGGTCGACCACCACTTCTATGGTGTGTTTCTTTTTTAAATCCAGTTCCGGCGCTTCGTCCAGATCGTACACCTGGCCATCGATGCGGGCGCGGATAAAGCCTTGAGCTTTCAGGCTGTCCAAAAGTTGGACGTGCTCGCCTTTGCGTTGGCTGATCACCGGCGCCAGCAGCATCCAGCGCTGGTCTTGCGGTTGCGCCATGACCAAGTCGACCATCTGGCTGATCGTCTGGGCTTCCAGGGAAACGCCATGTTCGGGGCAGCGCGGGGTGCCGGCGCGGGCGAAAAATAGCCTGAGATAATCGTAGATTTCGGTGATGGTGCCTACCGTAGACCTGGGGTTGTGCGAGGTGGATTTTTGCTCGATGGAGATGGCCGGCGACAAGCCCTCGATGTGGTCGACATCGGGTTTTTCCATGATCGACAGAAACTGCCGCGCATACGCCGACAACGATTCAACGTAACGGCGCTGGCCTTCGGCATAAATGGTGTCGAAAGCCAGTGAAGATTTGCCGGAACCGGACAGTCCGGTAATCACAATCAATGCATCCCTGGGCAAGTCCAGGTCGATATTTTTAAGATTGTGGGTTCTGGCTCCGCGAATGCTGATTTTGTCCATATCTTAGGCGGTCAACATAAATTTATCATGATACGTTAAAGCCCCGGCAATTCAAACCAGCTATCCGCCGCGCAGCCATTATGCCCGTAAAAAATTACATGGCTGCCGTCAAGCTATTTGATTGCTTGTTATAATGCCGTGCAAAATCCCCTACCGTTAACACATTGCAAAGGAGACGTGGTTTTGAGTGAGGTGCAAGATATTACCAGCCCGATGAGTTCCAGGGAGAAGCGGGCCACGTTGTCGTTGGCGAGCATTTACGGTTTGAGGATGTTCGGCTTATTTTTGATTATGCCGGTGTTGTCGTTGTTTGCCGAACAATTAAGCGATTCCACCCCGGCATTGATCGGCTGGACAATCGGCATTTACGGTTTAACACAATCGTTGTTTCAGATACCGTTCGGTTTACTCTCGGATCGTGTCGGGCGGAAAAAAATCATTGTGATCGGCTTGATCTTGTTCGCAATCGGCAGCGTGGTGGCGGCGCTCTCCCAAAGCATCTACGGTGTTTTATTGGGCCGGGCTATTCAGGGTTCGGGTGCCGTGGCGGGCCCGACGATGGCGTTGTTGGCGGATTTGACTCAAGAGGTGCACCGCACAAAAGCCATGGCTCTGATTGGCGCAAGTATTGGTTTGTCATTCGGTCTGGCTATGGTTTCCGGCCCGGTTATCGCCAGTTTTACGGGGGTCAACGGGTTGTTTTGGCTGATTGCGGCGTTATCGGTGGCGGCAATCTTCATCATAATTTTTGTGGTGCCGCAGCCGGGCCGTGCCAAGCGGCACTATGAGGCTGAAGTCATGACCTCGCAATTTTCTTTTGTGCTGAAAAATACGGCGCTACTGCGCTTGGATTACGGCATTTTCGTGCTGCATTTAATTTTAAGTGCGAGCTTTGTGGTCGTGCCGCTTTTGCTCAGAGACGCCGGGCTGCCGGCGATTAGTCATTGGCAGGTATATCTGCCGGTGTTTGCCGTGTCGATGCTGATCATGGTGCCGTTTGTTATCCTGGCGGAAAAAAAGCGCAAGATGAAAAGCGTTTTTGTCGGCGCGATTGCTATTCTGGCGCTAGCGAATTTGGGGTTGCTGTTCAAGCACGATCAGCTGTGGGCGATTGCCGCTTTGCTAGGGCTGTTTTTTTGCGGCTTTAACCTTCTGGAAGCTACCTTGCCTTCGCTGGTATCGAAAACCGCGCCGGGCGATTTGCGCGGAACCGCCATGGGGGTTTATTCAACCACTCAGTTTTTAGGCGCCGGTTTGGGCGGCGCACTGGGCGGCTGGTGTTACGGCCGTTATGGCGTTGACGGTGTGTTTTTACTGTGTGCGCTTATGGCGTTGTCCTGGGCCTTGTGGGCGCTGTCAATGACGCCGCCGCGGTATTGGTCGAATCTGTTGATTTCATTGGCTGATCTTAGCCAAGAGCAGGCCGATGCGCTGGCTTCTGAGATGTTGAAAATTTCCGGGGTGGAAGAGATTACGCCGCATTTTGAGGATGCTGTCGCCTATCTTAAAGTCGATAACCAAATATTGGATAAGCCGGCTTTGCAAGCCGTGCTTGCCCGCTACGGGCAATAGCCGGCCAGGTTAGAGACCGTTGAAGTTTGATCGTATAGTCTGATGGGCGTGCTTAGAAAACTAGCTAGCCAAACTGCGGTCTACGGGCTTAGCAGTATAGCCGGGCGGTTTATCAATTACCTGCTGGTGCCTTTGTACACCTACTCGTTCTCGCCGGTCGAATATGGCGTGGTGTCGGAATTTTACGCCTATGCCGGGTTTTTTTCGGTGTTGCTGTTGCTGGGTTTTGAGACCGGATATTTCCGCTTCAGGGAAGCAGCAATCAAGGCCGAGCCGGATTTAGCCTATTCAACGGCGCTGATTTTTGTGTTGCTGCTGAATCTTGGGTTTTTTCTGTTGATCGAGGGAACGGCAGGCTGGCTATCGGCAGCCATCCAATATGCCGGGCATCCTGAGTATGTGTTGTGGTTTGCCATGATTCTGGCCATGGATGCGGCTTCCGCCATCCCGTTCGCCCGGCTTCGGGCGCTGAACCAAGCCTTTAAGTTTGCCGGCATCAAACTCTTGGAGATAATGCTGACGGTTTTTTTCAGTCTGTTTTTTATCGTGTATTGTCCTAGAGTCTATCAAACTGATCCGGATACCTGGATAGCGTTGGTTTACAACCCCGGTATCGGTGTGGGCTATGTTTTTATCGCCAACCTAATGGCCAGTGCCTGCAAGTTCTTGGTGTTATCGCCGCAGCTCAAAGGTATGGCCTGGGGCTTTGATTTCCGTTTATTTACGCGCATGTGGCGGTATTCCTGGCCCATGGTGGTTGTCGGTTTTGCCGGTATTATCAATGAAATGCTCGATCGCGTGCTGCTTAAGTACTGGCTGCCTTATGATGCGGCGACTAATTTGGCGCAGTTAGGTATTTACAGCGCCTGTTATAAATTATCGGTTTTGATGACCTTGTTTATCCAGGCTTTCCGCTATGCCGCCGAGCCGTTTTTTTTCAGCCACGCAAGTCAAGGCGGATCGCGGCAGGTTTATGCCGACGTGCTGCGCTGTTTTGTTATTTTTTGCGTGTTCATTTTTCTGGTGGTGACTTTATTTCTGGATTTTTTCCAATTTTTTATCGGCGTCAGGTTTAGGGAAGGTTTATCCGTGGTTCCTGTGTTGCTGATGGCGAATTTGTTTTTAGGCATTTATGTCAATTTATCGGTCTGGTACAAACTCACCGACCATACCGGCATGGGGGCCTGGGTAGCCATCATCGGTGCCGGGCTCACGGTGCTGCTGAATATCTGGTGGATTCCGCTATACGGCTATCAGGGCTCAGCTTGGGCGACTTTGATTTGTTACGGGTTTATGGCATTACTGTCTTATGTGTTGGGTCAACGCTATTTTGCCGTCGGTTATCCTGTTAAACGCATTTTGGCTTATATGGCGCTGGGTATTGTGCTGATTCAGATTTATTGGCGGGCAGGGCCATTCAGCCCCTGGCAGCCTTGGCTGCTGGCGTCGGCGGTACTTAGTGTGTATTTGCTGACAGTGGTGTTGTTCGAGCGGCGTTATTGGTTGACCCAGCGCATCGTTGAATAAGTATTCGCAGTTTTTGTTCAGCCGGGCTTTAGTTTAGAAAGTTAATATGGGTTGAAACATCACAAGGAGCAAACCCATGAACAAACAACTTATTCCATTAGCCATCGCTTCCATTTTGCTTACCGCCTGCATGACCGACCCCTATACCGGGCAATCCACTATCAGCAACACTGCTAAAGGCGGCGGTATCGGCGCGGCCGTAGGCGCCGGCGCGGGCACTTTATTCGGCGGTAACGATTTGGCCAATGCCGGTTGGGGCGCTTTGGCGGGCGGCGTGTTGGGTGCAGCGGTAGGTGCTTACATGGACCAGCAGCAACAGCAAATGCAGCAATCCTTGCAAGGTACCGGCATTGAAGTGCAACGTACCGCGGAAAACACTTTGAACCTGACTTTACCCAATAACATCACCTTCGGTTTCGATTCGGCAAATCTTACGCCGCAGGCGCAAACCGCGCTGGATTCGGTTGCCACGGTGCTAAATCAATACCCTGAATCCACTATCAACATAACCGGCCATACTGACGATACCGGCGCTGATAACTACAACCAAAAATTATCCGAACAACGCGCAGCCAGCGTGTCGACTTACCTGGGTCAACGCGGTGTGAATTATTCCCGCTTGCATCAGCAGGGACTGGGCGAACGGGCTCCCAAGTATCCCAATACCAGCGAGGAAAACCGGGCTCTAAACCGGCGCGTGGAAATGGCGATAGTTGCTAACGCCAATGCCGGCGCTGCGGGTGCGCAAGGTCAGGGCGGCGCTGTACCACCACAAGTTCCTCAACAAGGCGTCCCTCAGCCGACTTATCCGCCGCAAAACAGTTATCCTCAAGGCTACCCACAAGGTTATCCGCAGCAATACAATATTCCGCAATGATATGACCAATCTAACCCACGGGCCAGTTGAGGGCGTTTATTACCGGGTTTAAAAGCCGGACGTTTGATTGACAAGGTTGGGATGAGCTGCTATTTTTGCTATCAGCACTCTTGTCGGCTGAGTGCTAATTTCTGTTGCAGGGGTTACGGTGGCTAAACGTCAGCTTTTAAACGAACGCTCATTACAATTGCTAAAGTCACTGATAGAGCGTTATATCAGCGATGGCCAGCCCGTGGGTTCTAGGGTTTTATCCAAAGATGCGGATTTAAATTTAAGCCCGGCAACCATCCGCAATGTCATGGCCGATCTGGAAGATTTAGGCTTGATCCACTCACCGCACACCTCAGCCGGGCGGGTTCCAACAGTCACCGGTTACCGTTTGTTTGTCGACACTTTGCTTACCGTCAAGCCGATTTCATCGCCGGAATTGTTCAGACTGCAAGAAGGTTTGCTGACGGAAAATACGCCTGATGTGATCAGCGTCGCCTCTCGCTTGCTATCGGAATTAAGCCAAATGGCCGGTGTGGTCACCTTGCCTAAGCGGGAATTGATTATTCTCCGGCATATTGAGTTTCTGCCGTTGTCCAACACGCGGATGCTGGTGATTGTGGTGACCAATGACCAGGAAGTGCATAATAAAATCATCAACACTTCAAAAACGTTTTCCGCATCCGAATTGCAACAGGCAACCAATTATTTGAACTCCAAATACGCCGGTAAAAGCCTTATTGCCATCCGCGAAGCCATATTAAATGATTTGCAGGCCGATCGCGAAGCCATGAACCAAGGCATGCTGGATGCCGTCAACATGGCTCAGGCGGCATTGGAAAACGGCCCCGGCAAAGACGGTTATGTGTTGTCCGGCGAGACTAATCTTATGGAGTTCTCCGAGCTCTCCAACATGGAACGTTTAAAAACCTTGTTCGAAGCTTTCAGCCAAAAACAAGGCGTTCTGCATCTGCTGGATCAATGTATGAAGGCCGATGGCGTGCAGATTTTTATCGGCGAGGAGTCCGGCTATAAGGCCTTCGACCATTGCAGCCTGATTACGGCGCCGTATCGGTCAGCGACGAAGTGGTCGGTGTGCTGGGCGTCATCGGGCCGACTCGCATGGCTTATGAAAAAATTATTCCCTTTGTCGATGTCACGGCAAAATTATTAAGCGCGGCCTTGAATACCAAATCATCATCCCCATAATAAAAAAAACTTTGTGCGCTAAGCGCACGCCAATCCATTACATTTCGAGGAGCGAGACATAATGAGTACTGATCAGGAAGCACCTGATAACACGGTTGAACCCGAGGTAACCGAGGCGCAAGCGCATTCGCATACTGAGTTGTCCAGCCATGAAGCCACCATCGAAGAATTAAAACAGGCTCTGGAAAAAGCCGAGGCCAAAGCCCAGGAAAACTGGGACAGGGCGCTTCGTATCCAGGCGGAGATGGAAAACCTCAAACGCCGGGCACAAAAAGACGTGGAAAATGCCCACAAATTTGCCGTTGAAAATTTTGCCAAAGAATTATTGGTGGTGATGGATAGTTTGGTTTTGGGTTTACAGGCTATTCAGGGCGAGAGTCCTGAAGTTGAAAAATTCCGGGTAGGCAACGAGCTGACCATTAAGCAATTCGAATCGGTGTTCACTAAATTTAACATAGAAATTCTCGATCCGACCGGTCAACCGTTCAATCCTGAGCACCATCAGGCCATGAGCATGCAAGTGGTGGAAAATGCCGAACCTAATTCGGTGGTTGCAGTATTCCAAAAAGGCTACACCTTGAACGGACGTTTACTGCGCCCCGCCATGGTGATGGTAGCTAAAGCATCCGAACAATCCATGCCGGATAGCCCCAGTATCGACGAACAGGCTTGAAATTAATCATCCCGGCCTTATATCTGCAAATAACCAACATTTTTAACAAATTCAAGTCTGGAGTATTCAATGGCTAAAATTATCGGCATAGACCTAGGAACTACCAACTCTTGCGTTGCGGTTTTGGAAAACGGCACAGCCAGAGTGATAGAAAACAGTGAGGGCGCGCGAACTACGCCTTCGATTATTGCATTCACCAGTGATGACGAGGTGCTGGTTGGCCAATCGGCAAAACGTCAGGCGGTAACCAATCCTAAAAACACCTTATTTGCCATCAAGCGTTTGATCGGCCGCCGTTTTAAAGACGATGTCGTACAAAAAGACATCAAAATGGTGCCTTATAAAATCACCGACGCTGAAAACGGCGATGCTTGGGTTGAAGTCCACGGCAAAAAAATGGCGCCGCCGGAAATCTCCGCGCGGGTATTGATGAAATTGAAAAAAGATGCCGAAGCCTATCTAGGCGAAGAAGTCACCGAAGCGGTGATCACCGTGCCGGCTTACTTCAACGATTCCCAGCGTCAGGCCACAAAAGACGCCGGCCGTATCGCCGGTTTGGATGTCAAGCGTATCATCAACGAACCTACCGCCTCGGCGCTGGCGTTCGGTATGGACAAGCCCAAAGGCGACACCAAAATCGCGGTATACGACCTGGGCGGCGGTACGTTCGATATCTCCATCATCGAAATCGCGGAAATCGACGGCGAACACCAGTTTGAAGTATTGTCCACCAACGGCGATACCTTCCTGGGCGGCGAAGACTTCGACGCGCGCATCATCGAATACTTGGTCACTGAATTCAAAAAAGAAGCCGGCGTGGATTTGCATAATGATCCTTTGGCTTTGCAACGTTTAAAAGAAGCGGCTGAAAAAGCCAAGATCGAGTTGTCGTCCAGCCAGCAGACCGATGTGAATCTACCCTACATCACTGCCGATGCCAGCGGCCCCAAGCACTTGAATATCAAGCTGACCCGGGCGAAATTGGAATCGTTGGTGGAAGAGCTGATTTTGCGCACCAAAGGCCCTTGCGAAATGGCATTAAAAGATGCCGGCTTGAAAGCCTCCGAAGTGAATGATGTGATCCTGGTCGGCGGCCAAACCCGCATGCCTAAAGTTCAGGACATGGTAAAAACCATTTTCGGTAAAGAACCCCGTAAAGACGTTAATCCGGATGAAGCGGTGGCACTGGGCGCGGCGATCCAAGCCGGTGTGTTGGGTGGTGAAGTTAAGGACGTGTTGTTGCTGGATGTCATCCCGCTGTCTTTAGGTATCGAAACCATGGGCGGCGTAATGACCAAACTGATCGAGAAAAATACCACCATCCCGACCAATGCCTCGCAGGTGTTTTCAACAGCCGAAGACAACCAAACTGCGGTAACCGTGCATGTATTGCAAGGCGAGCGTGAAGTGGCTTCCGCCAACAAATCACTGGGCCGCTTCGATTTATCCGATATTCCGCCGGCGCCGCGCGGTATTCCGCAGATCGAGGTGACCTTCGACATCGACGCCAACGGTATTTTGAACGTGTCTGCTAAAGACAAAGCCACCGGTAAAAAGCAATCCATCGTGATTAAAGCCTCCAGCGGTTTGTCGGAAGATGAAGTGCAGCGCATGATCAAGGATGCCGAAGTGCATGCCGACGAAGACCGCAAACTGGCGGCTATGGTGGCAGCGCGCAACCATGCCGACGGCATTATTCACGCCACGGAAAAATCGCTGAAAGAACTGGGCGACCAAGTGGCTGCCGATGAAAGAGCGTCCATCGAAAAAGCCGTTGAGGCTTTGAAACAAGCGGTCAAAGGCGATGACAAAGCCGATATCGAAGCCAAAACCAATGAGTTGACGGAATTGTCGGGCAAACTGGCCGAGCGGGTCTATGCGCAAAAATCCGCTTCGGAAAGCGCTGACACGGAGTCCGCAGCCAGCGCCAAAGCCGATGATGGCGTGGTTGATGCCGAATTCGAAGAAGTCAAAGAAGACGACAACAAGGCTTAATTTAAGTTAAGGTAGTGCCAAGGCGCAGGATTGGGAGACCGGTCTTGCGCTTTCGCGTCTAAATCCTAACGATTTAACGAACTGAACTAACCCATGGCAAAAGAAGATTTTTACAAGCTTCTCGGCGTAGACAGAAATGCCAGCGACGCAGAGATAAAAAAAGCTTATCGCAAGATGGCGATGAAGTTCCATCCCGACAGGAACACGGATAATCCTGAGCAGGCGGAAGCTAAATTCAAAGAAATCAAAGAAGCTTACGAAGTTTTGTCGGATGCCAAAAAGCGCTCGGCTTACGACCAGTTCGGCCATGCCGGTGTCGATGCCTCCATGGGCGGCGGGCGCGGCGGCTTTGGCGCGGAAAATTTCAGTGACGTATTCAGCGATGTGTTCGGCGATATTTTCGGCAATAGCGGCCGGCAGCGCAGCAGTGTTCAGCGCGGTTCCGATTTACGCTACAACTTGGAATTAACCCTGGAAGAAGCAGTGGCCGGTACCGAAGCTAAAATCCGTGTGCCGGTCTTGGTAACCTGCGGCGAATGCGGCGGTTCGGGCGCGAAAAAAGGTTCCAGCCCGGTAACTTGCACGACCTGTCATGGGCACGGCCAAGTCCGCATGCAGCAAGGCTTTTTTTCGGTGCAGCAAACCTGTCCGACCTGCCGCGGCACCGGCAAACAAATTAAAGACCCTTGCGGCGTGTGTTACGGCCAGGGCCGCGTGCAAGACACCAAAACCTTGTCGGTTAAAGTACCCGCAGGGGTTGATACCGACGACCGCATCCGCTTGTCGGGAGAAGGCGAAGCCGGGGAAAACGGTGGCCCGTCGGGCGATTTATACGTGCAGATTCGGGTGAAGGAGCACAACATCTTTACCCGCGACGGAGCTAACCTCTACTGCGAAGTGCCGATCAGTTTTTCCACCGCCTGTTTGGGTGGCGAGCTGCAAGTGCCGACACTGGATGGTAAAGTCGTGCTGAAAATTCCGCCGGAAACCCAAACCGGCAAATTATTCAGACTGCGCGGTAAAGGCGTTAAACCCGTGCGCGGCAGTGCAGTAGGTGATCTTTTGTGTAAAGTGCAGATTGAAACCCCGGTTAATTTAACCAAAGACCAAAAAGCGTTGATCGAAAAACTGGGCGAGTCCTTGACCGGCGGCGGTAAACACCACAGCCCGCAGGAACACTCGTGGATGGACGGGGTAAAGTTCTTTTTCGATAAATTGAAAGGATAACCACATGGTGCGTATCGGAGTGGCCGGCGCAACCGGCCGGATGGGGCTTTGCCTGATTAAAGCAGCCGCTTTGGCGGATCAAGCCCGGCTCACGGTGGCAACTGTCCGCCCCGGCAATGACACGGTTGGCAAGGATGCCGGAGAACTGGCCGGCGCCGGTAATCTGGGCGTGGCCGTCAGCACCGGTCTGGCGGAACAAATGCACGCGCTGGATGTGCTCATCGATTTTACCCGCCCTGAAACTTCGTTGGAATTTATCGAACTGTGCCGGGCAGCCGGTAAAAAATTGGTTATCGGCACCACCGGATTTAACGACGCGCAAAAAACCGTTATTGCCCAAGCCGCCGAAGATATTGGCATCGTGTTTGCACCCAACATGAGTGTAGGGGTGAATTTATCGCTGAAATTATTGGAAATCGCCGCCAAGGTCATGGGCAGTTACACCGATATTGAAGTGGTTGAAGCCCACCACCGCCATAAAGTCGATGCACCATCCGGCACGGCTTTGCGCATGGGTGAAGTGGTTGCAAAGGCATTGGGCCGTGATCTAAAAGACTGCGCGATTTACGGCCGCGAAGGCCATACCGGCGCGCGCGACCGGCAAACCATCGGCTTTTCCACCATCCGAGCCGGCGACATTGTTGGCGAACACACAGTGATGTTTGCCGATGATGGCGAGCGCCTGGAAATAACCCACAAAGCTTCCAGCCGCATGACTTTTGCCAACGGCGCGGTGCGGGCGGCGCTTTGGCTGGCCGATAAACCACCCGGCCTCTACGATATGCAAGACGTGCTGGGGCTAAAGGCTTAGTTTTTGTTGGGCAGAATATAGTTTCGAATCAGCGTATGCAGCTCCGGTCAAACTATCTGCCCAAAGATTTCATCGAAACCCGACAAGGGTTGATATTTGCCGTGGTCGATCCCGTTGTCGAACAAGGCCATGTCTTATGTTTTCTACGCTACGTGCGGGAAAACGGCGTTTGCCGCAAACACGACACAGCGGCTGCCAATGCTTATCTTACCGACCGCTATCCGCAATACCTCTATCATTCAACCCGTTTAGACGCACGGCTGCATGCGGTTCCGGTCGCCGAAATCTCCCGGCATTTCCAGCCTGAAGCCGTCTTAAAAACCTTGCCCGCCATGAGTCGGCCGGATGCGGTGGTAGCGGGCCTGAGCAAACTTCTGGCGCTTTTGCAAACCCAGTCTGTAGATCCAAACGCGCTGGGCATTACCGGCTCCGTGCTGATTAGCGCGCAAAATGCTAACTCGGATATTGATTTGGTGTGTTACGAGCGGGCGGTGTTTAATCAATGTCGCGTTGCCGTGCAAAACCTGATTGAAACCGGCCGGTTGCAACAACTTAACGATGAAGACTGGCAGGCAAGCTACCGCCGCCGGGGCTGCGCCTTGAGTTTTCCGGAATACCTCTGGCACGAACAACGCAAAGCCAATAAAGCCATAATCGATGGGCGCAAATTCGATTTAAGCCTGGTTTTGACTACACCGGCAAAATCCTACGGCAGCGTTAAAAAACTGGGCAAAACCGTTATCCAATGCCGGATCAGCGATGACCAGTACGGCTTTGACTATCCCGCGGAATTTCGCGCCGACCATGCAACCATCACCGCCATTGTAAGCTATACCGCTACCTATAACGGCCAAGCCAGAGTCGGTGAATGGGTGGAGGCATGCGGCACCTTGGAACAGGATGCTCAAGGTTTGCTGCGAATGGTGATCGGCTCTGACCGCGAGGCGCAGGGCGAATACCTTAAAGTCATTCCGGATCATGCCTAAACTTAGCGATTTTCGGGCGGTCATCTTCGACATGGATGGTCTGGTGCTGGATACTGAAACCGGTTACCTTAAGGCTTGGCAGCACGCCGCCGCCATGCTGGGTGTGGAGTTGCCCGATGAATTCTGTCAAAGCATGATCGGCTTGCACGGCGAAGTCATCCGCCACAAATTAATGGCTTTTTGCGGTGGTGGATTCGATTTAGCCAAGTTTTCCAGGCTCAGCACGGAACACTGGCGGGAGCAAGCCAGCCAATTCGGGATTCCGGTCAAAACCGGTTTCTACACGCTGCTGGAACAAATCAAACAACAGGGATTGCCTTACGCCTTAGCCACCAACAGCGCCGCACATAATGCCCGCTATTGCCTGTCGCAAGCAGGTTTGGACGGCGTTTTTGAATTAATTCTCACCCGCGATGATGTGGCTTTAGGTAAGCCCGAACCCGATATCTTCCTCAAAGCTGCCCGCTTGCTTAATGTTGCAATCGAAGACTGCTTGGTGATAGAAGACTCCCATCCCGGCATTACCGCCGCCCGCAAAGCCGGTGCTTTTGCAGCGCTAGTTCCTTCGGTAAGGCCGGTGAGCGAAGAACTGGTCGCTTGCTGCCAATTACAAGCCGATGATTTAGATTTTTTGGCTAAAATTCTGAAGTAATATAATTTAACAAGTTGTTGAAAAATAGGTTTCAGTGGAAAAATGCCAAAAGATCAGCCACGCTATTCCAGCTCCGGCTGGGTATTAATTAACCGAATCGAGTTTTTTCACCGCGTCGCGAACCAGTGCATGAAGTTCGCTGCCGTCAGTTTGACAATAGGCGATGATGGATTTACGCATTCTTGGATCCCAAAACTTGGTTAAATGATTTTTAACATTTTCAACCGCCAGCATTTTGTCGGTTTCGGAATCAAAGAAGTCGGCAATATCATTAGCCATTTGTATCAATCTATCAGTGTTCATTCTCGTTTAGTGGGTGAGTTGTAGTTAAAGAGTTATGTTGTAAACGGTGCCCGTGACTATAAACCACATGTTGATCGTCGCGCGCGAAGCCAATTAGAGTAAGGCCGGTTTCGTTAGCTAAACGAATTGCCAGACCGGTAGGCGCCGAAATAGCTGCCAATACGACAACGCCAGCGGAAGCTGTTTTTTGTACCATTTCATAGCTGGCACGGCTGGTAACTAAAATAAAGCCGCAGCTTAAATCCTGACCAATACGCTTGAGTAAGCCGATGAGTTTATCAAGCGCGTTATGCCGACCCACATCCTCACGAACATGTTGTATGCCATTTCCAATTTCAACCCAAGCTGCTGCGTGCACAGCGCCGGTAAGGAGATTGAGCTTTTGCTTTTGTTTAAGCTTAAATAATGCGTCACGCAATTCCATTGCTTGCACGGTTAAATCGCCGGATACCGGATTGGTATGGCGTATAGCCTGCTGCAAGGTACTGGCGCCGCATAAACCGCAGCCGGTGCGGCCGGTTAAATTACGGCCTTTGTCGGCAAGACAGCTAAATCTGGATTCGGGAATTTTAAGACGAATTTCAATTCCGGTCGAGCGATTATAAGTATGAACGGATAATAATTCGGAAGGGTTTTCGATAATGCCCTCGGTCAAGCTGAAACCTAGGGCAAAATCCTCAAGATCGATAGGCGAGGCCAGCATGACAACATGCGGGGTACCGTTATAAATAAGGGAAATCGGCACCTCTTCAGCAATAAAATCCTGCTGAAGAGAGTGCGTGTCGCCCTGCCAACGCTCAACTTGGTTTTGCTGGTAACTAGGCCAGCCCAATTCCAACGGCAGAGGTTCCAGGGCAACATTATCATTAGACATTACTCAAGCCTTGCTCAAGTAAATCAAGTTGCTGGTCGGAAAATTCCTGGTATTGTTTTTGCCATTCGGATGTTTGGCTTACTTTGGAAACCTGAACAGCGGTGACTTTATACTCAGGGCAGTTGGTAGCCCAATCCGAGTTATCGGTGGTGATAACATTAGCGCCGGATTCAGGGAAATGGAAAGTGGTGTAAACCACGCCCGGTTGCATGCGTTCACTGATTGAAGCGCGCAACACGGTTTCACCGGCACGGCTTTTAATACCCACCCAATCGCCTTCTTTCAAGCCGCGGTCTTCGGCGTCGTGCGGATGAATTTCCAAACGGTCTTCAGCATGCCAAACGTTGTTATCGGTCCGCCGGGTTTGTGCGCCGACGTTATATTGCGACAAGATACGGCCGGTAGTCAGAATCAACGGATAATCGCGGCTGACGCGTTCTTTGGTAGGCACGTATTCGGTATTCATGAACAAGCCTTTACCGTTAGCACGCATAAAGTGTTCTTCATGCATGGTTGGCGTGCCTTCGGGTGATTCATCGGTACATGGCCATTGCAGGCTGCCGTTTTGATCGATTTTTTCGTAGCTTACACCGGCAAAGCTTGGGGTCAACCGGGCAATTTCATCCATAATTTCAGAGGGATGTTTGTAGTCCATAGCATAACCCATAGCATTGGACAGCATTTGGGTGACTTCCCAATCTTCATAGCCGCATAACGGTTTCATAACCCGGCGCACAGGTGAAATACGGCGCTCCGCGTTGGTGAAAGTACCGTTTTTCTCCAAAAATGAGGCGCCTGGGAAGAAAACATGGGCAAATTTAGCTGTTTCATTCAAGAACAGATCTTGCACTATAACGCATTCCATTGAACGCAAGGCATGGTGTACATGTTGGGTGTCGGGATCGGATTGGGCTATATCTTCACCTTCTACATACAGCCCCAGAAAACTGCCTTCGGAAGCGGCATCAAACATATTAGGAATGCGCAAGCCCGGCTCCGGTTCCAGTGTAACCTGCCAGGCATTTTCAAATAACTGGCGGGTGGCCAAATCGGAAACATGGCGGTAGCCGGGGAGTTCGTGCGGGAATGAGCCCATGTCGCAAGAACCTTGCACGTTGTTTTGGCCCCGTAACGGGTTAACGCCAACGCCTTCGCGACCGATGTTGCCGGTTGCCATCGCCAGATTGGCAATGCCGATAACCATGGTTGAGCCTTGGCTATGTTCGGTTACGCCCAAGCCGTAATAAATGGCGCTGTTATTAGCAGTGGCATAAAGTCTGGCGGCCGCGCGCATGTCTGCTGCCGGAATGCCGGTGACGGATTCGGTGGCTTCCGGTGAGTGCCGGTCTTCGGCAACAAATTTTTTCCATTTCTCGTACGATTCGACTTCACAACGCGCCAGGGCAAATGCATCGTCAACCAGATTTTCGGTAACGATTACGTGTGCTAACGCATTAATTAACGCCACATTGGTGCCTGGGCGCAATTTCAAATGATAGTCGGCTTTAACATGCGGTGTTTTAACCAAGTCAATGCCGCGCGGATCGGCAACAATCAGTTTAGCGCCTTGGCGTAAACGTTTTTTCATCTGCGAACCGAATACCGGGTGACCATCGGTAGGATTAGCACCGATAACCATGATTACATCGGCTTTCATCACCGAATCGAAATTTTGCGTTCCGGAGGATTCGCCGAAAGTTTGTTTTAAACCGTAACCGGTTGGTGAGTGGCAAACCCGGGCACAAGTATCAACGTTGTTGTTACCAAAACCGGCGCGTATCAATTTTTGCACGAGATAGGTTTCTTCGTTGGTGCAACGCGATGACGTAATGCCGCCGATCGAATCTTTGCCGTATTGGGTTTGTATGCGTTTTAACTCGGAGGCCGCATAGTTAATGGCTTCTTCCCAACTGACCTCGCGCCATGGATCGGATATTTTGCTACGGATCATGGGTTTGGTGATGCGGTCTTTATGGGTGGCATATCCAAAAGCAAAACGCCCTTTGACGCAGGAATGGCCGTGGTTGGCTTTGCCGTCTTTATCGGGCACCATGCGGATGATTTGTTCGCCTTTCATTTCCGCATTGAATGAGCAGCCCACACCGCAGTAAGCGCAAGTCGTAGTGATTGAATGCTCGGGCTGGCCGTGATCAATCACTGATTTTTCCATTAAGGTAGCGGTAGGGCAGGCTTGCACGCAGGCACCGCAGGAAACGCATTCGGAATCCATGAAGGCTTGGTTTTGGCCGGGAGAGACTTTGGAGTCAAAACCGCGGCTGTCGATGGTTAAGGCAAATGTGCCTTGAGTTTCTTCACAAGCTCTGACGCAACGCGAACAGACGATACATTTGCTGGGATCGAAACTGAAATATGGGTTGCTTTCATCCTTGGCCGAAACTAAGTGGTTTTTGCCGGGGTTATAGCGCACTTCACGTAGGCCGACAGCACCGGCCATGTCTTGCAATTCGCAATCGCCGTTGGCGGAACAGGTCAAGCAGTCCAGCGGATGGTCGGATATGTAAAGTTCCATCACCCCACGGCGCACGTCGGCCAAACGCTGATTTTGCGTGACCACTTTCATGCCTTGTCCAACCGGTGTGGTACAGGAAGCCGGCATGCCGCGGCCACCTTCAATCTGCACCAGACACAGGCGGCAGGAACCGAATGGTTCAATGCTGTCGGTTGCGCACAACTTGGGGATTTCAATGCCAATGCTGGCGGCGGCGCGCATAATGGAAGTGCCGGCCGGGACGCTGACCTCAAAACCGTCAATTTGCAAGTTGACTGTTTCTGTTGAGGTACTGGCTGGAGTGCCTAAATCTTGTTTAATGATCGACATAGTCTTAAATCCTCTTAATTAATATCAAGCGGCATTGGCTTTATCGCTTACGCCAAAATCCTCGGGGAAGTGGTTTAAAGCGCTAAGCACAGGGTAGGGAGTCATGCCGCCCAATGCACAGAGAGAACCGTTCAGCAACGTGTCGCACAGGTCACGCAACAACGGGATGTTTTTGTTCAGGTCATGACCTTTGATAATTTCATCCAGGACTTCATAACCACGGGTTGAGCCGATTCGGCACGGCGTACATTTTCCACAGGACTCTATGGCGCAAAATTCCATGCTGTAGCGCGCCATCTCTGCCATATCAACCGTATCGTCGAACACGACGATACCGCCATGACCTACAACAGCCCATAGTTGGGCAAAAGCTTCGTAATCCAAAGGCGTATCAAATTGAGACTCGGGCATATAAGCCCCTAGCGGGCCGCCGACCTGAACCGCTTTGATTGGCCGCCCGGTTGCTGAGCCGCCGCCGAAATCGTAAAGAATTTCGCGCAGCGTTGGCCCAAATGCTAGTTCGACCAGCCCAGGGTGTTTGATGTTTCCTGCCAGCTGTAACGGCAAAGTACCCCTGGAGCGTCCCATGCCGAAATCGCGGTAAAATTCACCGCCTTTGTCCAGAATAATCGGCACGGAAGCCAGGGAGATAACATTATTCACAATGGTCGGCTTACCGAACAAGCCGCTAATCGCGGGTAATGGCGGCTTGAATCGGACCAAGCCGCGTTTGCCTTCCAGGCTTTCCATCAACGAGGTTTCTTCGCCGCAAACGTAAGCCCCGGCCCCCAGTCTGACTTCCAGATGAAAGCTTTTACCGCTGCCTAGAATATTATCGCCCAGATAACCGGCTTGATATGCCGATTCAATCGCACTATTTAAATTAGCATGAGCGTGCGGGTACTCGACCCGTAAATAGATGTAACCTTGGGTTGCACCAACGGCAATACCGGCGATAGTCATGCCTTCTATCAGCACGAACGGATCGCCTTCCATGATCATGCGGTCGGAGAAAGTACCGGAGTCGCCTTCGTCGGCATTACAGATCACATATTTTTGTTCGGAAGGCGTGTTTAACACGGTATTCCATTTTATGCCGGTCGGAAAAGCCGCGCCGCCGCGGCCCCTTAAGCCTGAATCGGTAACCTGTTTGACAACCTCGGCGCCGGTCATTGCCAAGGTGTTGTTGAGGCCGCGGTAGCCGTCATGTTGAAGATAATCGTCCAGACTGACGGGATCGGTAATGCCGACTCTGGCAAAAGTTAAGCGTTGCTGGTTTTTAAAGTAGGGAATTGCTTCGGTCAGACCCTGTGACAGCGGGTGTTGGCCGCCGGTAATAAAATCGGCATCGAATAAGCCGGCAACATCTTCGGGTTTAACCGGCCCGTAAGCGATACGGCCTTTATCGGTGGCGACTTCCACCATGGGTTCCAGCCAATACATGCCGCGCGAACCGTTGCGGATCAGATCGATTTGAAGGCCGCGTTTTTCGGCTTGCTGGGCGATTGTTGATGCCGTTTTTTCAGCGCCAAGCGACAACGCACCGGAGTCGCAAGATACGTATATTTTTGTGCTCATGCGGATTCTCCCAAATAGTTGATTACGTCATCAAACGACTCAGGCGAAACACGGCCATAGATGTCGTGACCAACTTGCATGGCGGGTGAGCAGGCGCAATTGCCTAAACAATAAACCGGTTCCAGTGAAAACGCTCCGTCGGCGGTGGTTTCATGGAAATCAATGCCGAGCTTGCCTTTAACATGCTGTTCCAGTCTTTTTGCGCCCATGGCCTGACAGGATTCGGCTAGGCAAAGGTGGATAGTGTTTTTTCCGGGTGGTGTTTCTCTGAAATAGTGATAAAAACTGATTACCCCATGAACTTCGGCACGGGAAAGATTTAGCGAAGAAGCGATTTCCGGAATGCTGGAGGGCGGGATATAACCTAAAGCGTCTTGAATGCCATGGAGAATAGGCAATAAAGCCCCTGGCTTGTCTTTTAATGCGGCAATGATGTCGCTAATTGATGGTTGTACAGCGCTCGGTTCAGTCATAATTATCCCACTGGCAGTCCTTAAAATTAAACAACGCTTCCATATCGTTGCATAATGAAAAATGTGCCGGAAATCATAGCATAGGTAATCAAACTAGTAAAAACACCCACCTTACCGTCAGTTCAATTTAGGTCGGTTTTGTGGCGTTAAAGTTCCAGAACAGTATAACGCATTTTCTGACTAAAACAGTAGGTAATTGATAGTAAATTTGTTGGCGTTTTCGTTCGCCGGTGCCGCTCGCATTTCAGTATTTTTATAATAAAATCCGGTATTATGGGTTTTAGTCTTAATGTAGGCGGGTGATTTTATGAAAACAGTTTCGGCAAAAGTGCTTACAGTCATGTCATTGTTGTTTCTCCAAAGTTGCACACAAGACCAGCAAAATAAGCTGGCCAGAAAAACGGTTGAATACCTGGACGGCAATTATTTGGTTACTTTTGCTAACGGGCCTATTTCCAAATCGTGGACGATAAAAAACGGCAAAGTGACTTCCACCGATAAAGGCTATTACTATTTTTGGGACGAGCATAAGCACTATGTGCAAGTACCCGTCGAAAATAGTTTTATCGAGGAGATTGACATCAGTGCCCGAGCTAACTGAAGAAAGCAGTTTTTATGCGTATTTATCGCGTTTGCGCTGGATAAAACGCTGGGGATTAAAGCGCAATGCCCATGAAGAAAATGTCATGGAGCATAGTTGGGAAGTGGCGGTGATCGCCCATATTCTGGCGTTGATTAAAAACCGCTATTTCAACGCCAATATTGATGCTAATGCTGTGGCTGCAGCGGCGTTATACCATGATATTACCGAGGTGATAACCGGCGATTTACCGACGCCCATCAAGTACCACTCCCAGGAAATCCGCCAAGCTTATAAGCGTATCGAAAAAGAAGCCGAAAAAGAATTGCTGGATTTACTGCCGGAACCCCTGCGGCAGGATTTCGATGCCTTGGTAAGGCAGGAAACAATGCCGCCTGAGCAACATGCCATTATTAAAGCAGCAGACAAGATTTCCGCGTATTTAAAATGTCAGGCCGAACTCAAAGCCGGCAATGCCGAATTTGAACAGGCTGCGGCGGAGCTGGCTGAGGTGATCTCGGCATCTGATCAGCCCGAAGTAGGCTATTTTATGGCGATGTTTGCCCCCAGCTGCAAGTTAACGCTGGATAGCCTCATGAAGACCCAATGATGATTATTTTACGGGGTATTTGCTTTTTTAGATTCCTGCGATAAATTGGTAATTCGTGTTTTCCTGTGTGAGTTGAGAGGGGGATTTATGAGCTTAAAAGACGTTAAAGATGATGAGTTTGGAGTAGGCCGGTACTTGATTGGCTTTATGGTATTGGGTTTTTTTGTAATGATGTTTATTTGAGCATTGAGCCGCGCTACCCGGTGGCTGAAGCCGGGTAGTGTTCAGTTCGACTTTGCTCGCTGTTGATTCAATGCCCACAGTACATGTTCTCTGACTAATGCCGAAACATGCTCCATGCGGGTTTTAAGGGCGGTAACGATTGTTTCCGACCCCTTGGCATTACCCAAAGCCACCGCTAGGTTTCTTAACCACCTTTCATAGCCGATGCGCCGGATTGCCGAGCCTTCGGTTTTAGCCAGAAATTCCGCCTCACTCCATGCAAATGCCGCGACCAATTGCGTATTATCCAATTGATGCCGGGGCTTGAAGTCTTGTTCGTCGGTTAAACGTGCAAACCGGTTCCACGGGCACACCAACTGACAATCGTCGCAGCCGTAGATGCGGTTACCGATCAATGGGCGTAAAGCTTCCGGGATGGCGCCTTTGAGTTCAATGGTTAAATAGGAAACGCAACGACCGGCATCCACCTGATAAGGAGCCACTATGGCTTGTGTTGGGCAAATAGTCAGGCAAGCCGTGCAATCGCCGCAGTGAGTGCCGGTTTTACTATCAGTAGGAAGTGCCAAATCGGTATAGATCTCGCCCAGGAAAAACCAGGAACCGGCTTGCCGATTGATCAGGTTGGAGTGTTTGCCTATCCAGCCCAGACCGGCTTTTTCGGCCAGCGCTTTTTCCAATACCGGGGCGCTGTCTACAAAGGCCCGGTAACCGAATGGGCCAATGTGCTGTTGAATCCGTTCCGCCAGTTTTTGCAGTCGGTTACGCATTAGCTTATGGTAGTCGCGCCCAAGGCTGTAGCGCGAGATATAAGCGGTAAAAGGATCATCCAGCTGTGCCTGCATGCTGCTAGCGGACTCGGGCAAATAATCCATGCGCACGCTAATAATGCTGCGAGTTCCGGGTTCCAGTAACGCCGGCCGGCTGCGTTTTAAGCCGTGTTTATGCATGTAGTCCATATCGCCGTGAAAGCCTTTTTCCAGCCAGTTTTGTAAATGCTGTTCCGCCTCGCTCAACTGTGTATCGGTAATGCCGACTTGCTGAAAGCCCAAAGCTTGTCCCCATGCTTTAATTTGTAGGACCAGTTGCGCCATTTTTTCAGTGTCAAAGGTGTGCATTGCAAAGTTCAGTCAATATAATGGCGGTTAATATAACTAAAGTGTAAACGGCAAGACAGAGCATGCAAAATTTACCGCTTCAACTTTATCGTGCTGCCGATGTTAGAGCCTTAGACCATCTGGCCATAACACAGTACGGCATTCCCGGTTTCGAGCTGATGACGCGGGCCGGAACGGCGGTTTTTACCAGTATTCGAAGAAATTATCCCCGGGCCAGGACTTTGGCGGTATTTTGCGGCGGCGGCAATAATGCCGGAGACGGCTATGTGGTTGCTGCATTGGCCCGATCAGCCGGTTACCGCGTTAAACTGTACGCCTTGACCGACCCAGCCCAACTATCCGGCGATGCCGCGACCGCTTACCGGCAATTTACCGATCAAGGCGGCGTCACGCTTCGGTTCAGTGACGGCGAAGTTTTGGCCGGCGTTGACCTGATAGTTGACGCACTCTTGGGAACCGGCTTGGACCGCCCGGTCAGCGGCGTCTTTGCCGGGGCCATTGCTGCTATTAACCAAAGCGGGTTGCCGGTAATTGCCGTCGATATACCTTCCGGTTTGCATGCCGACACCGGTGCTGTCATGGAGACAGCCGTTAAAGCTGATCGTACCCTTAGTTTTATCGGCTTAAAGCAAGGGTTGTTTACCGGCGAGGCGGCCGATTATTGCGGTGTAATAGAATTTGCCGGCCTGGAAGTGCCGGAAGCTGTTTATGCTAGCGTTCCCATTTCCGCCCGGCTAACCCGTAAATCCCCTTGGCCGCCGCGCAAACGGTGTAGCCATAAAGGCCATTACGGTCATGTTTTGGTCATCGGCGGTAATCTGGGCTATTCCGGTGCGGCGCGGCTGGCGGCCCAGGCGGCGTTGAGGACGGGCGCGGGTCTGGTCAGTTTGGCGACCCGTAGCGCCCATGCCCAAGTGTTGAACATGGCCCAGCCGGAACTCATGTGCGCCGGGGTTGAAACGGTTGAACAGCTTGCGCCGCTGTTGGAGAAAGCCAGTGTGCTGGCGATTGGGCCGGGGTTGGCGCAGGACGACTGGGCCAAGACCATGTTGGATGCGGCCTTGACATGGCAAATGCCTATGGTGATGGATGCCGATGCGCTGAATTTATTAGCCCAATCACCGGCTCGCAAAGACAACTGGGTGTTAACGCCGCACCCTGGTGAGGCCGCACGCTTGCTGGCAATGTCCAGCGCTCAGGTTCAGCAAGACCGTTTTGCCGCGGCAACAGCCTTGCAGGCACAATATGGCGGTGTCGCCGTCTTAAAAGGCGCCGGCACATTAATTAAATCCACCGGTTGTCTGGCGGTTTCCTGCACCGGTAATCCGGGTATGGCATCGGGCGGCATGGGCGATGATCTCACCGGTGTGATTGCCGGGTTGATTGCCCAAGGCCTGGATTTGGCGACGGCAGCCGAACAAGGTGTTTATGTGCACGGTTTGGCCGCAGACTCGGCGGCCAAACACGGCGGCGAGCGCGGATTAGCAGCCGGCGATTTGCTACCTTGGTTGCGGCACTGGGTAAATCAATGAAGCGTATTTTGCAAGACACCGAACAAACCGAGCAACTGGGCGCTTTTTTAGGGCAATACCTGCCCAGCCCATGCCTGGTTTTTTTATCGGGCGATTTGGGCGCAGGTAAAACGACTTTAGTGCGGGGATTTCTTCGCGCGGCCGGATATACCGGCACGGTTAAAAGTCCGACCTATACCTTGGTGGAAGAATATAACTTGCCGGATCACAAGTTTTATCATTTTGATTTATATAGACTTACTGATCCTGAAGAATTGGAATGGCTGGGTATCCGGGATTACATCGACGAGAATGCGATGTGTTTTATCGAGTGGCCCGAACGCGGCCAAGGCGTTTTGCCGCAGCCCGATTTATGGATCAGTTTGGCCATAGACGGCGAGGGCAGGTCGGCGGTTTTGGAATGTTTGTCCGATCCGGTAAAAAAAATTTTCTGACAGCTATTTAAAAACAACAACCTATTGCTATAATCTAAAAAAAATTTTAGCAATGAGATTGTATCCATGAATAAATATTGGAAAATATTCATTTTTGCCGGATTACAGTTTGCTGCAAGTCTGGCTTGCGGCCAGCAAATCGACATCCGTTCTATGCACTACGTTTCGGCTGCCGACAAGTCCCAAATCGTTTTTGATGCCGCTGAAATTCCGGCTTACAAGGTTTTCCAGTTAGCTAATCCCGCGCGCTTGGTGATCGATATTAGTAACGCCCGGTTGAGCCAATCCATACCCCAGCCTCCGGTTTCGCATCCCTATTTTGTTGCTGTGCGTTCTGCGTCCAGAAATAAAGACGATATCCGTGTCGTCGTCGAGTTGAAAAAACAGGTTAAAGCGAGAAGCTACAACACCATGCCGAATAAAAAAGGCGTGAACAACTTGATTGTGGAATTGGCGGAAACCGGCACGCAAGTTGCCAAAGCCCAAACGCCGGCTGTCGATAAAACCATTAAAGCGAGTGCTTCGCCGGCGCCTAAAGCCGCAAAGCAATTGGCCAGTGCGGAAGCCAAATCCAAGGCTAAAGTTCACCGCCATGCTTCGGAAAGAAAACCCAAAGCCGTGGTGGTTGCCATTGATGCCGGACACGGCGGTAAAGACCAAGGTGCCAAGGGCTACAGCGGCGCGTTGGAAAAAAATGTGGTTTTTGCCATTGCCAATAAACTCAAGGCGCTGGTCGATAAGCAACCAGGCATGCAAGCCGTGTTGGTGAGAAAAGGCGATTATTTTGTCGATCTTAGGAACCGTATGAAAATCGCCCGCGCCGCCAAAGCCGATTTATTTATTTCCATCCATGCCGATGCGTTTCCGGAACCGACTGTGAAGGGCGCTTCGGTGTTTACTGTCTGAACGCGGTGCCACCAGCGAAGCCGCGCGCTGGCTGGCCAATACCGAAAATGCTTCGGATTTGGTAGGCGGAGTCAGCTTGGGTGACAAAGACGATGTGCTGGCCTCGGTGTTGCTGGATTTGTCGCAAACCGCAACGCAAGAGGCCAGCGAAAATCTGGCCGGCAAAGTGTTGGAAAATTTCAGCAGCATTGGCGAATTGCATTACCGCAGTGTGCAGCGGGCCGGATTTCTTGTGCTTAAATCGCCCGATATCCCGTCGATTTTGGTGGAAACGGCTTATATTTCCAATCCTAGTGAAGAGAAGAAGCTGCTCAGTGCGGCTTATCAAAACAAAATGGCCAGTGCAATTTTCAAAGGCATTCTCGGCTATTTTAATCAAACTAGCCCAAGCGATACCCGCATCGCCGATGCCAATTCCAAGATTCGGCTATAGTTAAAGCCGATTTTTCTAGGCCCATCCGAAGTTACGGACAAAAACCGTAGCTTCGCGGCTGCCGGCTTGCTATAGAATAACGGTTTTCGGTTAAGCCTTTATTCCATGCGTATCCATGCCTTGCCCATCCAACTTGTCAACCAGATTGCCGCCGGGGAAGTGGTTGAACGACCGTCTTCCGTGGTTAAAGAGCTGGTGGAAAACTGTTTCGATGCCGGCGCGGGCAAGATCAGCATCGACATTGAACAAGGCGGTTTGCGCTTGATCAAAATCCGCGACGACGGCGGCGGCATCGTGAAAGACGATTTGCCGCTGGCATTGTCGCGCTATGCCACCAGTAAAATCGCCAGTCTGGCGGATTTGGAGCATGTCGCCAGCATGGGCTTTCGCGGCGAAGCATTGCCCAGCATCAGTTCGGTGTCCCGGCTGACCTTAACCTCGCGCACGTCTGACGCCGATTGCGCCTGGTGTATCGACAGCGACGGCTCCGAGCAAAACTTCGATCTGCGGCCCGACCCGCATCCTTTGGGAACCACGGTGGCGGTGCGGGATTTGTTTTACAACACGCCGGCCCGGCGCAAATTTTTAAAATCGGAAAAAACCGAATTCGGCCACATTGAAAGTCTGATTAAAAAAATGGCGCTAAGCCGTTTCGACATTGGTTTTGCGTTAACCCACAACCAACGGGAAGTGCTTAATTTTAAACCCGCAGTAGACCAGGCAAGCCGGGAACGGCGCGTTGCCGGTATTTGCGGCGCGGAATTTATCGGCAATGCGGTGGTGGTGGATTTTGCCGCCTCCGGTTTGCAATTGACCGGCTGGGTGGGGCTGCCGGCTTTTAACCGCAGCCAGCCGGACATGCAGTTTTTTTACGTCAACGGCCGTCTGGTGCGGGATAAACTTATCGGTCATGCCGTCAAACAGGCTTACCAGGATGTGCTGTTCCACGGCCGGCATCCGGTTTTCGTGCTGTATTTAACGCTGGATCCGGCGCTGGTCGACGTTAACGCCCATCCTGCGAAACTGGAAGTGCGTTTTAGGGAAGGCCGCATGGTGCACGATTTCCTGTTTTCGGCTTTGCACCGCTCACTGGCCCGAGTACAACCCGGCGTGGCTTTAGAGCCGGCCCCGGCTGAGTTTGAGATGGCTCCCGCGCGGCCAACCGGTTTTGTTCAACCCCAGCGCTCGGCCTCCCAAAACACAGGCTACAACTACGGGCAGCAACATAGTTTGCCGCTAAATTTGGCTGAGCAAGGCCGGTTATACAGCAAACTGGCGGAGGCTTCATCCCAATTTGAGACGGAACCGATGCCAACACAGGAATATCCTTTGGGCCATGCCATAGCCCATTTGCACGGTATTTACATCGTGTCGGAGACGCCTGACGGCATCATTCTGGTTGATGCCCATGCGGCCCACGAACGTATCACTTACGAAGGCTTGAAAAAATTCTACCACCAAGGCCGGGTGCCGAGTCAGCCGCTATTGCTGCCGGTTAAATTAGCCGTTACCCAAGCCGAAGCCGACTGGGCCGAACAAGAGGCGGA
>PERF01000012.1 GCA_002928495.1 Methylobacter sp. | reverse complement strand
GCATCATATCAGCAGTGGCTTTGTTATAGGTAAGGGAGGTCCGGTTGCGGTCGCGGATCATCGCCATCCAACCCTCGCCGTCGGTGATTAAATCCAGCTGGAACGCCAACCGCGTGGCGTCGCGCGAGCCTTGGATGGCTTGCTGGCCTTTGGCTAGCAAATAGTCTCGCAACACGTTCCAGGCTAGTTCATGGGTGTTTTCAAACGCTTGAATCAAGCCTTGTTCTTCCAATTCATTGAGTTCGCCTTTATCAATAAACCTGGTCAATTGCGCCAGTGCATTTTGATAGTTGGCAAAGCGTTGCCGCCAGCGGCTGTCTTGGGCCATAGCCGGCAACAGCTTACTTAAGCTTATCCTTCAACATTTTATTAACTTCACCAGGGCTGGCTTTGCCTTGCATTTCCTTCATCACTTGGCCGACGAAAAAGCCGAAGACTTTATCCTTGCCGCTGCGGTATTGTTCGACTTGTTCCGGGTTGGCGGCGATGATTTGGTCGATGATGGCCTCGATGGCGCCGGTGTCGGTGACTTGTTTCAGGCCTTTTTCGGCAATGATGTCATCGGCTGTGGCGCTGCCTTGCCAGAGGTATTCAAACACTTGTTTGCCGATTTTGCCGGAAATGGTGTCGTCGGCGATGCGCACCAGTAAGCCGCCCAAGCGCTGGTAATCCACCGGCGATTCGGTGATGTCCAAACCGGCTTTGTTGAGCGCGCCTAGCAAATCGCCGGTCACCCAGTTGGCGCATAGCTTGGCTTCGCAGCCGGATGCCTTTACCAAAGCTTCGTAATAATCCGCCAACGGGCGTGACGAGGTTAAAATTGCCGTGTTTTCTTCATCCAGGCCGTATTGGGCTTTGAAGCGCTGCTTTTTGGCCTCCGGCAGCTCGGGCATGGTGGCTTTAACCTGGGCTTTGTAGGCTTCATCGATGAATACCGGCAATAAATCCGGATCGGGGAAATAACGGTAATCGTTAGCTTCTTCCTTGCTGCGCATGGAGCGGGTTTCGTCTTTGTTGGCGTCGTACAGCCGGGTTTCTTGCACCACTTTGCCGCCGGATTCGATTAAATCGATTTGCCGTTCCACCTCGAAATTGATGGCTTTTTCGACGAATTTAAACGAGTTGATGTTTTTGATCTCGGCACGGGTGCCGAATTCGGCCTGCCCCTTGGGGCGCACGGAGACATTGGCGTCGCAGCGGAAGGAACCTTCCTGCATGTTGCCGTCGCAAATACCCAGGTATCGCACCAGCTCGTGCAGCTTGCGCATGTAAGCGACGGCTTCCTTGGCCGAGCGCATGTCGGGCTGGGAGACGATTTCCAGCAGCGGCGTGCCGGCGCGATTTAAGTCGATACCCGATAAGCCGTGAAAATCCTCATGCAGGGATTTACCGGCATCTTCCTCCAAATGCGCGCGGGTAATGCCGATGCGTTTGGTAACGCCGTCCACTTCAATATCCAAATGCCCCAAACCGACAATCGGCAATTCCATCTGGCTGATTTGGTAGCCTTTGGGTAAGTCGGGGTAAAAATAGTTTTTGCGGGCAAAAATGGAATACGGCGCGATTTGAGCTTCAATCGCCAAGCCGAATTTAACCGCCATGTGCACGGCATCGGCATTTAACACCGGCAGCACGCCGGGCAAACCCAAGTCCACGGCACAGGCCTGGGTATTGGGTTCGGCGCCGTATGCGGTGGCCGCGCCGGAAAATATTTTCGATTGAGTTGCCAGTTGAGTATGAATTTCCAGGCCGATAACCGTTTCCCATTCCATTGCTGCCTCCTTACTCGAAACCTTTGGGTATGTGTTGATGCCAATCGGTAATTTGTTGATATTGGTGGGCGATATTTAACAATTGCTGTTCGGCAAAATAATTGCCGATGATTTGCAGACCCACCGGCTTGCCGCCGCTAAAACCCGCCGGCACCGACATGGCCGGCAGTCCCGCCAAATTCACGGCGATGGTGTAAATATCGGATAAATACATGGCAATGGGATCGTCTATCATCTCACCGGCCGCAAACGCCGTGGTGGGCGCTACCGGGCCCATAAGCACGTCGACTTCCGCTAACGCTTGTTTAAAGTCGTCGCTGATCAAGCGCCGGATTTTTTGCGCTTTTATGTAATACGCATCGTAATAACCCGCTGAAAGCGCGTAAGTTCCCATCAAAATCCTGCGTTTGACTTCCTTGCCGAAAGCTTCGCCTCGGGAACGGGTGTATAAATCCAGCAAGTCCTCCGGATTTTGGCAGCGGTAGCCGAAACGCACGCCGTCGAAACGCGACAAGTTAGCCGAACATTCCGCCGGGGCGATAACGTAATAAGCCGGAATGGCTAGCTTAAGATTGGGAATGGAGACTTCTTTTACGGTTGCACCCAACTTTTGGTACTCGGCAACCGCCGCCTGCAAAGTGGCGGCCACACCGGCATCCAGGCCTTCGCCGAAAAACTCCTTTGGCAAGCCAATGCTTACGCCCTGCAGACTTTGATTTAATCCGGCCGAATAATCCGGCACCGGCTGATCGACGCTGGTGGAATCCTTGTCGTCATAACCGGCCATGGCCTGCAATAAAACGGCCGCATCCTCGGCACTGCGCGTCATCGGGCCGCCTTGGTCCAGGCTGGAGGCATAAGCGATCATGCCGTAGCGCGACACCCGTCCGTACGTGGGTTTTAAGCCGGTAATGCCGCAATGCGAAGCCGGTTGGCGGATGGAGCCGCCGGTATCGGTGCCGGTTGCGCACACGGCAAGCCGCGCGGACACGGCAGCCGCCGAACCACCGGACGACCCACCCGGCACCGCCGCCAACGCCCAAGGGTTTTTGACCGGGCCGTAATAGCTGGTTTCGTTGGATGAGCCCATGGCGAACTCGTCCATATTCAGTTTACCCAGCATGACCGCACCGGCCCGGTTGAGTTTTTCCACCACTGTTGCGTTGTAAGGCGCGATGAAATTATCCAGCATTTTTGAGCCGCAAGAGGTTTTCACGCCTTCGGTGCAAAAAATATCCTTATGAGCAATGGGTATGCCGGTCAGTAAGCTACCTTCGCCTTTGGCCAGCATGACATCGGCGGCCAGCGCCTGCTGTAAGGCAAACTCCTCGGTTACACTTATATAACAGTTCAGCTCCGGGTGTTGTTTGATACGCTGCAGGTAAATTTGAGCCAGCTCCACGCTCGAAACGTGTTTGGCTCTTAAGCTTTTGGCCAGTTCCGTAATCGATTGATTTTCCATTGTTAACAACACCTTTATTCAATGACTTTGGGCACCAGGTAGAGTCCTGCCTCCACTTGCGGAGCAATGGCCTGGTATTTATCCCGCAAATCGGCCTCGGTTACCAAGTCCGCGCGCAGCCTTTGGGCCTGGTCCAAGGGATGCGCCATGGGCGCCACGCCTTCCGTGTCCAAAGCCGCCATTTGCGTCATCAGTTCCAACATATCCGATAAATCTTTGGCGTAAGCGACTCCATCCTCCGGGTTAATACCCAAGCGCGCCAAATGGGCAATTTTTTTGACATCGTCTGCCGTTAAAGACATGAAATACTCCAAACATCTTAAGTTTTCATAATATTGCATATGATACTTTATATCTTGCTCAAGCACCCGCATGATTGATAAAGTAGTAATATTTAGTCAACATCCCCTAGCAGGACACAATCCAAGATGTTCAAACAAATCCGCGGCCTTTTTTCCAATGATTTATCCATTGATTTAGGCACAGCCAACACGCTGATCTACATTCCCGGCCAGGGCATTGTCCTGAACGAACCTTCTGTTGTCGCCATCAAGGAAGATAAAATCCGCGGCAATAAAACCATAGCCGCCGTAGGCTCGGATGCCAAACAAATGCTGGGGCGCACCCCCGGCAATATTACTGCGATACGGCCACTGAAAGACGGTGTAATCGCCGATTTTACGGTTACCGAACGCATGTTGCGGTTTTTTATTGAGAAAGTACATAAAAGCAAACTTTTGCGCCCAAGCCCGCGTATTTTGATCTGCGTACCCTGCGGCTCCACCCAGGTGGAACGCCGTGCAATCCGTGAATCGGCGGCCATGGCCGGGGCCCGCGAAGTTTATTTGATCGAAGAACCCATGTCCGCCGCCATAGGCGCAGGACTCCCGGTAGACGAGGCCCTGGGCTCCATGGTGCTGGACATAGGCGGCGGCACGTCCGAGGTTGCCGTGATTTCCATTAACGGCATTGTGTATTCCAACTCCGTGCGCATCGGCGGCGATCGTTTCGACGAAGCCATTGTCAACTATGTCAGACGCAATTACGGCACCTTGATTGGTGAGGCAACCGCGGAAAAAATCAAATTCGAAATAGGCACTGCCTACCCCGGCAGCGAAGTCCGGGAAATCGAAGTCAAAGGTCGAAACTTGGCCGAAGGCGTGCCGCGCAGTTTTGTGCTCAATAGCAACGAAATTCTGGAAGCATTGCAAGAACCGCTTTCCGGCATAGTCGGCGCGGTCAAAGTCGCCCTGGAACAAACCCCGCCGGAACTGGGCGCCGATGTCGCCAACCGTGGGATTTATCTCACCGGCGGCGGCGCGTTGCTAAAAGACATAGATCGCCTGATTGCGGAAGAAACCGGATTACCGGTATTTATCGCCGATGACCCGCTAACCTGTGTCGCCCGTGGCGGCGGCAGTGTGCTGGAGATGATGGACAAAAAAGGCGTGTCCGCATTTTCGCTGGAATAATTCTCCAAGCATTCCAAGCTCTTAATTACACTACGTTTTGACCTAAAAGTCGGGCCCGGTTAGGGCTTGCAGAAATTTGAATGAGGCAGCCGCTATAAAACTATTATTCGCCGTTGGCCCTTCAATCAATACCCGTCTGCTGGCGGCAATACTTGCCTCCAGCGCGCTACTGACGACCGAACTTAGGGGGTTGCAGCTGGAACCGGTGCGCGCGGCGTTATCATTTTTTGTCGACCCGATCCGCTATATGGTCGATATGCCCGCAACGCTGATTGAGCAAACCACCCAATCAATCAATAGCTATACCGCTTTAAAAAGGGAAAACGAGCTGTTACGTGAACAACAGTTGGTAGACCACACTAAATTACTCAAATTTAAAGCGCTAGAACAAGAGAATATCCGTTTGCGCGCGCTGCTGGAAAACTCCTTCAAGCTGGGTGAACAGGTTTTGGTTGCCGAGTTGCTTTCGGTTAAAATGGCACCTTACGAACATGTCGTGTTAGTGAATAAAGGCACCCGTTTCGGCGTGCATCCGCAACAACCGGTACTGGATGCCAACGGCATAGTCGGCCAGGTTATCCGGTCTTTGCCGATGAGCTCGGAAATCATGCTGATCACCGACCCAAGCCACGCCATCCCGGTGCAAGTCAACCGTAACGGTTTATTGACGGTTGCCGTCGGCAGTGGCCAGATCAGCAGGCTTAATCTGCCATTTCTACCCAATAACGCCGATGTCAAACCCGGTGACCTACTGATCACCTCCGGTTTAGGCGGCACTTTTCCACCGGGTTACCCGGTCGCCGTAATTGATGAGTTCAACCCACAACCCAATAAGCCATTTGCCAGCATTACCGCCACGCCTAAAGCCATGTTAGATAGAAACCGCGAGCTATTAATTGTCTGGAGCAACAGTAACCCCATACCGCTGACTTCGAAATCCCCAGGGAAAGAGACCGGCAGCGAACATAATGATGAATGATTCTTTAGGGTACGGCCGCATTATTCTGTCTCTAATGCTGGCCATGGGGCTGCGTATTATTCCTTTGCCGTCTTTTTTAGCGGGGCTTAACCCGGATTGGGTGTTGCTGTCGTTAATTTACTGGTCATTGGCAGTGCCGGAACGCGTCGGTATATTTTATGCCTGGACCTTCGGCCTGCTGACCGATGTTCTGTTGGGCCGGTTATTGGGCCAGTATGCCTTGGCGTATTCGCTGATCATTTATCTCTGTCTGAAACTGCATAAACGCTTGCGCCAATTTCCGATTTTACAACAAGGCCTATTCATCTTTTTTTGCCTATTGTTGTCCCAGCTTTTGCTGTTTGTTATCAAAAACTTTCAGAATCCGGCCCAACTGCACGGCAGTTTCTGGCTGCCGGTTTTTACCGGAACTTTTTGCTGGCCCATGGTCTACACCACACTGCGCTATATCAGGTTAATACGCCCCAATAATTAAGCAGAAAGCCGATGTCCAAGATTTACACCATTAAGGACAGCATCCTTGAACACCGCTTATTTATTAATCGCATTGTGATTGCTTTCATTGTCATTCTGGCATTGACGGCCGGCTTGATCGTACGCTTGGTTTATTTACAGATTGTCGGTCACGAGCACTATGCCACGTTGGCCAAAGAAAACAGCATTAAAATCAAACCGCTAGTCCCCGTGCGCGGAATGATTTTCGACCGCAACGGCAAGGTTCTGGCGGAAAACACCCCCTCGTATAACCTGGAAATCATTCCGGAACAAGCCGAAGATCTCAAAAATACACTTATCCGCCTGCAGCAACTGCTTGCTATCTCCGACGAAAAAATCGAGCAGTTTCAAAAACAGCGCAGACGGGAAAAAAGCTTTGCCAGCATTCCGTTGATAATCGGCATGACCGATGAAGAAATCGCCAAATTTGCAGTCGCCAGACCGTTTTTCCCGGGTGTTGATATTCAAGTCCAGTTGGTTAGGCATTACCCATACGCCGAACTGGCTTCGCATGTTATCGGTTACGTCGGCCGCATTAACGAAAATGAATTGAAATCATTGCCCGAAGCTGAATACCGAGGTTCCAGTCATGTCGGAAAAATCGGCATAGAAGGCAGCTACGAAACCGAATTGCATGGTAAAACCGGCTATGCCGAAATCGAGACCAATGCCCAGGCCCGAGCCGTAAATACCGTAAAAACCAATGAACCCACCCCCGGCTCCAACCTTTTTTTAACCCTGGATATCGACCTGCAGAAAACCGCTTATGATGCGCTGGATATTTATAATGGCGCGGTAGTGGCTATAGAAGTTAAAACCGGGGGCGTTTTAACCTTTGTCAGCCGACCGGGGTTTGATCCCAATCCGTTTGTGGTCGGTATCTCCAATAAAGCGTATCAGGCTTTGCAAAATTCGGAAAACCAGCCGCTTTATAACCGCGCCATGCGTGGGTTGTATCCGCCCGGCTCCACCATCAAGCCCTTTATCGCGCTGGCCGGGCTGGAATACGGGGCAACCACGTTCGCGCACCGCATGTACTGCCCTGGGTATTATCAATTGCCGGGGGTCGCCCACCGTTACCGCGATTGGAAAAAATGGGGCCATGGCTCGGTTAATATGAATGACGCCATCACTCAGTCTTGCGACGTCTATTTTTATAGTCTGGCCTTAACGTTAGGTATTGATAATCTTCAGAAATTTTTACAGCAATTCGGTTTCGGAGAAAAATCCGGGATAGACTTACAAGGTGAAAAAACCGGGTTATTACCCTCTAAGGAATGGAAGCGTAAACAACGCAATCAAGGCTGGTATCCCGGCGAAACTTTGATAACCGGCATCGGGCAGGGCTATTTTCAGGTTTCGCCTTTACAATTGGCCAGAGCTACTGCAACATTGGCCAACAAGGGTGAAATTGTCACCCCGCATCTGGTTAAGACCATAGCCAGTGCCGATGCCATTGTGGCCGGGCCTGAAAACCATCAGGGTAGAATTGAGCTTAACCCCGATAATCTGGAAAATATTTTCAACGCCATGATCAACGTGGTTCATAGCGCCAGCGGAACCGCCAAAGCCGTCGGCCATAGCTTGAATTTTCATATGGCCGGAAAAACCGGTACCGCTCAGGTATTTAACATTAAGCAAGATGCCAAATACAACGAAAACCAAATCGATTTTAAACTGCGCGATCACGCGCTTTTTATTGCCTTTGCGCCGGCCGAGGATCCTTTGATCGCGGTTGCGGTAATCGCCGAGAACGGCGGCCACGGCGGCAGTGTGGCAGCGCCGATTGCCAGTAAAGTCATCAAACAATATTTAAAAACACATGCCGTCCGAAATCCGTAGGGAACAATTTGAGCCGCCTTCCATTATCGGTAATCTGCTCAGAAAACTGCACATAGACATCCCTTTGTTTATCACTCTTTTACTGGCGGCGCTTACCAGTTTTATTATTCTCTACAGCGCCGGCGGGCAAAAAATGGACATTCTGGTCAAACAGTCGGTTCGTATCGGCCTTGCTTTCACGCTGATGATTATTCTGGCGCATGTCAATCCCATCCAGTTTAAACGCTATTCCGCCCTGTTGTTCAGTATCGGTATTTTCCTGCTATTGGCTGTGTTGATCATGGGGCAAATCGGAAAAGGCGCGCAGCGCTGGCTGGATTTGGGGGTTTTCCGTTTTCAGCCTTCGGAAATGATTAAAATCACCACGCCCATGATGATAGCTTGGTATCTGGCCGAACACAGCTTCCCGCCAAAATGGCAGCAAATTCTTATTGCAAGCACATTAATCTTGATACCGACACTGCTTATTGCCAAGCAACCGGATTTGGGTACGGCGATGCTGGTCGCAAGCTCAGGTGCGGGAGTCTTGTTTTTTGCCGGTTTGTCATGGTATTTGATAGTTACCATAGCTGGCATTTTGGCCGCTGCGGCCCCGATAATCTGGCATTTCATGTTTGATTACCAAAGGGCCCGCGTGCTGACCTTTTTAAATCCGGAAGCCGACCCCATGGGTCGCGGCTACCACATCATTCAATCCAAAATTGCCATCGGCTCGGGCGGCGTTTACGGCAAAGGTTGGTTGGGGAGCACGCAATCGGAGCTGGATTTTCTGCCGGAAAGCTCCACGGATTTTATTTTTGCCGTATTTGCCGAAGAATTCGGTTTATTCGGCTGTCTTGGATTGCTGTCCCTTTATTTACTGATTATCGGCCGCTGTTTATATATCGCCGCGCAAGCGCAAGGCACATACAGCCGCCTGTTGGCCAGCAGTTTGGCGTTTACGTTTTTTGTCTATGTTTTTGTCAATATCGGCATGGTAATCGGCGTTTTACCGGTTGTTGGCGTGCCTTTGCCCTTGATAAGTTACGGAGGTACGTCTATTGTTACATTAATGGCGGGATTCGGAATTTTAATGTCAATCCATACCCACAAGAAATTTTTACCTTCATAGGGTTAAATGAAAAATAATCCAGCAATACTGTTTTGCACCCTTTGGACTTTATTCACGGTACAGCCAGCCTATGCCGAGTCGCCGGCTATTAACGGCTTTATTGCGCAAATGACAGCCAAACATCAATTCGATGCCACCGAATTGCATACACTGTTCAAGCAGGTAACCATCCAAAACGAGATCATCGAAAAAATAACCTCACCTGCTGAAGCCTTGCCTTGGCAAAAATACCGAGATTTGTTTTTAACCGAAAAGCGTATCGAAAACGGTATTAAATTTTGGAATGACAATGCCTCAACTCTCAACGCCGTGGAACAGCATTATGGGGTTCCGGCTGAGGTCATTGTCGCGATTATCGGTGTTGAAACCTCCTACGGGCAACGCAAAGGTGGTTTTCGGGTTATTGATGCACTATCCACCCTGGCTTTTGCTTATCCGCCCCGTAGCGCTTTTTTTACCGGTGAGTTGGAAAAATTCCTGCTGTTATGCCGTAACGAAACCATGAATCCATTGGAGCCAACCGGCTCTTATGCCGGGGCCATGGGCATGCCGCAGTTTATGCCTAGCAGCTATTTAGCCTATGCCGTTGATTTCGATAATGATAAACATCGCGATATTTGGCAAAACCCCAGTGACGCCATTGCCAGCGTGGCGAATTATTTTGTTAAACAAGGCTGGCAATCCGGACAATTAATCGCGGCACGTTTGCAGGCAAAAGATGACCGGTACAAAAAATTCCTTGGCAAGGACCTTAAGCCTAATTTAAGATTGTCAACGCTACAATCGAACGGCATCAACACAAAGGAAAACTTATCTTTAAACGGCAAAATTAAGCTTCTGGCTTTTGAGATCGATCAAGGCACCGAATTATGGGCCGGGTTGGACAATTTTTATGTGATAACCCGTTATAACCATAGTCCACTGTATGCCATGGCGGTCTACCAATTAAGTCAGGCCATTTTGAATAAAAGATCCTCAATGTTATGAAAAAATCAATTTTTTTAGCTTCTTTTTTTGCTTTGTGCAGTTGTTCAACTGGACAAATCAAAACAACCGAAGCGCCTGCCAAAACTTTGGCAAGTGCCTCTAACCAACAACCAGCAGCCAGCTATTACAAAAAGCTGGAAGATGAATATCCGACCTTGTCGCAATATATTTTCGACCGCTACACGGGCGATAGCGATGATTTAAAACCGCAAATCGACAGTTTTCTAAAAACCAGTCTACCTTCCAAAGAGGGTATTGCCTCCTGGTACGGCCCTGAATTCCATGGCAAAAAAACCGCTGGCGGTGAGATTTTCGACATGTATGCCATGACGGCGGCATCGAAAACTTTGCCCATAGATTCCTATGCCAAGGTGACCAATTTAGAAAATAACGTCAGCGTTATCGTGCGCATTAACGATAGAGGCCCGTTCCATCATAACCGGATGATGGATTTATCCTATTCCGCTGCAAAAAAACTGGGCATTCAGCAAAAAGGCACGGGTAAAGTCAAAGTGACCGCAATCCCGCCGGAACAGGCGCTGCCGCTTATGCAAGCCTCCGCAGCCCGGCAAGCCAAACATATCTATTTGCAAGTAGGTGCTTTTAAAAATCGGAAACAGGCTGAACATCTACAGGCAAAAATTGCTGAACATCAGCAGTTACCCAAACCGGAAATTTTAACCTCAACTTATAAGAAATCTTCGGTTTTTAAAGTTCAGATGGGGCCGATTTTTCCAACCGACAACGTCAAAAAACTTAATCAGCAACTGGCTGACATTGGCGTAACCGAAACCCAGTTTGTCACTGAAACCAGACAAAACTAAGTGTCGGCATGTTACAATGCCGATACTTAGTTAAGTTCTTCGTTTATCTAAATCATGACAATTCCGTTTCGTTTACCAGGCCTGGCTCTGGTTTTTCTTTTATTTTTCTTCGCTTTTCAAACCGCGAACGCCGTAGAAGCTGAGATTCTAACCCCCTCGGCACCGTCTCTTTCCGCTAATGCCTACATTCTGATTGATTTCAACAGCGGCCGGGTGCTGGCGGAGAAAAATGCCGACGCCAAAGTCGCGCCGGCCAGTCTAACCAAAATCATGACCGTTTATGTCGTATTCAAAGAATTGGCCAGCGGTCGACTGCACCTGGAAGACAAAGCCACCATCAGCGATAAAGCCTGGAATACCCAAGGTTCGCGCATGTTTATTGAAGTCAACACCCAAGTCTCTATCCAGGATTTGCTGCATGGCGTAATCATCCAGTCCGGTAACGACGCCAGCGTTGCCCTTGCTGAGCAGGTTGCCGGCAATGAAGCCACTTTTGCCGATGTGATGAATCAACATGCTGCGCGCTTGGGTATGGCCAATACCCATTTCGTCAATAGCGACGGTCTGCCAAACCCGGAGCATTACTCCACCGCACGTGATTTAAGCATTTTGACGCGGGCGATGATTAACGAATTTCCCGATTATTACCGCTGGTTTTCGCAAAAAGAATTCACTTATAACAAAATCACTCAACAAAACCGCAATAAATTGCTTTGGCGAGACCCTTCCGTCGACGGCGTTAAAACCGGATTTACCGATGACGCCGGTTATTGTCTGGTCGCTTCCGCCCTGCGTAACGACATGCGGCTGATCTCGGTAGTCATGGGAACCAGTAGCACCAATACCCGAGCCAACGAAAATGAGGCCTTGCTTAATTACGGGTACCGTTTTTTTGAAACCCATAAGCTGTATCAAGGCCAAACCGCATTAGCCGAAGCGCGCGTCTGGCAAGGCCATGAGCGTTCAGTTCCGGTGGGCATGGAAGCAGATTTTTACGTTACCATTCCGCGCCGCCGCTACAACGATCTTAAAGCCACCTTGAATGTCGATAAAAATCTTGTTGCGCCGATTGCCAAAAGCGCCAGACTCGGCAACGTGCATATCGTCTTGGATAATGACACCATTGCCGACAAAGATTTGGTTGCACTTAACGCCGTGGACAAAGGCAATATTATTGAAAGAATTTATGACCAAGCCTTACGCTTAATAGGAAAATGATGGTCGCTAAAACGGTTTATTTAAACGGCGAGTATTTACCGCTTGATGAAGCCAAAGTGTCTGTGCTTGACCGCGGCTTCCTGTTCGGCGACGGCATCTATGAGGTAATTCCGGCTTACTGCGGACATTTGTTCCGTTTTCACGACCATATCGTCCGCTTACAAAATAGCCTGGATAGCATCCGTATTCAAAATCCGCATTCGCCGGAGCAATGGTTGGCTATCCTAAGTCCTTTGCTCGACACCTCAAAAGATCAATACATTTATCTGCAAATTACCCGTGGCGTGGCGCCAACCCGCGATCATGCCTTTCCCAAGTTGGTTACGCCAACGATATTCGCCATGTGTTCGGATATTGCACCGTTCTCCGGCCGTACCGAGGGGATTAAAGCGGTTACCCTGGATGACAGCCGCTGGGATTTATGCAACGTCAAAGCAACCACCTTGCTTGCCAACATTTTGCTGAGACAACGGGCCGAGGAACAAGGCTGCGCCGAAGCGATTCTGGTCAAAAACGGCTTGGTCACCGAAGGCGCCGCCAGCAACCTGTTTGCCGTGCTTGATGGCGTATTGGTCACGCCGCCTAAAGGTTCAGCCATTTTGCCCGGCATCACCCGCGATGTCATTCTTGAACTCGCCGCGCAACATGATGTCCCATTTCGCGAAGGCAATATCTCGCTTGCCGAGTTAAAAACCGCCAGCGAGATTTGGGTAACGAGTTCAACGCGCGAAATCGTTCCCGTGGTCATACTGGATAACCAACCCGTTTCCGATGGCCGCCCAGGGCCGGTGTGGCAAAGCATTAACCGGATTTTTCAAGAATACAAAAAACTATCATGAACCAAGCACCCCAAACAGAAGCGGTATGGGAATTTCCCTGCCAGTTTCCGGTTAAAGCCATGGGAAGATCCAGCCCGGAGCTGGAGCTGGTGGTTATTGAAATTATCCGCCGCCACAGTCCGGAAACCCAATCCGATGCAGTCCGGCTAAGACCAAGCAAAGCCGGCAATTACACCTCGGTGACCGTGGTAATCGAGGCTTTCAGCAAACAACAGATCGACGCTATTTATCAAGATTTGACCGATAGTCCGCATATTTTGGTCACCCTGTAGCGGGTTTAACCGTCACCAGCACACACGTGTTCATCCGCAACCTTGGCCTTCAAGACTACACGGCCGTCTGGCAGCAAATGCAGCAATTCACGGTTAGCCGCGACAGCGAAACCGGCGACGAAATCTGGCTAACCGAGCACCCTCCGGTATTCACTCAAGGCTTAAACGGCAAGCCCTGGCATTTATTGAAGCCCTGTGACATACCGGTAGTACAAACCGACCGCGGCGGACAGATCACTTATCACGGCCCCGGACAGGTGGTAATCTACACCTTGTTTGACTTGCCCCGGCTGGGTTTGAATATCCGTCAGCTGGTCAGTTTGCTGGAACACGCCATGATTGAAACCTTAGCCCGGTATGAGATTCAAGCCGTTGCCCGTCCGGATGCGCCCGGCGTTTATGCCGACGGCAAAAAAATCGGCTCCATCGGCTTGCGCATTAAACGAAATTGCAGCTACCATGGCCTGAGTTTGAACAACTACATGGATTTGGCCCCTTTCGAAAACATCAATCCTTGTGGTTATCCCGGCCTGAAGATGACTCAGTTGTCCGATTTCGGCGCAACAGTCGACCAGCAGGAACTTTCGCAGCAATTAGCTCACGCTATCATTAAGGCTTTACCGGCATGAATAATCAAGCTCCATCCCGCGGCAAACCTGAATCCCACCAGCGCAATGCCGACAAACTGGCCCGCATTCCCATAAAAGTTGAGACCACAGCCGAACCTTTGCGAAAACCCGACTGGATCCGCATCAAACTCCCGGTCGGCGATGCCATCAACCAGGTTAAAACCTTGCTGCGCGAGCACAACCTACACACCGTCTGTGAAGAAGCCGCCTGCCCCAATTTGAGCGAATGCTTTCAGCACGGCACCGCCACTTTCATGATCATGGGCGATTTATGCACCCGCCGTTGCCCGTTTTGTGATGTCGCCCACGGCAAACCGTTACCTTTGGATACCAATGAGCCCCAACAACTGGCCGAAGCTATCAAGGCCCTGGCGTTAAAATATGTCGTGATTACGTCGGTAGACCGCGACGATTTGCGCGACGGCGGCGCCCAGCATTTTGCCGACTGCATTGCCGCCATCCGGGCAGCGACACCGGCCACCAAAATCGAAATTTTAGTGCCTGATTTCCGCGGCCGCCGCGACCCAGCGGTAGCAATTTTAGCGCAACAGCCTTGCGATGTTTTCAACCATAATCTGGAAACCGTGCCCCGACTTTACCCGCAAGCCAGACCTGGAGCGGACTATCAAAATTCCCTGCAATTGCTGCAACGCTATCAACAAGCCCAACCTCACACACCCACAAAATCCGGCCTGATGCTGGGCTTAGGCGAACTGGAGCATGAAGTCGTGCAGGTTATGCACGATCTTCTTAACCACGGCTGCAGCATGCTGACCTTGGGCCAGTACTTACAGCCCAGTAAAGACCATTTACCGGTGCAAGCTTATATCACCCCTCAGCAATTTGACGACTACGCCAGCCTTGCCAAAGCCATGGGTTTTACCCAAGTTGCCAGCGCGCCGTTGGTAAGATCGTCTTATCATGCCGATCTGCAGGCAAAGCACTTGGTAAGTTCACCCAACGCTTAGCGCCCTAGCCAAGCTCAGCCAACAACCGGTCGATCATCCCCTCCGCCTGCTGCCCATAACCGCCGCCGAACAGATTTAGATGATTCAGAATATGGTAGAGGTTATATAAAGTCTTGCGGGTCCCGTAGCCGGGATCCAAGGGTAAAACCTCGTTGTACGCGGCGAAAAAATCGCGGCCGAAACCGCCAAACAGTTCGGTCATAGCCAAATCGGCTTCACGGTCGCCGTAATAACAGGCCGGGTCGAAAATTACCGGGTTACCCAGGCGGTCGAACGCGGCATTGCCGCCCCATAGGTCGCCGTGTAACAGCGATGGCTGCGGGGCATAATTATCGAAAAACGCACTCAGCTCCTGAGCTAAGCGCTCACCTTTGGTTTGTAAACGGCCGCTGTAACCGCTGGATTTAGCCAATTGCAATTGGTAGCCCAAACGTTGTTCGCGCCAGAACGACACCCAATCCTGATATTCACCATTGATTTGCGGCGTGCTGCCGATGGTATTATCGCGATGCCAACCAAAATAAGGCTGTTTAAGCTGATGCAGCAGCGCCAGTTGTTGGCCGAGCATACGCGACGAGGTACTGCCGCCGCCACCGAATTCGATATGTTCAAGCACCAAATACGCCTGATTTTGAGCCTGACCCGTAGCCATTGCTTTCGGCACGCGAATCACATCGGCTTGCGCCAGTTCTTGCAAACCCGCCATTTCGGCCTCAAACATATCCGCCAGACCGGCGCGGTTTAATTTGACGAAGTAGCTTGTATCCGCTCCTTGCAAGCGTATGGCGGTATTGATGTCGCCGCCGCTAACACTGCTGGATGAAACCACCTTAAACGGTGTGCCGGTTACGCTTTCGATATGTTCTGCAATTGCCTGCCAGCGGTTTGTCATAGCCGGTACCTTATTTTCCTGGGTAAAAGAAGTGTTACCTTAGTTCTTACATTATAATAGTGCTTGCTTTATCAAAATAAGCCAGGTTTTTACCCTACCATGAAATTTTCCTATTTGCTTTTACTCGTAACACTTGGCTTGTGGCTACACGGCTGCGGCCAGCAAGGGCCCTTGTATTTGCCCGGTAAAGAGCCGCCCAATCAAACTGTTCCCAAGAATAAAGATAATTAAACCATGGATTTTTTTAACTACCGAAACGGCGAGCTGTATGCCGAAGATGTGGCTGTGCAAGATATTGTCTACCACTACGGCAGCCCTTGTTATATTTATTCCCGGGCAACCCTGGAGCGCCACTGGCTGGCATTCGACCAAGCTTTCGGCGCTGCCCCGCACTTAATTTGTTATGCCGTTAAAGCCAATTCCAACCTGGCGGTGTTAAATCTGCTGGCGCGCTTGGGTTCAGGCTTTGACATTGTCTCGGTTGGCGAGTTAAACCGCGTGATCGCAGCCGGCGGCGATCCTAAAAAAGTGGTGTTTTCCGGCGTAGGCAAGCGCGAAGATGAAATTCTCTCGGCCCTTAAATTAGGCATACGCTGTTTTAATATTGAAGTGCGCGAAGAGCTTGACCGGATCGATACGCTAGCAGGGCAACTGGGGGTGGTGGCACCGGTGTCGTTTCGGGTTAACCCGGATGTCGATGCCAAAACGCACCCGTATATTTCCACCGGTCTCAAAGAAAACAAATTCGGCATCGACATCACCAGCGCGCTGGATGAATACCGGCGAGCCATGGCCATGGCCAATGTCAAAGTAGTTGGTATTGATTGCCATATCGGCTCGCAACTGACCGATAACGCACCGTTTCTGGACGCCCTGGCGCGCCTGCTGGAGTTGGTTGATAGGCTTAAAGCCGACGGCATTGAGCTGCACCATCTGGATTTGGGCGGCGGCCTGGGTATACGCTACCGGAATGAGCAGCCGCCGGAACCGGATGAGTACATTCAAGCGATTCTGAGCAAACTCAATGGATGTGCTTACCAAATTCTGCTGGAACCGGGCCGCGCCATAGTCGGTAATGCCGGCATTCTGGTAACGCAGGTGGAATATTTAAAACCAACCGCGCACAAAAACTTCGCCGTGGTTGATGCCGCCATGAACGACTTATTGCGCCCGGCCTTGTACAGCGCCTGGCAAGATATCATACCGGTCAATCTTAATACCAATGCCTCGGCTTTAACCTGGGATATCGTAGGGCCGGTTTGCGAAACCGGCGATTTTTTAGGCAAAGACCGTACCTTGTCGCTAACGCCCGGTGACTTGCTGGCCGTGCGCTCGTCCGGCGCCTACGGTTTTTCCATGAGCTCAAACTACAACTCCCGGCCGCGCCCGGTGGAGATCATGGTTGACGGCAACCAAACCCATACCATTCGCGCGCGCGAAACGTTACAACAACTGTGGGCCGGAGAGCATTTGCTACCATGATAAAGTTCAGCAAAATGCACGGTCTGGGCAACGATTTCGTGGTGATTGATGCCGTTAATCAAGCGGTCTTGCTTACCCCCGAAAAAATTCGGCAACTGGCGGATCGACACTTCGGCATCGGCTTTGACCAGCTACTACTGGTGGAGCCCCCGGTATCCGCCAACGCCGATTTTAAATACCGTATTTTCAACGCCGACGGCAGCGAAGTCGCGCAATGCGGTAACGGTGCGCGCTGTTTTGCGCGGTTTGTGCACGATCAGGGACTTACCCAAAAACATGAGATTTACGTGGATACCGATGCCGGGCAATTGGTTTTGAATCTCAGCAGCGACGGCATGGTCACCGTAAACATGGGGACACCCAAGCATGCTCCACAAGCAATACCACTGCTGACCGACCAGGAAGCGATAACTTACCGCACGCACGCGGCCGGAATGGATGTTGAATTTGCCGCTGTCTCCATGGGTAATCCGCATGCCGTGATCCGGGTGGACGATATTACAACCGCGCCGGTACAAACGCTGGGACAGGCTTTGGAAAGCCACCCGATGTTTCCGCAACGTGCTAACATCGGTTTTATGCAGATTATCAGCCGCCAATTGATTAAACTAAGAGTATATGAACGCGGCGCCGCCGAAACCTTAGCTTGCGGCAGCGGTGCATGCGCGGCGGTAGTCGCCGGAATTGAGCAACATTTGCTGGATTCTCAAACCACGGTTGAGTTACCCGGCGGCCGACTTGCCATAACCTGGGCCGGTCGAGGCCAGCCGGTGCTGATGACCGGTCCCGCAGTAACAGTTTTTGAAGGTAGCCTAGCACTATGAAAGAACCGAACGATCCCGCTTTGACGGCCGACCAGGTTGAAGCCTATCTACATCGGCATCCTGAGTTTTTTAACGAACACCTGCATTTGCTGGAAAAAATGCAGATCCCGCACCCTTGCGGCGATGCCGTATCGTTAATATCCAAGCAGCTGGAAATTTTCCGCGCCAAACACCAGGAGCAGGAAAACCAGCTGACCGCGCTGATTGATATCGCCCGCGAGAACGACACCTCCATCAACCGCATGCATAAGCTGACCTTGGCGCTGCTGGAGGCCGCCACGCTTGAAGAGCTGGTTGCCAATCTGGATTTGGTGTTATCGGAACATTTTTTAACCGACTTTACCGCCTTGCGCATTATCCGTCCGCATGTGCCCCATAGCGCTATCGCCAATTTATGCCTGGAGCCGACTAAAGATAATCTGGAACCGTTCAGCAAGGAACTGTCATCCAATCAGCCCAAATGCGGCCGGCCCACGCTGGCGCAAGCTAAGATTTTGTTTGGCGATGCCGCGGCGGAGGCTAAATCCTGCGCGATCATCCCACTTATTTTCGGACACCTGGAAGGGTTGTTAGCCATCGGCAGCCGGCAGGAAGGCCGCTTCCATTACAGCATGGGACATGTGTTTTTAATGCAAATGGCTGAAATTACCGGCACCCGTTTGCTATCGTTATTGCCAGCCGAATCATGACCAAAGACGCCGAGTCATGGCTGTACGCATTTCTTGAGCAGTTACAAGTCGAAAAAAGGGCCTCGCCCCGCACTGTCGAAAGCTACCGGCGCGACCTCTTGCAACTGGCGGATTATTGCGATAAACAAGCCATCACTACGTGGCCTGCCCTTACGGAAAAAGATATTCGTGCCTTTGTCGCCAGCCGGCACCGCCAAGGCATAGCCAGCAGAAGCTTACAACGGGCGTTATCGGCCCTACGCAGCTTCTTTGTTTTCCTCATTAAACAACAAGTTGTGGGCAAAAACCCGGCGCAGCCCATCAAAGCGCCTAAACAACCCAAAAAATTGCCTAAAGTACTGGATGTGGACCAAGTCACCGGCTTGTTGGAAGCGCATGCCGAAGATGGACTGGAAGTACGTGATCTGGCCATATTCGAATTATTTTATTCCTCAGGCTTGCGCCTAAGCGAACTCAGCAACCTGGATTTAAGCCATTTGGACCTCGCCAGCGGCAGCCTAACCGTGCTGGCCGGTAAAGGTAACAAATCCCGGGTGCTGCCGGTGGGATCAAAAGCGATAGAAGCCATTACCCTTTGGCTGGGATACCGGCAACAAATGCCGGGCTGTGAGCTCCCGGCATTATTTATCTCCAGCCGGGGCAAACGCCTGAGCCTACGCAGCATCCAAACCCGCTTAACTCGCTGGTGCAGCAAGCACGGCATCCCGGCATCTATCCATCCGCACATGCTACGGCATTCGTTTGCCAGCCACTTGCTGGAATCCAGCCAGGATTTAAGAGCCGTGCAGGAATTATTAGGCCATAGCAATATCAGCACCACCCAAATTTACACCCATCTGGATTTTCAACATCTGGCCACCGTTTATGATAAAGCCCATCCAAGGGCTCACAAAAAGTCTAACCGCTAAAACGGGTTAAGCAGGAAAAAAGCGAAAAAATCTGTTACCATGAAAAATGTTACAATTTAACGAAATACTGCATTTTTTAAACGAACTGATATAACTGATAGGAAACCGGCAATGGCGGCAAGCGAAGCAATTGAAGATATAAAGTCCAGAGGCATACTTTGGAGCCTTGGTGTTTTTGCACTTGTTGTCATTCTGATTATTTTCCTGCTAGGCGAATGGTGGAGCCGCGAGCCGGAGCAATTCAGCGTACAAGAAGAAGCCTTGACTCAGCTTCATGAAACCGCAAAAGAGGAACCGGGTGGAGACGCCTCGGAGCCGCCTTTGGGTTATGTTTACACCAACACGCTGGCGCATATTGCGGAAATACTCCTACACAAGCCCGGCGGCTACCTTACCAATGACGTGGCCCCTCCCGGCGTATTGCTGGATAACATCCCCAATTGGGAATTCGGCGCACTGGTCATGTTGCGCGACGCCACTTCCGCGTTAAGAAACCACTTTGCCCGCGATCAATCGCAATCGGAAGAAGATCCTGACTTAGCTATCGCCGAACCTTATTTTTATTATGAACACAACTCCTGGGCGCTACCGTCAACCGAAGCCGAATATGAAAAAGGCGTTGAAGCCTTGCATAAATACATGTCTCGCCTTCAACACTATGGCGGGCCGGTAAAACGAGCGCAATTCTACGCGCGTGCCGACAACTTATGGCAATATGTGGAAGTGGTTATCAAGCGGCTTGGCGGCTTATCCACCCGTCTTGGCGCCAGCGTAAGCGGGGCGGATATTATTCCGGGCATGGCGGTGATAGATCCGACTGACAGCTCGTTGGAAAACGTTAAATCCGGCAGCTTGATCAAGCAAACCCCGTGGCTGGAAATCGACGACATTTTTTATGAGGCACGTGGCGCGAGCTGGGCCTTGCTGCATATTCTAAAAGCCATCAAGCACGATTTCCGCGGCATTTTGCTGGACAAACGCGCCATGAACACCGTCGACATCATGATTAAGGAATTTGAAAACGCCTTGGCGCCGACTTTCAGCCCTATGGTGTTAAACGGCAGCGGCTACGGGCTGTTCGCCAACTATTCGCTAACACTGGCCAACTATATGGCGCGCGCCAACTCGGCCGCCCTTGACTTGCGCGACATTATGAACCGAGGTTGATTCATGAATGAAGAGATCAACGAAAATCTAAAAAAATTAAGCACGTGGAAACGCATTTTTTTTATGCTGATTTTTGCCGCTATCGGCGGCTTGGTGAGAATGCTGATATGGGCGGTAATCCTGTTACAAGTTGCTTCAACTTTGTTGACCGGTCAAGTTAACGCCAACATTTTAGTGTTCGGCCGCAACCTTGCCCGTTATACCTTCCACATTCTCCTGTTTTTAACTTACAACACCGATACTTTGCCGTTCCCTTTCGCCGACTGGCAAGCGAGCATCGATCTGGAACTGCCGGACCATAAGACCGGGCAACCCTGATGAATTATGCTGCCGCCGCGCAAAATCATTCATATCGACATGGATGCTTTTTTCGCCGCGGTGGAGCAGCGCGATTTTCCGCAATACCGCAATAAACCCATTATCGTTGGCGGTTCGCCCAATTCCCGGGGGGTAGTGGCCACCTGCAGTTACGAAGCCCGGCAATACGGGATCCACTCGGCAATGCCCTCTTCGCATGCCTACCGGCTTTGCCCTCAAGCTATTTTCGTCAAACCCCGCTTCGAAGTCTATCGCTCGGTCTCCAACACCATACGCAAGCTGTTAAGCGAATACACCGATTTGATCGAGCCGTTATCGCTGGACGAGGCCTATTTGGACGTGAGCGCTTGTTCCCGGCACCAAGGCTCGGCCACTTTAATCGCTAAAGCCATCAAAACTCGGATCAAAGAGGCTACCGGCCTGACCGCCTCGGCCGGCATTTCTTATAACAAATTTCTGGCCAAAATAGCGTCCGACTTGGACAAGCCTGACGGGCTGTATTTGATAACACCCGAGCAAGGCGGGCCATTTATCGAACAACTGGCGATAGGCAAATTTCACGGTGTCGGCAAAGCTACCGCGCAAAAAATGCAAACCTTAGGCATAGCCACCGGTAAGGATTTGAAAACTCAGCCGCTGGCTTTTTTACAGCAACACTTCGGGAAATCCGGCCAGTATTACTACAATATTGCCCGCGGCATCGACACCCGCCCGGTTAATCCAAACCGGCCGCGGCAATCCCTAGGCATGGAAACCACGTTTCAGCAGGATATTATTGAGCTTCAGGATGTACTTGCGCACTTGCACAACCTGCTTACTCAGGTTTTGGCAAAATTGGATGGGCAACACCAATATGCCCGCACCTTGACGATAAAAATCAAATACCACGATTTTGTCCAAATCACCCGCAGCCGAACCTTGCCTTACAATCTTAGCAACAATAGCCATTCCACTGTTATCCTTGCCAGCCTGCTAAACGGGACGGATGCAGGCCGGCGTAGAATCCGGCTGCTGGGGGTATCCCTATCGTCGCTGGAAAGCGGCCCGAACTTACAAAATTTTGAACAACTGGATATGTTTACTCAAAACTTCTAAGCGTTGCAATCAGAAAATAATTGTCAATTCCGCGATCAAAAGCAAAGTTTTTCACAATACTTTTTTAACTTTATCACGATTTCGGCTGAAGGGGGGAACTATACTTAGGGTAAACACCAATAGGATAACCGTTTGACCGTGACAGACTCACCCCATTTACCGCCAATAAAGCTAGGATCACCGGGCGAAGATATTCAAATCCGCGACTTGAATGCCGTCAAGCAGCGCTTTAAATACTTGCACCGGCTTCGGGAACAGCGCACGCAGTTTTTTTTGCCGCCCAAGCAACGCATTTTCTTGGATATTTTACCGCTGCTGTTCCATTACAACCATCCGCTGTTACCCGGTTTTACGTCCACCGAAACACCGGCGGGCATTTTTGACTATACACCCGATAACCGGGCTATTCTTGCCGCCAAAAAATTCAGTAAAAAATTTCCTCGCCAACCCAAGGCCATCCGCAGTGTTGCAATTGAAAGCCTGTTCCTGATGGGTAGTGTGGGCAGTGTTGCTTTTTCCAAAGCCAGTGATCTTGATATTTGGCTTTGCTTCAATCCGGAACTAACCCAGCTTGAATTGGAAGAACTGCATCACAAAGTCCGGTTGATTGAAAAATGGGCGGCCACCTTGGGCTTGGAAGTGCATATTTTTCTTATGGATAGCGAGAAATTCCGCCAAGGCCAAACTTCGCCAATTTCCAGCGAAAGCAGTGGCGAAACCCAACATTATTTGCTACTGGAAGAGTTCTACCGGACATCGATTTACTTGGCCGGCAAAACGCCGGCCTGGTGGCTGGTGCCTCCGCACCTGGAGTATCGCTATAGCGAATACGTTAAACACCTGCAGGACAACCGGTTTGTCGGTGAGCACGATCTGATTGATTTTGGCGGCCTGGCCCGGATTCCGGCGGAAGAATTCATCAGCGCAACCACTTGGCAGCTCTACAAAGCCATCAGTTCGCCGCATAAATCCATTCTCAAGCTGTTTTTGATGGAATGTTACGCTAGCGAGTTCCCCAAACCACAATGGCTGGCCTTCACTATCAAACAAGCCGTTTACGAGGGTACTTTTACGGTCTTGGATTTGGACCCGTATTACCTGATTTACCAAAAAGTCGACCGCTATCTTAAAGCAGCAGACAGCATTAACCGGCTGAATCTGGTCCGTAAATGCTTTTATCTGAAATCCGCCGACGCCTTTAATCCGGTTACCGATACCGAAACTTATAACTTCAGAGCCCATTACCTAAAAGAAGTCGCCGCCCGCCACCAATGGCCGAACACCTTGTTAAATGAATTCAAGCTGGTTAAATCCTGGAATATCGGCAACGCCGTTCATGAAAACTCCGTCATTATTGAACATCTGGGTCAATGCTTTAGGATGATCAAAGGTTTTGCCAACACGCATATCGAGGCGCAACGTAAAAACAATCAGGATTTAAAACTCATATCACGCAAACTGCACTCCTTTCTGGATAAAAAACCTAATAAAGTTGAGCGAATCTCAACCGGGACTGCAATCCATAGTCAGGAAACCGAAATCTCGATTGTCGAAACCGACGCTTACCAATGGTCATTATTCATAGGAAATGTCGAACTGGCTGAGCATAGCGACCATAAGCCCATTAACCGCTGTCGCTCCCTGCCCGAGACGCTGGTATGGACTGTCATCAACGGGCTTTACCATAGACGTTTGCAGCTGCACTTGGCATCCGATACCATCAAAATCACTGACGACGCCCTTCATGGCACGTTAACGCATATACGGCAATTTCTGCATAACAACGGTCCCGATGACAGCAGTCTATTGCCATATCTCAACAGTAATGTTCCGCAAGCTTTCATGTTGATGGTCAATCTGGATATGACGGCAACCGATGTAAAAGAGGACGGTAGCCATGTGATCAGCGAGCGTTCCGACCCATTAAGCTACGGCGTGGCACGTCACTGTTTTGTCGAAAGTATCGACCGGCTCACGATATCGTCCTGGGGCGAACTAACCTTAACCCATTTCCCCGGCATTTTAGGATTATTCGAATGCCTGTCCGATATTCTCAACAACCACAGTCAATTACTGAGCGGCACTAATTTCACCATGGACTGCCATACCCCCGCCAGAAGCGACAGCATTATCCGAAGAATAAACTCTATATTCAATAACTTACTTAAAATATTCAGCCAAGCAGAGGAGCATCTCAACCCGCGTTATATTCTACCGGCCGGCCTTAATTATTGCGTGTTCGAACGCAAGCAACAAAGCTTGGCCTTCAAACTGGCTGCTGACGAGTCCGGCTTAATGCAAGAACTGGCAAGCCCTCAACCCCATTTCAGCGCGGTTATCTTCGATTCCCATGTGTTGGAAGCCACGCCGATTCCCTTGCTGTACCGGTATAACAAAGCCCAAACCATACAATTTTTTTATCTGGTGCAAAAAAACGGCATTCAAATTTACGTCATCGACGAAAAAGGTTCTTTGCATACGCAGCACCACAGTAAATGCGACCCTAATCATTTACTGCGCAATTATGCGGTGTTTTTGCAAAACCGGCTTTACCGTAATATTGCCGATACAAAACTAACTATTGATTATTTTGAAATAATTAAGAACTCCGCTGGCGTCTTATCACTTAGCAATGTGCGCCCCGACCTTGATGAATTAGACGAACCGGAATTAAATATTCGTATTTCCGGTAGTTTTATCAATAACAGCATCGCCTACACCATTTATTGCAACAACCGGGAATTCTCTTATCTTGACTACGGAGCTAAGGTATTTCATGCGGTATACGATTATGTGCTGGGCTTCCGCGCCAGCAAACAGGTTTACCCGGTACACATTACCGATCTGGATTTACCGCTGGCTGCGTTTCATGTCAGCCATCCATTGCAGTTGCAAACCCAGCACTATTTGTCGTACAAGCAAAAAATCGAGGCCAAACTGGCTTAAATCCTGATTCTGCCCATCATGGACTAATCGCCGCCGCTTTTGGTATAGTCAACCCAAAGCACTCACTGAATCGCAAACAAGTTCTTCCCATACCGTTATCTATCCTTTTAGGAGCTAATATGACAATTAAAATTGCAATCAACGGCTATGGCCGTATCGGCCGTAATATCGTGCGCGCCCTCTACGAAACCGGCCGCACCAGTGAGTTCCAAATCGTAGCCATCAACGATTTGGGCGATTCCAGCACCAACGCCCATCTGACTCAATACGATTCCGTGCACGGCAAATTTCCCTTTGAGGTTACCGTCGACGGCGATTACATCATCATCCACGGCGACCGCATCCGGGTTTTTTCCGAACGCGACCCGTCCAAATTGCCATGGGGGGATTTGGGCATTGATGTCGTCCATGAATGTACCGGACTGTTCACCAGCAAAGCCAAAGCCTCGGCGCACCTTAGCGCCGGCGCGAAAAAAGTGATAATCTCCGCGCCCGGCGGCAATGATGTGGACGCCACCATTGTTTACGGCGTTAACCACGGCACGCTTAAAGCCGCGGATACCGTGATTTCCAATGCCTCTTGCACCACCAACTGCCTGGCGCCGCTGGTCAAACCCTTGCACGAAGCCTTGGGCGTGGTCCACGGTTTGATGACTACCATTCACTCGTATACCAACGACCAGGTACTGACTGATGTGTTCCATAGCGATTTACGCCGCGCCCGTTCCGCCACGCAATCGATGATCCCTACCAAAACCGGCGCGGCCGCGGCAGTCGGCCTGGTGCTGCCGGAACTGTCGGGTAAATTGGACGGTTTTGCCATGCGCGTGCCGACTATTAACGTTTCAGTTGTCGATTTAACTTTCCAAGCGGCCAAAAGCACCAGCAAGGAAGAAATAGACGCCATATTGCTGGCTGCCTCCGAAAGTTATCTCAAAGGCATTTTGGAGATCAACACCAAGCCTCTGGTTTCCATCGATTTTAACCATAACCCGGCGTCTTCCATTTACGAAGCACCTTCAACCAAAGTCATGGACGGCAATTTTGTCAAGGTATTGTCGTGGTATGATAACGAGTGGGGCTTCTCCAACCGCATGCTGGATACCACCAGCGCCTTGATGAACGCACAATAATTTATAAAGAGAAAACACCCATGCTAAGACGAACCAAAATTCTAGCGACATTAGGTCCTGCAACCGATAAGGCGGGCGTATTGGAAGGTTTATTTAGCGCCGGTGTGGACGTTGTCCGTTTAAACTTTTCCCATGGCTCGGCGCAAGACCATATTGACCGGGCCAATGCCGTGCGCGAACTGAGTAAAAAAACCGGCCGCCTGGTTGGCATTCTGGCCGACCTGCAAGGCCCCAAAATCCGTATTGCCCGGTTTAAGGAAAACAAAGTTTTTTTACACGAAGGGCAGAATTTTGCCCTGGATATCAACTTGGATCCGACTGCCGGCGATAACACCCAAGTCGGCATCACCTATGCACCGCTGGCGCAGGAAGTCAAACCGGGCAGCCGCCTGTTGCTGGATGATGGACGCGTGGTCTTGGATGTGGAAAACATCGACGGCATGCGCGTCGACTGCAAGGTAGTAGTCGGCGGTGATCTATCCAACAATAAAGGCATTAACCTGATGGGTGGCGGCCTATCCGCGCCGGCGTTGACCGACAAGGATAAAGAAGACATTAAAACCATCGCCAAAATCGAAGCGGATTATGTGGCGATCTCGTTTCCGCGTAGCGGAGACGACTTGCATAAAGCCCGCCGATTGCTGCTGGAGGCCGGCTGCCATGCCGCCATTGTCGCCAAGGTTGAACGTGCCGAAGCCATTGAGGTGCTGGATGAAATTATTCTGGCATCCGACGCCATTATGGTGGCGCGCGGCGATCTGGGCGTGGAAATCGGTGACGCCCACCTGCCGGCCGAGCAAAAACGTATGATTAAGCGTGCGCGCGAACTAAACCGCATCGCCATCACCGCCACGCAAATGATGGAGTCGATGATCGAAAACCCTATTCCGACACGGGCGGAAGTTTTCGATGTCGCCAATGCCATTTACGACGGCACCGATGCCATCATGTTGTCGGCGGAGACCGCTTCCGGAAAATATCCTATCAAAGCGGTGGAAGCCATGCACCGGGTCTGCATAGAAGCGGAAAAACAACCTATAGTCAGAATTTCCGACCACCGGGTAACCTTGTCATTTGACCGTGTGGACGAGGGCATCGCCATGTCCGCCATGTACATGGCTAACCACAGTAAAATTAACGGTATTGCGGCTTTAACCGAATCCGGTGCAACCACGTTATGGATGTCCCGCATCAGTTCCGCCATCCCGATTTTTGCTTTCAGCAGCCAGCATAAAACCTTGGGCAAGGTTACCTTGTACCGGGGAGTTTTTCCGGTGTATTTCAGCACGGAAGCGCAAGATCATGCCGAAATTAACCGCTTGATTGTTGCCAAACTAAAAAAACGCGGGCATGCAAAAATGGGCGACCGTTTTATTATCACCAAAGGCGATTTAACCGGCGTGCAAGGCGGCACCAATGCACTGAAGGTGGTCATTGTTGGTCAAGGCTTGACCTAACCGCTTAGTTTTCCGCCCGGTTCCGGGATCGTCTCCTAGATTTCGGATGACGGGCGGGTTTCGCTTTAAGGAAAACGCACATAATTGTGCTTTTCTTTACGGACAAAGTTTTCAAATGCCGCCGCGACAACCGATAACCTTTTTCCGGACCGGCGCACCATGTACCATTTACGCATCAGCGGAAAATAGTTTACATCCAGAATCACCAGCCGGCCGGTTTTAACTTCTATATCGATAGTGTGCTGGGATACGATGCCCAAGCCCAAGCCTTCTTCAACGCCGAGCTTAATCGCGCCGTTATTGTTAACCTCCATACTGGCGGAAATCTTAAAGCCGTTTTCAGAAAAAAAACGCTCCGTGGAAGTACGCGTGCCCGAGCCTTGTTCGCGCATTAGAAATACTTCGTTTTTAAGCGCCTGCAAAGCAATGTTTTGTTTAGCGCGCAGATGATGATTCGATGGCGCGATGACCACCAGCGGATTGTCCAGTAAGGGTTCCGATAACAAATCCAAGCCTTCCGGCGGCTCGCCCATCAGCGCAATATCGGTCTCGTTGTTTTCCAAAAGCTGTAGCAAGCCCTTTTGATTGGTCACTTTCAAATTGATATTGACTTTGGGGTAGCGTTCGCAAAATCCTGCCAATAAGCGGATCGCAAAATACTGCACGGTGCTCGCCACTGCCACCAGCAGGCGTCCACCGTCGGCGCCTTTGATCTCATCAACAATGGAATCGGCCTCCAGCAACTTGGCGCTAATTTCCCGGCTCAGCCGATACAGCTCTACCCCGGTTTCGGTCAAATAAATTTTGCGCCCTAAGCGCTCAAATAAATCCAAACCGATTTCGTCCTCTATCTGCTTGATCTGCATGGATACGGCGGGTTGTGTCAGCAGCAACTCCTCCGCTGCGCGGGTAAAGCTCAAATGCCGCGCCACCATTTCAAAAACCGCTAATTGCCTTAATGTTACATTCACAGCAGACTCCCGGATGCTTTTTTATTATTGTTATAGCCCTGCTATTTATGCGTTATTTTTTAAGCGTTTTCAAGCCTGAAAACACCTATTTCGGCAAGCCGGTATTCAATACGCACCAGCCGTGCAATAATTTATCCCACTTCAAGGATCAATGATTAACCGGCAAGTTCCTATGGAACGGCAGTTAACGCGATCCGGCACCACCCCTAGAACATTCAAACCCAGGAGCAAACTTAAGATGCCTCAAAAAATTTCAGACAGCGTAAAACCCGGCGTTGTCACCGGCCAGGATGTGCAAACCATCTTCACCATTGCCAAGGCCAATCAATTCGCCTTACCCGCCGTCAATGTCGTCGGCAGCGATTCCATTAACACCGTACTGGAAGCGGCAGCCAAAGCCAAATCCGCCGTCATCATCCAGTTTTCCAACGGCGGCGCCCAATTTGTCGCCGGTAAAGGCTTGAAACTGGACGGCCAACAAAGCCAAATCCTAGGCGCAATCGCGGGTGCCCGCCATGTACATACGGTTGCCGAAGCTTACGGCGTTCCGGTTATTCTGCATACCGACCACGCCGCTAAAAAACTGTTGCCCTGGATCGACGGACTGCTGGATGCCGGTGAACAATACTTTGAGACTACCGGCAAACCGTTATTCAGCTCGCACATGCTGGACTTATCGGAAGAAAGCCTGCACGAAAACATTGAAATCTGCGGCCACTACCTGGAACGCATGACCAAGCTAGGCATGACGCTGGAAATCGAACTCGGCGTGACCGGTGGGGAAGAAGACGGTGTGGATAACACCCACGTTAACCAATCATCGCTTTACACCCAGCCTGAAGATGTTGCTTATGCCTATGAACAGCTCATCAAAATCAGTCCCAACTTTACCATTGCCGCCTCATTCGGCAACGTGCACGGCGTTTACAAGCCCGGGAATGTTAAATTAACGCCGGTCATCCTGGCTAATTCGCAGGCTTATGTCTCGGAAAAATTCGGCCTGCCGCCTAATTCGCTGAACTTTGTGTTCCATGGCGGCTCCGGTTCCAGCGCGGCGGAAATTAAAGAATCGATCAGCTACGGCGTCATCAAAATGAATATCGATACCGATACCCAATGGGCGTTCTGGGACGGTATCCGCCACTACTATCTGGAACATGAAGGCTACCTGCAAGGCCAGATCGGCAATCCCGAGGGCGAGGATAAACCCAACAAAAAATATTACGACCCACGCGTCTGGCTACGTGCCGCCCAAACCAGCATGGCGGAACGCTTGGCGCAAGCGTTTGAGGAATTAAATGCGATTGATAGCGTGTAAAGACATTAGGTATGAAACAATTCAAGACCTTGTATTCGCTTGTCATGATTTTTTGTGTTTTGCAGAAAAGAGAAAGCACAAAAATGCGCAACATACGATTAAGTAATTGCCGTAACTGAGAATACAAATAGAATTGCAAGGACTTTTAAGGCAAAAGGAGTTGCCACTTTCCAGTTAGGTTTGGATATTGCCTAGTAAAAGCAAATAGCTTTTGCTGTTAGACAATGTTATATTGCTCCGTGAAAGTAATTGGACAGACTGGATTGCAAAGCCGCACTCTCAAAGCGATTCAATATAAAGTTCGTTCGTTTTTTTGCGCCCCGAAATAATAGTCTCCATGTGACTTTATTGCATTCGTAGTCACATTAGCATTAGGACTAGCCGAAATACCGTCTATTTGACGGAGTAGCGAAAAGTCATTTAATTTGGTTCTACTTCTCCTAAGCTAAGAGTGGTAATTCTCCATTTGAATGTAATTATAATTTTCCTTATTTTAGAGGTAAAGCTTATGATTAATAGATTTTTACCCAAAAACCCAACCCAAGTCTCAATTCTCAGCGGCCCTTTCCAAGGTGCAAAGATGTATTTGAATTTAAATACATCCAAGCGAAAGATATTTGGGCTTTATGAGTATGTTCTTAATGATTGGATTTTGAAAAAAATAATTAACAAGCAATTTGTTTTAGACATAGGCGCTAATACGGGCTATGACACATACGGATTTGCCCATCTACTAATAAAAAATGGCGCCACAAATCCATTTGTTCTCTCTTTTGAACCCGATGACTATATAGAACTATCCACTCCAAAAGACTGGTCGACATATAAAAAGTGTAAAATTGAGCTTATTAAAAAATATGTTGGTGCAATTTCAAATGAACAAACAATCACTATTGACGATGCTTTTTCGAAATATGCTCCTTACCTTAATGGAAACGGCATTATAAAAATGGATATTGAGGGTGGTGAAATCGAAGCCTTAAAAGGTGCGAGCAATACATTGAATAACTCAAACCTCGATTGGTTAATTGAAATTCACGGAAAACATTTGATTCCTGAGGTTGCCAAATTTTTTGTCGACCGGTCAAGACCTTTCCTCATTAAAGAGCTCCAGCCATTACCAATTATTGGACATGAGAATAGACAAATCTTTACAACATGGTTAGTTACAATATGAAATAAACATCCACTTTAAATTCAATATTCTATCTATGTTACAAAAGCAGCATTTGATAGTTCCCCCTCTCATTAAATTGAATTTATAAAGCAAGCTTGTTTTCATTCAAAGTATCGAATCTCACTGAGTCATACTACAACAACTCTAATTTGGCATATGCTAGCATCAGCCATTTCAGACCTGCATCTTTAAAGTTAATCTGCACTTTTTCCTGGCTGCCGTCACCTTCGATTTGCAACACCACGCCTTCACCGAATTTTTCGTGGCTGACTCTTTGTCCCAGCTTGAATTTACTCTCGCTTAATGCGGCCGCCGGATTGGCTTTGACGGCGGCAGGCGAATGGCTGATTTGCGCGCGCAAACGCACTTCCTGAATGGTTTCGGCCGGGATTTCGCGCAGAAAACGCGAAGGCCTGGGATAACTTTCCCGGCCGTACAGCTTTCGTGATTCGCTGTAACACAAATACAACTGCCGGCGGGCGCGGGTAATGCCTACATAGCAAAGCCGACGCTCTTCTTCCAGCCGTTTGGGATCATCCAGGGATTGCATGGACGGAAACAACCCTTCTTCCATGCCTACTAAAAACACCAGTTTAAATTCCAGCCCTTTGGCTGAATGCAAGGTCATCAGTTGCACACAATCGTCGAATTCGTCGGCTTGGGCATCGCCGGCTTCCAGCGCCGCATGCGCCAGGAACATATCGAGTTCGCTTAAATTGTCTTCTCCGCTCTCGGCGTAATCGAACAAACGCGCGGCATTAACCAGCTCTTCCAGGTTTTCCAGTTTTTCTTCGCCGCGCTCAAGCTTGTCGTTTTTGTACAGCTCCAGTAAGCCGCTAAGTTCCACTACAACTTTGACTTTCTCAAACAACGCCAGATCAACCGACAATGCGCTTAAGTGTTCGACCAAATTCAAAAAGCCGGCCAAGGCATTTCTAGCCCTGCCGGATAATCGGTTGTGGCCGATCATCTCGACCGCTGCCGTCCACAACGAAACGCCGTGCTCACGGGCCACCAGACGAATATCGTCGACGGTTTTCAAGCCTATACCCCGGGTGGGCACATTGACCACGCGTTCAAAAGAAGCATCATCGTGGCGGTTGGACATTAAACGCAGATAAGCCAGGGCATTTTTAATTTCGGCCCGGTCGAAAAAGCGCAAACCGCCGTAAACCCGATACGGTACGCCTGTGGTCATCAAACGTTCCTCAAATTGGCGTGACTGCGCATTAGAACGGTATAAGATGGCAATATCGTTACGCAAGCCGCCTTCACTAATCCAGCTACGGATGCGTTCGACGACAAAATAAGCCTCGTCTTGCTCGTTAAAAGCGGCGTACAAGGAAATTAAATCGCCTTGGCCGGCATCGGTCCACAGTTGTTTGCCCAGGCGGCCGTCGTTATTGGCGATAATATGGTTGGCGGCGCTCAGTATATTGCCGGTGGAACGGTAGTTTTGCTCCAGTTTGATCAATTGATGGCTGGGGAAATGTTTTTGAAAGTTGTAGATATTTTCGATGCGCGCACCGCGCCAGCCATAAATGGATTGATCATCGTCGCCCACCACAAACAGGTTATCCCGGCCGGTCGTCAGCAAACGCAGCCAGGCATATTGGATGGTATTGGTATCCTGAAACTCATCGACATGCACTTGCAAAAAGCGCAATTGGTAAAATGCCAGCACCTCGGGGTTATCCCGCAATAGCTCGTGTACTCTAAGCAGCAATTCGGCAAAATCGATTAACCCTGAGCGCTCGCACAACTCTTCATAAGCCAGATAAATAACCCGCATCTGGCGCTGAAACATATCCCCGCCTTCGGGCAGGTGTTTGGCTCGCACGCCTTCATCTTTCTGACCATTGATATACCATTGGATTTGCTTGGGCGGCCATTGGGCTTCATCCAGGCTTAAACCGGCCAGCAAGCGTTTGATTAAGCGCAACTGGTCGGACGAATCCATCACCTGGAAAGTTTCCGGCAAATTCGCCTGTCTGGCATGGCGTCTTAACAAGCGATGCGCCAAACCGTGAAAAGTGCCTATCCACATGGCTTGGGTGGGAATATTCAACAAGGCTTCCACGCGGCTGCGCATTTCCTTGGCAGCCTTGTTGGTAAACGTAACCGCCAGAATATTATGCGGTGATAATCCCATAACCTGAATTTGCCAGGCAATTCGGTGTACCAGAACCCGAGTCTTGCCACTGCCGGCACCGGCCAGCACCAATATCGGACGGTCAGGCGCGGAAACCGCCTCGCGCTGGGCATCATTTAACGGGTTGATAATTGTACTGACATCCATTATTTTATCGCTTGCACATTTTTAGGAGCTGTGTATATTGTTGGCTTGCTTTCACAGGCGATCCAACCCTGAGCCCACCTAACTAAAATTCCTGAAGGTCTTAAAATGAATTTCGATTATAAACGCATGCTTAAGTTTGAATACAATGTCGGCGATAAGGAAAAAAATCAGCGCTTGGCTGTAGGCGCGGCATTAGTATTTATTTCCCTATTTACCGCCAAAATTGCCTTGTTGCTGATCGGCATGATTCTTATCGCCACAGGTTATTCCGGCTGGTGCCCGATTTATTCGGGTTTAAACAAAAACACCAAGATCACCGGCGAAAGCGATAACGCTAGCGGCAATTAAGCATCCGGCGGCGCGAGTGCGTTGATTAAAACTTGCGCCGTCTAGTCTTCTTTGTGATATTCGCCTTCAATAACCGGGCTGGCAGGTGAATAGTTACCACTGGCAGTTTTAATAATGTGTTTTTCCAGCAGGTAACGGGCAAATTTTTTGCGCCACGACGGCACCAAACAGATAAAACCCAAACAATCCGTAACAAAGCCGGGGGTTAACAACAAGGCCCCTCCCACCATGATGATAGGCCCCTCTATCATCTCATATGCTGGCAACTCACCACGGTTTAAACTGTCTTGCAACCGGCGAAACGTCTCCAGCCCTTGCTGTTTAAGCAACCATGCGCCCAACATCGCGGTAAAAACCACTAACCCGACGGTAGCCAACGGTCCGATAATGGAGCCCAGTTCCAGCAGCAGATAAATTTCCGCGAATGGGATCGCCAAACACAACAACAATATAATTTGAAAGGTTTTCATTTCCGGACCTGACTGTAATTTCCGTTCAATATAAAGACAATGCCGGCTAATTTCTAGGATAATATTGGGTATTAAACAGCAGCTAACCGGTAAATGCCTGTAAATCATCAAATAATTTTGTGCACCTGCCCCGATCAATGCAGTGCGGAAACAATCGCCCACTTGCTGATTGAACGGCATTTAGCCGCTTGTGTGAACATTTTGCCAGGGCTGACGTCTATTTACCGTTGGCAAAATACGGTGGAAACCGCGCAAGAGCATTTGCTGCTTATTAAATCCAACCGGCAGGGGTTTCCTGCCATTGAAACCCTGATTAAGGAAAATCATCCTTACCAGATTCCGGAAATTATTGCCTTGCCGATTGAAAACGGCTCGCGAGAATACCTGCAATGGATAGATTCATGCCATTCACCCGATTAATTATTATTCTGCTTGCGCTTGGCCTTAGCTGGGCTGCCTTTGCCGATAGCGAAGAAGAGATTTTACCGCCCGACCAGGCCTTTAAAATCTCCGCCCAAGCCCTATCGCCTAAACGTATCGAAATTCGCTGGGACATTACCGAAGGTTACTATCTTTACCAAAGCAAGCTGCATTTCACCTCCAAGTCGCCGGATATTGCGCTGGGCGGCCCGGAGCTTCCGGACGGAATCGTCAAACATGACGAGTTTTTCGGCGACGTGGTCACTTACCGCAATGCACTCGCCGTGCCCATTGCCCTAACTCTGCACAACCAGCCCGGCCATCTGGCGCTGGAAGTTAAATACCAAGGCTGCGCCGACATCGGCATCTGTTACCCGCCGCAAAAAACCGTACTTGACATTGATTTACCGCAAGCGCCGGCAAATGACGTTATTAGCCAACTGTTATCAGGAAAAAATTCCGCCGGTGATCAGGAATTACTGCCCGCCGAGCAAGCATTCCAATTTTCCGCGACGATCAAAGACGGGCAAACACTCAACGTTGATTGGCAATTGGCACCCGGCTATTATCTGTACCGCGATAAAATCCAGCTCAGCTTGGTTAATACCGACAGCACAAGCCTGGGAACATACACCATACCCCGAGGCACTCCCAGCCATGACGAGGAATTTGGCGATGTGGAGATTTTTCACGGTGGTTTAAACTTTGAACTGCCGTTAATCCGAAATAAAACCGACGCGCAACCCATTACGCTGCTGGCCCACTATCAAGGCTGCGCCGACCGGGGCGTGTGTTACCCGCCCATGAGCAAGCAAATCAAGCTGGAACTGCCTGCCATTAGCGCACTCACGCCGGCCGACTCCTCCTCGGACAACCAATCCGGCTCCGAACAAGATCAAATTGCCGCGTCATTAAAACAAGACAGCTTGTGGTTAACCCTGGCCAGCTTTTTTGGTTTTGGCGTGTTACTGTCGTTAACGCCTTGCATTTTTCCGATGCTACCGATTTTATCGGGCATTATTGTCGGCCATGACCACATCAACGCTTACCGGGGGTTTCTGCTGTCACTAAGCTATGTTACCGCCTCAGCCGCCATGTACACGGTGTTCGGCGTTCTGGCGGCGGTGTTTGGCAGTAATTTGCAAGCCACTTTCCAACAACCGTGGATTATCGCTTTATTCAGCGCGATTTTCGTCATTTTAGCGTTATCGATGTTCGGTTTTTACCACCTGGAAGTACCGAAATGGCTGCAAGCCAAATTGCATAATTCCAGCGAACGCCACCGCGACGGTTCCTTATGGGGTGCCGCGATCATGGGCGCCTTGTCGTCTTTGATTGTCGGCCCCTGTGTTGCCGCGCCTTTAGCCGGTGCGCTGATTTACATAGGCCAGACCGGCAACGCCTTACTGGGCGGCAGTGCCTTGTTTGTCATGGGCATGGGCATGGGTTTGCCGCTGTTGGTGCTGGGCGCTTCCGCCGGTAAATGGCTGCCTAAATCCGGCGCTTGGTTGAACGCCGTTAAAGCCGTTTTCGGTGTGCTTATGCTGGCGGTAGCGGTGTGGATGCTGCAGCGGATTTTGCCCCCTGCCGTCAGCATGTTGCTATGGGCTATGCTGCTGGTCATTCCGGCGATTTATCTGAGCGCGCTGGATCCCTTGCCACATGAAAGCTCCGGCTGGCGCAAACTCTGGAAAGGCATAGGCATGATCATGCTGGCTTACGGTTTAATGCTACTGGCCGGTTTGGGCTTGGGTAATAGTAATCCCTTAAAGCCATTGGCGGGATTGGGCCTACAAACGGCTGTAGGCGCGGACGAAAAAGCCATCGCGTTTACCGGAATCGCTTCCGTAACCGAGCTTGAAAACCGCATCCATCAAGCCGGTACGCAAGGGCAATGGGTCATGCTGGATTATTATGCCGACTGGTGTATCTCGTGCAAGGAAATGGAAGCTTATACGTTAACCGATCCCAAAGTAAAGGCGGCACTCAGCCAATTTGTTTTGCTTAGGGCCGATGTCACCGAAAACAACGCCAACGACACAGCCTTACTCGATAAATTTAGCTTAATCGGCCCACCGGCAATTTTGTTCTTTGCTCCTAATGGTGAGGAAACGCTCAAATTTCGGGTCATCGGCTATCAGGATGCGGAAACTTTTTTGAAAACCTTAGGTAAGCTTAAACCATGAGAAAAATTGTTTTATTAGCCGGCGTAGGAATTTTAGCCTTGCTGGCTGGAATCTCGGCACGCCATCTGCCGGATAGCAGTCAGGCTTTGAAAGGCAGCGTATTACCGGACTTTAATTTTCCGGATACTTCAGGCCGTCAGCACAGCATTTCCGAATGGCGCGGCAAAGTGCTGGTCATCAATTTTTGGGCCACTTGGTGCCCGCCTTGCCTCAAAGAAATGCCGGAGTTCAACGCTTTACAGAAACGCTACAGTGAACAAGGCTTGCAGTTTATCGGCATCGCTATTGAAGATAATGAACCGGTGGCCAAACATTTGGCGGAAAATCCGGTAGATTACCCGATTCTGGTGGGCGATAACGCCGCCATTACTTTATCCCAACAGCTGGGCAATCTGGTCAATGCGGTGCCATTCAGCGTGGTGGTCGGCCGCGATGGCCGGGTTTTACACACGCATCCCGGTGAATTCAGTACCAAACAAATTTTAGACACTGTTAAAGACGAATTGAGTGCGGCTGTAAACCGTTAACAAATTTTTCCAGCTCCTGATAACCGAAAGGCCAGCCAAGTTCTGTCCCGCTATCCGGTTGCAAAAATACCGGAATACGCACGGCATATTCATTCTGCCACTCCTCGTGTTCGGCAATATCGATTTCTTCCAGCAC
>PERF01000011.1 GCA_002928495.1 Methylobacter sp. | reverse complement strand
TTCCTGGCAGGCCTGATTCAGCTGATATTGGGTTTTTTTAAGGCGGGAATCATCGGCGCTTTTTTTCCTTCCGCTGTCATCAAAGGCATGCTGGCGGCAATCGGTTTGATTTTAATTCTAAAACAAATTCCCCATGCCGTCGGTTACGATTCCAGTTTTGAGGGCGACGAAAGCTATATGCAGGAAACTATCGGCTCGACTCTGCACGAACTAATCTGGTCTTTAGAAATCATTTCTCCCGGCGCAACTATAATCAGCGTTGTCTCAATCCTGATTTTAATTTTATGGGAGAGCGACGTTTTAAAAAAGCTTAGTTTTTTAAAAACCGTGCCCGGCGCTTTAGTGGTGGTTATTTGGGGCGTCGCTTTTAATGCTTTAGCTTTAAATTTTGCTCCCGAATGGGCGGTATTTCCTAAACATTTAGTGTTATTGCCTATCGCCAAAGATCCATACGCTTTTATAGAGTTCTTCAGCCTGCCGGACTTTACTCAATTTGCGAATCCAAAAGTCTACGTAATTGCTGGAGAATTGGCTATTGTTGCCAGTTTAGAAACTCTGCTCAGCTTGGAAGCGGTTGATAAAATGGATCCGCATAAGCGCGTGGCGCCTACCAGCCAGGAGCTCAAAGCTCAAGGGGTGGGCAATATGATCAGCGGACTGTTGGGTGGGCTTCCCATCACTGCCGTCATCGTCCGCAGTGCAGCTAATGTAAATGCCGGCGCTCAATCCAGAATTTCAAGTTTTATTCATGGCTTATTATTGTCATTGAGCGTGCTGTTTTTTTCCCGTTATATCAACCAGATTCCATTATCGTGTCTGGCTGCTATTCTGCTTCAGACCGGATATAAATTAGCCAAGCCGAAACTTTTCATGGAGTATTTCCATAAAGGGTGGAATCAATTTGCGCCTTTTGTCATTACTGTCGTTGCGATTTTACTTACTGATTTGCTGGTTGGCATTGCTATCGGTATGCTGGTGGGTATATTTTTTGTTATTAAAGCCAACTATCACGCGGCAATTTCCTTAACTAAATCAGAGAATAATTATTTACTTAGACTAAACAAAGATGTGAGTTTTCTGAATCGCGCATTATTACGCAGATTTTTAGAACAAATCGAAGACGGCAGCTCATTAATTATTGATGGCTCCAAAACCCGTTTTATCGACCATGATATTCTGGAAACCATACAAGACTATTTGATTGCATCCAAAGATAAAAATATAGATGTTGAGGTTATCGACCTTCACGGTAAAACACATATCATAGAATCACCTACAGGTGATCATGTCTGATGGGCATGTTAAGATAATTAAGACGTGTCATGCATCGCTTAATTTACTCAGGACAGCAGGTGAAATTACCTATTCAGTACCGAATGTTGTTTCGTTTGACCCTATTGGTCATCATTATTCTTTTTTATGATCAATTATGGGAATTTATTGCTCATGGCTTACATTTATTACTTGAGCTTTCGCATCAGCTTTTTGAAGTCGTTGAAGAAGGACTCGACATCTTAGTTGAGTTTTTATTCGATACTGGCGGACATACAACGCAAATTATTGTTTTTTATATATTATTGGCTATTATTTTATATGTTGCCTATAAATTTTTGCGTAATATCCCTATTAATATTTGTCGTTGTAAAGATTCATTTTTTTTATATTGGCTTAACGAGAAAGAAGAAGCCATAGTTTTTTACGAGCAACAAAAAGCCGAGTTAGCCAACAAATGGCAAACTCAACCCGTCAATCAAAAATTGAAAGTTATCGCGGCTGGTTTTGTGGTTTTTAGCGGGGTAATAGTTTGGCTGTTCTTCTTGTGATTGGAAAACCTAGACTAACTTTTGCAACTCTTTTACCAAAACCACATAAGCCAGTAAATTGTTACTGGCAGTCTGAGTTAATTCTTGGTAGCTGCTGCGGTAACTATACAAGCCTTGTTTTAATTTCAGTTGATTAAAATATACCTTACAATCTACCGTGCTGAATTGGTTAAGCATTGTTTTTAAAATGCTTATCACTACTTGTTTAATATCCATAATTAAATAAGTAGCCGCTTTATTTGCCCAAATACCTTGTAAAGGCATGGCAGCCAACTGGTTCAAAATAAGAGGTAAAGACAGCCAATCAAGTATTAAGTTGTAGTTTTTCGCGGCTTCGGCAATATCCAAAGCAGTATCTTCAGTTAATTGAACCAATAACGGAAAATCCTGCAAATTTATGAGCAATGCCAGTTTTTGCGCTATTGCCTCCGGTATGCCTTTTTTACAAAGTTGTTGCGTATCATTTTCCAGTCTAACGCTTGACTGCTGTGCGAAATCGTCTCTAAATTTTTCAATATACGCCCGGTATGTGTCGATTGTACTTTTAACCGGTTGTACTGGAGCATGGTTTTGAGTTGGCCAACGGCAAAAATCCAGGATGATATTGTCGATCAGCACCAGCATTTCATATTGGATTTTTGCTTCAACCTTATTATCCAGAGCCAATATTTCTTGCCGCAGCAAGTCCAGCTCAAATGTTTTGTTGTAGATTAAATAGGAGCTGACCACCTGCAGATTGTCATTATCGAGCAAGGTCAAAAAACCAAACCCGGCTTGATTAATAATTTTATTGCTGATTACCGTGGCTTTAATTTCGTTTGCCAGCGGGTGCTCCGATAACTGGCCGCTAAACTGATCGATAATGGCTTGCGGAAAATAACTAATCAGGTATTCGTACAGAAATTCCTGGTTTAACCACTCAGGTTGGTTTTGTAACTGCCGGGTCAAATACATTTTACAGGCGGCCATCAGTATAGCCAGTTCAGGCCGGGTCAGGCACTGGCCTGATCTAGCCATCGCCTCTTTGCCTGATGGAAACGATTCAACCGAACGGTCAAAAATACCCAGTTCCTCTAAACGTTCAGCCAGCTGCATATATTGAGCAGTCTTACCTTGGCTGCGGATCAGCTCAAGTGACAGACATAAGCTTTGCGCGTAGTTATCGGCCAAAACCTGTTGGCAAACTTCATCGGTAATGCTGTTAAATAAGGTTTGGTAATTGTTGACTAAATGCTGCTTTTGCAGCCTGTTCAAAAGTATCTTTAAATTAACTTCGTGGTCGGACGTATCAACTCCCGCCGAATTATCCACCGCGTCAGTGTTGATCAACCCGCCCTTCAAATTGTATTCAATCCGGGCCAACTGGGTAAAACCAAGATTAGCGCCTTCACCAACCACTTTGGCTGCAATATCCTTGGCGTCAATACGAACACTATCATTATTTCTATCGCCGGCATCTTCATGCTTTTCAGTACTGGCTTTAACATAAGTACCTATGCCGCCAAGCCAGTAAATCGGCTGGCGCGGTTAACAACACTTTGATTAAAGTATCCGCATCAATCGACTTAAAACGCAGCCCCAGCCAATTTTTAAGTTCCGCCGAAAGCGGTATTTCTTTGGCGGATCGCGGGTAAACACCGCCTCCGGAAGAAATCAAGTTGCGGTCATAATCGTCCCATGAGCTACCCGGCGACACAAACAGGCGTTTGCGTTCATTAAACGCGGAATCATCTGCGGGCGGATTGGGGTCAATAAAAATATGCTGACCGCTAATTGCCGCGCGTAAACGGATAAAAGGTGAAAGCAACATGCCGTTACCAAAAACATCGCCGTCCATACTACCCACACCGACTACGGTAAAAGCTTCGGCTTGAATATCTTTACCTGTTTCGCGGAAATGCCGTTTAACGCATTCCCATGCACCGCGGGCAGTTATGCCAAGCGCTTTGTGGTTATAACCCTGGGAACCGCCACTGGCGAAACCGTCACCCAGCCAGAATTGATACGTTGCTGAAACGCTATTGGCTATATCGGAAAATTGCGCTGTACCTTTGTCTGCCGCAACAACCAAATAAGGATCCGCGTCATCGTAAGCCATAGCTTGAGAACAGATTATTTCATTGTCTTGAAAGTTGTCGGTTAAATCCAGCAATCCTTCAATCAGCGTGATGTACGCCGTTTTGGCGGCAGCTCTCAGATCGGTTTGTCCGGGTTGATTTTTGACAATAAATCCACCTTTAGCGCCGGTCGGGACTATCAGTGCATTTTTACTGATTTGCGTTTGCATCAAATCCAGGATTTCAGTCCGGAAATCATCCGGACGATCAGACCAGCGAATGCCACCACGGGAAACTTTACCGCCTCGTAAATGAATACCTTCCATATGCATGGCATGCACATAAATCTCTTTGAAGGGCCTGGGCAGCGGCATATCGATTACGCCCAAACTATCGACCTTAATGGCTATGAAATAATTTTGCTGCGTTTTTCTGCTATGGAAATTACTGCGCACTGTGGCATCAATCAGATTAAATAATGCGCGTAGAATTCTGTCATCATTCACATCAATAACAGCTTCGATACTTTGAAGCAATTCCAACCGTAACGGGAAAAGTGCTTGTTCTTCTCTGAGCGTGGCATCCTGCCACTTAGGATCGGGCCTGAACCGTGCCTCAAAATAGTTGAAAAGGCACAATGCGGTTTGGGGGTTGTTAAGCAAAGCTTTATGTATGCTGGCTTCCGTATTAGCACGTCCCAATTGCAGAAAATAATTCCGGTAGGCGCGCAACACATCGATGGCTTGCCAATCCATATCGGTCAGCACGATAAGGGCGTTTAAGCCATCGTTTTCCAATTTGCCGTCCAATATTGTTTGAATGGCGGCAAGTAAATTTTTCTTCAGTTTATAAAATGCGGTCGCCTGATCACTAGCCGCCTGGATACTAAAACTTTTGATATACCCGGTGTGGCCGTCAAAGTTAAGACAAAACTGTACTTGGTCAATGACTCTTAAACCCAGGTTTTCCAACACCGGCATGTATTCATCCAGATAATGCAACTGGAGACTATAAAAATTTAAGCGGTAGCTGGACGTTGGCGTTAAGGGCGGCCTAATATCGACAGCTTGTTGAGAGCTGTTAAAAACTTGTTTAAGAAAGATAATATCTTTAATTGCATGGCGCGGCGGCACCAGCATGCGGTAGTCGGTAGGGAAAATCCCGGCATAATCCAAGCAAGAGGATAATTCGGGTTTTTTGCCGATTAACTTCCGGGTTAATTTTATAAAGCTGCGCTGCCAGTTATTTTCCTCGGCAACCGGTAATTGATCCGCATTTGAAGGCTCTAACATACTTATACCAGACGTTTTTTTATTTCGAGTACATTACAGTCGCCCTGACGGGTATAAGTCACCGAATCCATCAAAGTTTTAATAAAATAAATACCCATGCCGTTTTCTTTGGGGTTGTTAAAATCAGGTGCCGGCACAGCCTCTAGATCAAAACCTTGGCCATGGTCAAAAACTTTAATATTTAATTCATCATCATGGATAACGATGCTGATGCGAACAGTTTCTTCAGGCTTGGAATCATTGGCATGTTTGATGGCGTTGGCGGTTGCTTCAGTTAATACCAGGTTTAGGTGGTACGCCAAAGCTTCGCGGTCACCGGAAAATTGATCGAGACCATGGCCCAGACGCTCCCCTATGCACCCGATAAGATCCAAGTATTTGGTCTGAGTCGGTATGATCACATCGAGTTGAATTTGGGCTGCGTTCATTCGATTGCCTTAATTTTGGGCAGCAAACGCCTCATTTAAATCACTGTATATCTCAAAGACGCGATTTAGCCGGGTCAGTTCAAACATTGCTAATACTTGCGGTTGCACATTGCATAAAACCAGCTTTCCTGAGCGGTTAACAGCGTTTTTATAGCCGGAAAGCAAAGCTCCCAGCCCGGAACTATCGATAAAACGCACTTGGCTTAATTGCACAAACAGCCTGTTTTCTCCTTGTTCGAGAAACTGCAATATGCTTTCTTTTAACTCCGCCGAATTATGCGCATCAATACGTTCTTCTTGCACTTGCAAGACATTCATTTCGTCAATTTTTTCCAGCTTCAACTTCATACGCGTTCAATAATTAAATTTTTTTAATCATACCATTATCGCTTACTTAGAACAGTTGTAATTTGCTCAATGGGTATTTTTTAGCATTGGGTTTAAGCGATAATAAACAGTTAAAAAATTCATGTGGTTATCTTTGTCTACTCAATTAACGCTAAGGGAATATTAATGACCCGAAATTTCAAACTTGCTGTTTTTACCGGTGTTCTGCTTATCAATATTGCCGCCGCAGGGCTATTGAATTGGTTGAGCAACAAACCCACAGACGTCGGTAATGATGCGCCGGACGGCAAGCTGAGCAGTTTGTCGTTTGCCCCTTTTAGAGACGGTGAGGATCCTTTGCAAAAGCACAAACCCAGTCCTCAAAATATAGCTGAAGATTTGCAATTGCTTGCCGACAAAACCCATTCCATCCGAACGTATTCCAGTGTCGACGGCATGGAAGTGATCCCTGCCCTAGCCCGCCAATATGGGCTAACCTTAACGCAAGGCGCTTGGCTAAATTATGACGAAGATGTTGACCCTGCGACTTTAAGTGACTCCAAACGAAAGGAATTGTTAAAAGCCAAACAATCGAACGCTTTGGAAATTGCCGCTTTAATCGAATCGGCGAATGCCAACCCGGATGTCGTCAAACGCGTGATTGTGGGTAACGAAGTTTTATTGCGCGGCGACATGCCGTCCGAGCTTTTGGTCAAGTATATCCGTCAGGTTAAACAAGCGATCAAACAGCCGGTCTCCTACGCCGATGTATGGTCTTTTTATTTAAAACATCCGGAAGTTGCCAAGGAAGTAGACTACATCACCATACATATCCTGCCCTACTGGGAAGATGAGCCCTTGGAAGTCAATGCGGCTATCGATCATATCGAAAAAATTTACCGGCAAGTCTACGATCAGGTAAATGCCATGTATCCCGGCAAACCCATACTAATCGGCGAATCCGGCTGGCCCAGCCATGGCCGCCAACGCGGCTGGGCTATTCCAGGCGTGGTTAATGAAGCCAGATTTGTGCGTGGATTGATCCAGGTTGCCGATAAAAACGGCTTTGATTTGAATATTGTCGAAGCTTTCAACCAACCTTGGAAAAGCGCTTTGGAAGGTGTAGTCGGCGCCAATTGGGGCTTGTTTTCAGCAGACCGTAAGCCCGTGTTTCCGCTCACCGGGCCGGTGATTGAAAATTCCGGCTGGCATGCTGTTTGGATGGCTGCAAGTCTACTGCTACTGGCATTAGCGGTATACTTTTATAAATCGGTCAACACCATAACGCTTAAGCGCATGATTTTTTCGATCTTTGTTATGCAAATTTTGAGTTATTTATGGGTATCGCAAATTGTTGAACTCTGGCAAACCAGCTTCAATTCGGGTGAAAAATTTTATGCGCTTACCGTTATCATTTTTAGCGCCGTCTTACTACTCTTGCTCTTGCGCCGTTTGTTGGATGTATTGAGTCTGCGCGCCACTAAAACATGGGTCAGCATGGCCTTGCGTTATTTGTTCGGTCTGGCCGTCTTTTTGATGATCTATAAAACTTCGGCTCTGGCCATCAGCGGCCGTTATCTAAGTTTTCCAAACTTTGAAACATCCATTGCGATTGCAGGGATTTTTGCTTTGGCACTCGCGCACTGGTTTATTGACAGCCTTCGCTCACTCAATGATTTGGATTTCAATAAGTTAGTTGGTAACACTTGCATTGATCGGCGTCTTGATAAACGCATAGGCATAGCTTTGATGCTACTTTGCCTAAGTTTGATTGCCGGCGAAACCTATGCTTTTGTGGTTAGCCGTGATTTTAGTCATGATCATCCGGATTTTTTTAAGCGTTTATGGCTGTCTTTACGGTATACCCTGGAAAATTGCCAACTGGATTTGTGGTTAGCCGCCTTACTAACAATAGCTGTTCCGTTTTGGAGTAGTGGCCGGCAGCCGGATTTGGCGGTCTGCGAAGTAAAATAAAAATTTTCAGTGCTTGATGTCTCGTTCATACCAGCCGTAGTAAACCAGCCACGCGGTAAAGAAAACCAGATAACCGGACCATAACACATCGGAAACAAAATGACCGCCGGCCGACATGCGCGCTGCAGCTAAGGTAAAAGCAACGGCTAATGTCAGGCAAAGCAACCAAAATTTGCGTCTGCTCGATAAAAAATAAAACACAAAAAAAGCATAGCCTACGGAACAGTGCCCGCAAGGAAATGATTTTTCACCCGTGCCGCCTAATTTTAGCGGCGGCACGTAGCTATGTTGACCACCGAAAGTTTGCATATGCACTGGCCTTGGCCGGCCCCAATGATCTTTAAACACCAAATTAATTACCAAACCGGGCCCTAACACAAGCACCAAAACTATATAAAGAGCCGGTCTTCTATAGGCTTTTAAAAACTCAACTTTAACACTTAAACTGGTTACGACCAGAGCCACTGCTCCTGCCAGGATAATAAAACTAAAAGCATATTGATAAAGCAACTGCCAAAGCCACCAATGCTGATGCGGCCAATTACCGGCTGTTGAATTCGGTTCAAAAAACCAGGCAGCGGCTTTTTCATCCCACGCCGTTAACCAAAATACCGGAGTAGTCAACAGCATTAGCGTAACCAACACAGCCAACTCCCGCCAGCGCCTATCCAATTTGAAAAACCAAGGCATTATAAGAATTTAAAAATTTGCTTTTTGAGGCGGCCAGGATTTTAAATCCGACCCCAAATATAAATGGTAAGGTGAGTTTATATTCATCGGGTTGACTACTGTGGCAACTTCTTTAAAAGACTGAAATGCTGATTTCAGTTCAACCGGAATCTGATCCGGGTTTTGCTCAGTAATAATTAAACCTTGCTTACCGATATAGTTTATCGGGCCCGGCCAAACTTCGTATTGTGAAGTAATCAGCCCGCTGGGCTCATACCGGAAAGTCTTAGGATGATCGGGTAAATAAAACGCCAACTCACTGGCTAAGTAGCGGTGTCCTAAAGTGAGTATAAATGTTTGTTGTTGATCCGAGATAATATTGCGGCGTTCGCTGTCAATGGCTGAAGCCAATTCGTGCCAGTGCCTGAAACGGTAAGTTGGGTCAACAACCGTGTGGTGCAAATTGAATATTTGAATTAAAAGCGGTAGCGCATAAGTTATAAGCACCATGGCAAAACCGGTTAAAAGGCCTCTGGGCATCGTTTTTTGCCAGTTGCCTTCGGCGTATTGTCCGGCCAACAAAATCAAAGCCGAGAAATAAAATGGAATAGGCCAATTGCCCTGCACTTTTTGAATTAAACTCAACACAATTATTATTGCCAACAAGAAAGGCCCGCTGAGCAGTAAAAACTGTTCTTTTGCCGTTAATTGTTTAAATTTGAATCCGGCCCGCCAAGTCATCATCAAGATAGCCGGATAGAGGACAGGTGTTGCCAAAAGCATTTGATAAAACTCAAATGACGCCGTGTCGTCCAGCCGTTTAATCCAACTGGCGCTTTCTTTAACGCCGAAATGGCCTTTGCTATGGCCGAACATAACCCAATCATGCTGCTGGTTCCAAAGCAAAATCGGAATTATACAAACGATGATCGGCGCCAGATAAATCAGAAACTCGCGTTTGAACAACTTACGCCGGTCATAATCCAAGGCTAAAAAAACCCCTACAACCAACGGCAGCAAAAGCGCCGTTTGCTTACTAAGCACGGCTGCTGCAGTAGCCAATCCGGCCCAAAACCAGGCGTAAGGCTGCTGTTTAAACAACGCATTGTGCAAAAAATAAAGACTGATGATCCAAAAGCAGTAAAGCGGCGGATCGATCGTCATGACCAAATTTGCCAGCGCGTTAAACGGCATCGCCAAAACCATCAATAAGGCAATGGCGGCCGCTTTTCGATTAAAAAAAACGTTGGCTACGGCATAAAAAAACACCAGGAACACGGTTCCCAGTACCACGGCCGGCAGTCTGACCACCGCCGTATAATCCCCACCCAGCCAAGTCGATAAACCGATCAACCAGGCTACCATCGGCGGCTTACTGTAGTAGCACCAGTCAGGTCTGCGCGACCAGTCCCAGTAATAACTTTCATCACCGATTAAATCCAGGCCATTAACAAACAGATAGGCAAACCTGAATAGCAAAACGGCCAGAATGATTGAATAAGGTCTTTTTTGTGCGAACTCGACTAATCTATCGACCATGTTGGAAAGCGTCGGCTAAATTCATAAAAGTTACTATGTTCGCCTAGCTAATGCAACGTGAGTGCCGGATATAATTTTATCTTCAGTTTGCGTGAGGCATGTTGTAATCTAAAATCACGTTTTGTATTCGAAGCGTTTTGTTTCAAATCACACCAGCAATGCCAGTTCTTAACAACAACAAAAATATGCAGGCCATCAATGACTTCAAACAACCAACCTGAAATTAAAGAATATACTGTTTCAACCATTTGGCGTTATCCGGTCAAATCCATGCAAGGTGAAGAGCTCAACGGTTCTCATGTGGGCCTGACCGGCGTGCTAGGCGATAGAGCCTACGCACTGATCGATAGGGATACCGGAAAGGTTGTCAGCGCTAAAAATCCTAAGAAATGGCCGGGATTTTTCGATTTCCGGGCCAGATACATCAATCCGGAGTTAGCCGCCAATCCGGAGCCGGTATGGATAACATTGCCGGACGGCAGCTTAGTCCGCAGCGACCACACTGAAATCAATGCCAAAATATCCCAATTCCTGGGCCAAAAAGTGGAGCTTAAAAGCCAAGCCCCCAATCAAGCTCAATTAGAGCAATTTTGGCCCGAGTATGCAGGACAAGCCAATGAAATATCAAATGAAGCTGTCGCAGGCGACGCGGCTGAAGGAACGTTTTTTGATTATGCGACTATTCATATCCTGACCACCAGCTCCTTAGAGGCGTTACAGGAATGTTACCCAACAGGCCGATTCGAAGCCCGACGGTTTAGACCCAATATCATTATCAATAGCGCAGGAGTTAAAGGATTCGTTGAAAATGCTTGGGTGGGTAAAACTATCCGTATAGGCAACGAATTGCGTTTGCAAATTACTGACCCGTGTCCGCGTTGTATTATGCCGACATTAGCGCAAGGCGACTTACCCGCCGACAATGGTATTTTTAAAGACGCCATTGCCAAAAACCGGCCATTGGTGCCGTTTGCCAATAAAGAGTTACCCAGTGTTGGCGTTTATGCCAGAGTTTTACAGCCGGGCTGGTTAAAACGCAACGATAATGTAATGATCGAAGATTAAAAACAAACCGGCTGGCATAGCCATCGTTTAAGTTATGCCAGCCGTTGCTTAGCCAAATCTCAAATCAGACCATTAAAAGTTTTCTTCGCTTTTGCAATCCGGCCAAAATACTGATTGCAAAACCCATCAAGGGTAAAGCTGCAGGTAAAGGCACCGCTGCAACCGGTGTTGCCGTAATCGTAAGCCCGGAAGCATTAAAAAGGGATAAAGCTGCAGTTTGAGGCAGAGTAATTGAAAAATCGGCTTGCAGCAGTGCGTCTGTGCCTTCCGAATCATCGGTTTGGACTAAAGAATCTTCGCCGGTTTCATCCGTTAACGTCACAGTAAATATATTTTGGAAGTCGGTACTGCCCGGTAAAACCGCATCCGGGTCATTGCGAAAGTCAAGTCTGAAGTTAACAAAATCACCTAATACAAGCGGTTGAAAAAATTGAGAAAAATCAACGCTACTACCTAACGTGGCATTGCTGCCGGGATTCACGCTTACGTCACCAAAGGTATCAAAGCTCAAAAAATCAAACGCGCCGTCCGTTTCAAAGTTACTGATTCTGACAAAATCAGCAAAACCAGGACTATTTGCAAGAAAATCGAACGACAGACCCGCACTTATCCCATTCAAAGTACTGGTGTCAATACTGATATCATAAACTCCCAGACTGTTTATGCCTCCCATCGATGCATTTGACCAAACGCTAGCGGATCCGGCCGACAACGAGAATGCAACCACAATGTTAATCAATATTTTATTCATAGTTTCTCCAGATTGATTTAATTTAGCTTTCGAAAACCCAAATATGTATTGACAGAAAGCAGCATGGCACCACTTTCCGGCACGCCGCTTCAGAGAGTTGGAGCCTTAATAGCAAAAGGCTCCTGTTTTAGTTTAGCAGTTTATCGTTATCGGCAAAAAAACTTTCTAGACCAGCAGCATATCATCCAACGCCATTTTAGCGGATTGCGCAATTTTTGAAGGTACAGAAATTTGGTTGACCACATGCCCTTCAACCAGGTTTTCCAAAACCCAAGTCAAGTGTTGGGGATCGGTTCTGAACATGGTCGAACACATACAAAGCATGGGCGACATAAAATGCACATTTTTTCCTTGGGACTTGCATTCCTCATGTAACCGGTTGACTAAATTAAGTTCGGTAGCAACCAGCCAGCGGCTATTCGGCGCCGACTCTCTGACGGTTTTAAGAATAAACTCGGTAGAACCGATAAAGTCGGATTTTTGGCAAACTTCGAAGCATGCTTCAGGATGCGAAATAACTTGAGTTTCCGGGTGGCGTTCCAGGAAATCGTCAATTTGTTTGGCCTGGAAGACTTGGTGCACGGAACAAAACCCATTCCACAAAATCATTTTGGCATTTTTAATTTGTTCAACCGTTAGTCCGCCTTGCGGTTTAGAGAAATCCCAAGTGACCATGGCTTCCAGAGGAATTCCCATATTGAAGGCCGTGTTGCGCCCCAAGTGCTGATCCGGGAAAAACAAAATTTTCTCACGCCGTGCAAACGCCCATTCCAAAATTCTTTGCGCATTGGAAGAAGTGCAGACTATGCCGCCGTGATCGCCGCAAAACGCTTTTAAATCAGCCGCTGAATTTATATACGTGATTGGGGTAACGGCCGAATCGGGATCCAAAATATTCGCTAGTTCCTGCCAACACTGATTGACTTTAACCAAATTAGCCATGTCCGCCATTGAACATCCGGCCGCCATATCCGGCAAAATTGAAATTTGCTCGGGCTTGGACAGTATGTCGGCAACTTCGGCCATAAAATGCACACCACAGAACACAATGTATTTGGCATCGGATTCGGCGGCATTACGCGAAAGCTTCAGCGAGTCACCGGAAAAATGGGCATGCTTAAAGACTTCGTCACGTTGATAGTGATGACCTAAAATTACGCAACTGCCACCCAATTTGTCTTTGGCGGCAACAATTCTTGCGTCGCATTCCTCATCGCTTAATAACGCAAAATCTTCTATCGGTAATGCCATAATAGTGTATTAAGTCATGTATTGATTAAATTAACCCGCCGCCTGATTAGCTTGCTCAGGGTCTTTTCCAGGCTTTCGTAATTTGATGCCTAATTCTTTCAGTTGCTCCTCACTGACCGGAGCCGGTGCGTTGACCAATGGACAAGCTGCGGATTGGGTTTTAGGGAAGGCAATAACGTCGCGGATTGAATGCGAACCCGTCATCAGCATAACCAATCGGTCAAGGCCGAAAGCCAACCCGCCATGCGGCGGTGCGCCGTATTTCAGAGCGTCCAGTAAAAAGCCGAACTTTTCTCTCGCCTCGGCTTCACTGATCCCTAAAATTCTAAATACGGTTTCCTGCATGGCCATTCGGTTGATACGGATGGAGCCGCCGCCGACTTCGGTTCCGTTGAGCACTAAATCATAAGCCCGTGACAAGGCGGCTCCGGGATCGGCTACCAGTGCTTCGGGGGTGCAACTAGGCGCGGTAAAAGGATGATGAATAGCTGTATAGCGCTGGTTTTTTTCATCCCATTCAAACATCGGGAAATCAATAACCCAAAGCGGCTTCCATGCACCTTCAACCATACCTAAATCATGACCAAGTTTAACCCGCAGAGCGCCCATAGCTTCGTTGACAATGGTGGCCTTATCGGCGCCAAAAAATACTAAGTCGCCGGTTTGCGCCCCGGTTTTTTGCAGCACTTTTTCCCAAACTTCAGGCGCGGCGAATTTAACGATAGGCGATTGCAAACCTTCAATCCCGCCGTTTCGGTCGTTGACTTTGATATAGGCCAAGCCTTTGGCACCGTAAATACCGACAAACTTGGTTAAATCGTCGATGTCTTTACGGCTTAATTCCCCACCATTTGGCACGCGCATAGCTACCACTCTGCCTTTGGCATCGTTGGCCGGGCCTGAGAATACTTTGAAATCTACTTCTTTCATTTCATCGGCAATATCCACCAGCTCCAACGGAATTCTCAAATCCGGCCGGTCTATACCGAAACGGGACATGGCTTCCTGATAAGTCATGCGTGGAAAAACCGGATCGAGCCGGACATCGATAACCTCAGCGAATAACCGGCGTATCATCTCTTCCATGATTTGCATGATTTCGTTTTCGTCTAAAAACGATGTCTCGATATCCAGCTGGGTGAATTCAGGCTGCCGGTCCGCTCGCAAATCTTCGTCGCGGAAACAACGCACAACTTGGTAATAGCGATCCATGCCGGCAATCATCAGTAACTGTTTATAAAGTTGCGGCGATTGTGGCAGCGCAAAAAAGGCGTTTTCATGGGTGCGGCTGGGCACAATATAGTCGCGTGCGCCTTCCGGTGTCGCTTTGGTGAGATAAGGCGTTTCGATTTCAAAAAAATCGTGCGCATCCAGAAAGTTTCTTAACACACGGGTCACATCCCGGCGTACCCGCATTTTTTCCTGCATGGCCGTGCGACGCAGATCGATATAACGGTAGCGCAACCGGGTTTCTTCATTAACCTCGATTTCGCTTTCTATCGGAAACGGCGGAGTTTCGGACTCATTGAGCACTTCCAGGTGGTTGACCAACACCTCAATTTCTCCGGTGCGCATATTGGGATTAACGGTGCCTTCAGGCCTGTGACGAACTTTACCTTCGATTTTTAACACGTACTCACTGCGTACACTTTCGGCAAGCGCAAAAGTTTCGGGATAATCCGGGTCGAATACAATTTGCACAAGACCGGAACGATCGCGCAAATCGATAAAGATAACGCCGCCATGGTCACGGCGGCGGTGCACCCAACCACATAATTGCACCATTGCATCTAACTGTTGTGTGTTTAATTCCCCACATTTGTGAGTACGCATAATAAACCTATATCCTAATATTTAATGATGTCCTAACTGTCGGCTAACCCAATCCGCATTAATGGCTGCAATTGCCGCTGCAAGTGTGGCCCGTACTCGTACTTGCGGTAGTGGTGGAGGTAGAGCTAGCTTCGCCCGCCACGTTTTTTTTAGTTCCGCTTTTGAAATCGGTCTCGTACCAGCCGCCGCCTTTTAACCGGAAACCGGCCGCAGAGATTTTTTTCACTAAATCGGGCTTGCTGCATGCCGGGCAATGAAGCAATGGCTCCGAGTTGAGCTTTTGCAGCGCTTCATGCTCGTGGCCGCATGACTGGCATTGATATTCATAAATCGGCATGTTGGGCTCCTAAAGAAAAAATAATTAATACAATAAGGCACTTTGATAGCTTTTCAAGTCCATTACGATAAAATCTGTGCTTAATTTTACAAAACAATTGCCTTACGGATGCAAAAATTAATCCTTACCAAACCTGATGATTGGCATCTCCATGTCAGAAACGGAGCCATTTTAAAAGCCGTAATCGGACACACTGCCCGCCAATTCGGCAGGGCGATCATCATGCCGAATTTGAAGCCGCCCATAATCACAGTGTCGCAGGCTTTGCTTTATCGTCAAGAGATACTATCGGCATTACCGGAAAACTCAGACTTTGAACCTTTAATGACCTTGTATCTGAGCTCAGAAACCACGGCGGAAGAAATTGCTCTGGCCGCGCAATCAGACTATATCCACGGCATTAAATTATATCCCGCCGGGGCAACCACAAATTCCGAAGCCGGCGTGCCGGATATTAAACAAATTTATCCACAGCTTGCCGCGATGGAAAAATCCGGCTTGCCGTTATTGATACATGGCGAAGTTACCGACCCCGATTGTGACATTTTCGACCGGGAACGTGTCTTTGTCGACAAGGTCTTGTCTAGCATAATCCATGATTTTCCCGGCTTACGAATTGTTCTGGAGCATGTAACCACCAAAGAAGCGGTGGAGTTTGTCAAATCGCAAAGTTCGAATTTAGCGGCAACCATCACACCGCAGCATTTGCTTTATAACCGAAATGCTTTACTGGCCGGCGCTATCAGACCCCATAACTATTGCCTGCCGGTGTTGAAACGGGAAGAACACCGTCAAGCGCTGCTGTCAGCGGCGACTAGTGGCGATTCTAGGTTTTTTCTAGGCACCGATAGCGCCCCGCATCTTAGATCGGACAAAGAATCAGCTTGCGGCTGTGCCGGCTGTTTCAATGCTTTTGCAGCTTTGCCGCTCTACGCGGAAGCCTTTGAGCACGTTGGAGCTTTGGAAAAACTGGAGGCTTTTGCCAGCTTTTACGGTGCCGACTTTTATCGGCTGCCACGGAACACCGCCACCATAATGCTTGAAAAAAACCCGTGGCAAGTGCCTAATTCTTACGACAACGAAAAAACTTCGATTATTCCGCTCAAAGCGGGAGAGGTTTTAAACTGGCAGCTGGCATCTTAGTTTCCACAAATCATGACAACCTGCAGAAACCAAGATCAAAATCGGCGCTGTTATTTGCTGAATGGGTTGACCGGCCCCTGGCTTTCTTCATCCAGATCAAAATCTTCGCTTTCAGGAACGTTGCCGTCGTTAACCAAATAGTTCCGGTTTTGGAAATAAGCGTTTTTCAAAAACTCGTAGCGGTCGGTAGAGGCTTCGTCAATAATTTTTTCGGTCGTGAGATTATCCGAACGCACATCGATGGTATTCAACGTAAACAGCCCCCCGGTGATCGCGGCGGAATCGATATAGCTGATCGGATTCATCGCTGCTTTGCCAACAAGACCGCATACGCCGCGAGGCGAACTGGGCCCAAACAACGGCAATACCAAGTATGGCCCGGTGGGCAGGCCCCATACCCCTAAGGTTTGGTCAAAATCTTCCCGATGCTTGGGCAAATCAATCAGGCTGGCAACATCGATCAAGCCACCAATGCCGGCAACTGAGTTAACTATCAATCTTGCCCCGTCCGAACCGGTCTGCTCCAGTTTAAATTGCAGCAAGTCATTAATAGTGACGCTGATGTCGTCAATATTGCTAAAAAAATTGCTTACGCCCTCATCGACAAAATCCGGCGTAATCCACTGATAACCTTGGGCCACCGGCTTGATGGCATATTTGTCGAGCCCGTCATTAAAATCCTGCACGCCACGGTTCCAGCTTTCTAAAGGATCACGGGCATCGCCCTCCCCTACGGTAGCGCACGCGGTTAATAAACTGAAAACTAACGCGCCAGCCGCTTGGATGAGTTTTTTAGTTAGCATTCTATGAATCTCCTGCTATGTTTTTTTATTATCAATTACTTGTTTGCCTTGGCAGTCATGCATAATAGCATACACAAAAAGCTTATAACTGAACATTAAATATTTCAAATAATCAACAATTCAATGGAAAAAATTTTTACTCCACTCGGCCAACGGTTCCGCGGATATTTACCGGTCATAGTCGATATCGAAACAGCCGGATTTAACCCAAAGAAACATGCTTTGTTGGAAATTGCCGCGGTGATTGTTGAATATGATTGTCAACAAGACTTAATTACGAGCGAGAGTTACTCGACGCATGTTATCCCGTTCAAGAATGCGGAATTTGACGAAGCAGCGCTTAAATTCAATGGCATAGACCCTTACCACCCGTTCCGAATGGCGGTGGAGGAACGGGATGCCTTAAACCTGTTATTCAAACCGATACGGCAAGCCATTAAACGCAATGAATGCACTAAAGCAATACTGGTCGGGCACAACCCAAGTTTTGATTTAAATTTCCTCAACGCCGCGATTCACCGCACACAACTAAAAAGAAGTCCGTTTCACCCGTTTAGTACGTTTGATACCGCCACCCTAGGCGGATTAGCCTACCGGCAGACGGTTTTAGCCAAAATTGCCCATCATGCGGGTATTGAATGGGATAACGAAATGGCGCACTCGGCGCTTTATGATGCGGAAAAAACCGCTGAGGTTTTTTGCCGGATTGTAAACCGTTGGAAGCACATGGAAGTACTGGCCACGGAAAACAATCACACTGAAGAGATAACCGCGGTTACTTCAAGCAGTAACCGCGGTTAGTTTTAAGCTGATGCGGCACCTGCATCTGCAAGCATTTTAGGCAGTTCGCCCTTGCTGTATAAATCGCTCACAATATCGCAGCCGCCAACTAATTCACCCTTGATAAATAACTGAGGAAAAGTCGGCCAATTCGAATATTCTTTCAGGGCTTCCCGTATCTCCGGATCTTCAAAAATGTTGACGTAGGCGTACTGAGCACCACAAGCATCAAGTAGCTGCACGGTTTTACCGGAAAATCCGCATTGCGGAAACTCCGGCGTGCCCTTCATATATAAAATAACCGAATTACTATTGAGTTGTTCTTTAATGCGTTCGATAACACTCATTTTTTTTTGCTCCAAACAAAATCCCTAGTAATCATATCAATATTAAAACTCTTTAAAAAGTAAATATTCGATTAAACTTGTTCTTATATACATTGCACCCTATAATCGAAAATTTTTCCAATCTTTACTCTAAACGATTAGACCGGATTATTATTTCATGACCTCAGCTTACATTATGCCTACCTACGGACGCCTGCCGGTGACATTTGTCCGAGGACAAGGGGCATGGTTATGGGACACACAAGGCAAACGCTATCTGGACGCTCTCGCCGGGGTTGCGGTTTGCAGCTTAGGCCATGCGCATCCCGGCGTGCACGCGGCCATTTGCAAACAAAGTGAAACTTTATTGCATACCTCTAATTGGTACAGTATTGATGCTCAGGAACGCCTTGCAGCAAAATTAACTGAAAAAAGCGGCATGGAAAACGTTTTTTTTAGCAATTCCGGCGCCGAAGCTAATGAAGCGGCGATTAAATTGGCAAGGCTTTATGGCCATCATAAAAATATTGAAAAGCCTTATATCATTACTACCGATAAAAGTTTCCATGGGCGCACCATGGCGACCCTAAGCGCATCCGGAAATGCCAAGATTCAAGACGGTTTCCAACCTTTGTTAGAAGGCTTTGTCCATGTGCCCTACAATGATGTTCCCGCCTTGGAAGCCGCTATCCAACAATATCCCGGAGTTGTAGCGGTTTTGGTGGAGCCGGTGCAAGGTGAAGGCGGCGTTAATGTTCCCGACTCAGGCTATTTAAACAAAATCAGAACCCTATGCGATGACCATGGGCTGCTGATGATGCTGGATGAAATTCAGACTGGAATCGGGCGAACCGGAAAGTTTCTTGCTTACCAGCATAACGACATCATGCCCGATGTTTGTACCCTCGCCAAAGCCCTGGGCAATGGTGTTCCAATTGGTGCCTGTCTGGCTATAGGCAAAGCCGCCCAATTGCTGACTTTGGGAAAACACGGCTCTACCTTTGGCGGCAATCCCTTGGCCTGTTCAGCGGCCTTGGCGGTATTAGACGCTCTTGATAACGACGATGTTATTAATCAGGCGCAATTAAAAGGCAATGCCATCTATTCGGCCTTGACTTCTTCGCTGGAGGGTAACCCTCATATCGTTGATATTCGCCACAAAGGCATGATGTTTGGAATCGAGCTGGACAGGCCTTGCGCGGATTTGACGCTGAAAGCCTTGGATTTAGGCTTGCTGATCAACGTTACCTACGAAAAAACAGTCCGTTTATTACCGCCTTTGATAATCGATTACGAACAAATTGACTTGTTGGTTACAACCTTGTCCGGGCTGATTAATGGCTATTGCCGGGACCCAGACTAAACATGACAAAACCAAGACATTTCATTAGCTTACTGGATTTTTCAAGTGCCGAACTACGCAGTTTGCTAAACCGAGCCAGTGAATTAAAAAAATTCCGGGATCCTGACTATCAGCCTTTAAAAGGTAAAGTTTTGGCCATGATTTTTGAAAAATCATCAACCCGCACACGTATTTCTTTTGAAGCCGGCATGTGCCATTTTGGTGGTAGCGCATTGTTTTTATCGCCGCGCGATACCCAGCTGGGCCGGGGCGAGCCACTAGCAGATAGTGCCAGAGTCATATCCAGCATGGTCGATGCCATCATGCTGAGAACCCATTCGCATGACACTGTGACTACCTTTGCTGAATACTCATCGGTTCCCGTTATCAATGGTTTAACTGACCGTCAGCACCCTTGCCAGCTACTCGCCGACATGCAGACCTACTTTGAGCATCGCGGTGATATTCAAGGCAAAACCGTGGCTTGGATCGGTGACGGTAATAATATGTGCAATTCTTACGTTGACGCAGCCTACTTACTTGGTTTTCAATTAAACATTGCCTGCCCTGACGGTTATCTGCCGGATGCGGAAGCGGTTAAGCAGGCCGGCACGCACGTCAATTATTTTTCATCGGCTTGCGCAGCTGCCGAGAATGCGGACTTAGTAGTCACGGATGTGTGGGCAAGCATGGGACAAGAAGAAGAACAGCGGCAACGTCAGCTTGATTTTCATGAATACCAAGTTAACCGGACTGTTATGGCGGCGGCAAAGCCGGATGCTTTGTTCATGCATTGCCTGCCCGCTCATAGAGGCGAGGAAGTTACTGCCGAGGTTATCGACGGCAAGCAAAGTATTGTTTTTGCGGAAGCGGAAAACCGTTTGCATGCACAAAAAGCATTGCTGGAATTTCTTATGTGTGCAAAATAAATTTATTTTTCATTTTCAACCTCAATTGTTGTAAGGAATCCAGTGAAAAAAATATATGGCTTGTTTTTTATTTTTTTAATCTTATCTGGCTCCGCTTTTGCGCAAACTGTTTATGTTATTGATCACCTGGATTTACCACTGCGAAATGCAGAAGATTCAAAAAGCAAAATAATCAAAATGCTGCCAGCCGGCACGCCAATGGAAGTACTCTCCCAAAACAGCAGCACCGGATTCAGTAACGTTCAACTCAATGACGGCACAACCGGATTTATGCTAATCCGCCATACGTCAAAAGAACCGCCAAAACGCATACAAATAGAAGTTGCCAATCAAAAACTGCAAGCCTTGCAAACTGAAAATGCCTCGCTTAAAACGGAGCTGGAGAATTTAAAGGAAAGGTTAACACCAGGAACAACACTGGAAAAATCGCTGGCACAGGAACGCGACGAATTAAGCCTTGAGCTGAACGAGATTAAGCAGGCTTCTGCCAACATTATTCAATTAAAGAATCAACGTGATGAATTACAAGAACGCGTGGTCAACGCGGAACGCGATTTACAACAATTAAAACTTGAAAACCAGGCTTTAACCGATAGCAGCAATCAAGATTGGTTTCTGTACGGCGGTATCTTGACCATTACCGGCGTCATTCTTGGTTTTATATTGCCCAAATTAGGCTGGCGGCGGAAAAGCAGCTGGGATAACTACGGGTAATCACTCATTTTTTATTTTTAAGGACAGCATTCATATGGCTCAATCAGGCGACCAATCTTCTAAACCGGAAACCCGCAAATTTTCCTCGCTAGTTGTTGACGGTATGGAACGCGCTCCCAGCCGCGCAATGTTGCATGCGGTAGGCTTTAGCCATGAAGATTTCAGTAAACCTCAAATTGGCATTGCCTCAACCTGGAGCATGGTTACGCCGTGCAACATGCACATCAACAAACTCGCCGACGACGCCGCCACCGGCGTAAACTCCGCGAACGGTAAGGCCGTTATTTTTAACACCATAACCATATCCGATGGCATCTCCATGGGCACCGAAGGCATGAAATATTCTTTAGTGTCTCGTGAAGTCATCGCCGATTCCATAGAAACCGTAGTCGGCTGCCAAGGCTTTGACGGGTTAGTCGCGATCGGCGGCTGCGATAAAAACATGCCGGGTTGCATGATGGCCATTTCCCGTTTAAACCGCCCGGCTATATTTGTTTACGGCGGCACCATTATGCCCGGCTGCCATAACGATAAAAAATTGGATGTCGTTTCCGTGTTTGAAGCCGTTGGCGCGCGTGCAAACAATAAAATCGACGATACCGAACTGGCTGCCATAGAAGCAAAAGCGATTCCCGGGGCCGGTTCTTGCGGCGGCATGTATACGGCTAATACTATGGCTTCGGCGATTGAAGCCTTAGGCATGAGTTTGCCGAACAGTTCCGCACAGGCCGCCATATCGAATGATAAACGCCTGGATTGTGAACGCGCCGGGGCAGCTGTGATGGCGCTTATTGAAAAAGGCATCCGTCCAAGCGACATCATGACCAAAGACGCTTTTGAAAACGCTATTACCGTAGTGATTGCCTTGGGCGGTTCCACCAATGCCGTGCTGCATTTGTTGGCCATGGCGAATGCCTCCAATGTGGATTTGACGCTGGATGATTTCACCCGCATCGGCAAACGCGTGCCTATGCTGGCGGACCTTAAGCCCAGCGGCCGTTATCAAATGGCTGAATTAGTCGAGATCGGCGGCATTCAACCACTGATGAAAACGTTACTCGACGCAGGATTACTGCACGGCCATTGTCTTACCGTGACCGGTAAAACCTTGGCGGAGAATCTGGCCGAGGTCTTGCCTTATCCGGAAGCGCAAGACATGATTCATGGTCTTGAAGACCCCATCAAAAAAGACAGCCATTTGGTTATTCTTTACGGCAATCTGGCGCCTGAAGGCGCTGTTGCCAAAATAACCGGCAAAGAAGGTTTGTGTTTTAACGGCACGGCAAAGGTATTTAACGCTGAAGAACAAGCCTTGCAAAGTATTCTCAACGGCGACATCGTCAAGGGTGATGTTATCGTCATTCGTTATGAAGGCCCTAAAGGTGGCCCCGGTATGCGCGAGATGCTGTCACCGACTTCCGCCATCATGGGCAAAGGCCTGGGTAAGGAAGTCGCATTGATTACCGACGGGCGCTTTTCCGGCGGAACTCATGGTTTTGTGGTGGGACACATTACCCCGGAAGCCTATGTCGGCGGTCCTCTGGCGATTGTTGAAAACGGCGACAGCATCACCATCGACGCGGAAAATAACTTATTGACCCTACACATCAATGATCAGGAACTTAACCTGCGCCTGCAAAAATGGTGTCAACCAGCCCCGCGTTACACACGCGGCGTTTTGGCCAAATATGCCAGACTAGTGAGTTCCGCTTCTTTAGGCGCAGTGACCGACAACGTTGACTAACACAATGTCAGTAAATGCGCTTTATATCCGGAAGTCTCTGCAGCATGGCTATGCCAGAAACTTAGTCTATTGAGTTTGGACGCTTTGATGTCATCGCTGCACGATTTTGTCTATTGGTTTAGAAACTCCTCCCCCTACATTCATGCCCACAGAAACAAAACTTTTGTGGTTGCCTTGGGTGGAGAAGCCGTTTTAGCTGATGATTTTGAGCATTTAGTCCATGATTTTGCGTTACTCAACAGTTTAGGAATCCGTCTGGTGCTAGTTCATGGCATCAGGCCGCAAGTAGACAACCGGTTGAACAAATTGCAGATTCAACCCAAGTTTCATAATAATCTCAGAATTACCGATACGCAGGCCTTACCAAGCGTTAAAGAAGCTGCCGGATTAGTCAGAATAGAAATTGAGGCACTACTGTCTCTGGGATTGGCAAATTCCCCTATGGCGGGCGCTAAAGTTAAAGTTGCCTCCGGCAACTTTGTAACGGCCAAACCTATAGGCATCATCGATGGCATTGATTTTTGCCATACAGGTGAAGTCCGCCGGGTAGACAGCGCAGCTATCCATCAATTACTGGATTTAGACAATGTTGTGTTGATTTCACCTATCGGTTACTCACCCAGCGGCGAGGTTTTTAATTTATCGGCTGAGCAAGTTGCCACCTCAGTCGCCATAGCCCTAAAGGCCGAGAAACTAATTTTGTTAACCGAACAAACTTATTTTTATCCGGAAAATAAAAAACCGATTCCACAGATGACAATCGCTGAGGCCAATGACTTTCTTAATCACCATACTGAACTGGACGAAGCCATCAGCCAGCCTTTGAGAGCTGCTATCAAAGCATGCCAAGACGGTATTGAGCGGGTCCATTTGCTAGACCGGCATTGTAACGGCGCCTTATTGCTGGAATTGTTTACCCGTGACGGCAATGGCACACTAATCAGTGCCATGCCTTTTGAAACCTTGCGTGCAGCGGTTCTAAACGATTTAGGCGGAATTTTAGAATTAATAAAGCCGTTAGAGCAACAAGGAAAACTGGCTAAACGGTCGCGCGAAAAAATTGAAATGGAAATATCAGACTATTTCGTTATTGAACGTGACGGTTTGATCATTGGCTGCACGGCCTTACATTGCGATCTTAAGAGTAATACCGGCATGGTCGCTTGTTTGGCGGTGCATGCCGATTACCAAAGCGCTAACCGGGGCCAACGCTTGCTGGAATATATCGAACAAAAAGCCAAGAAATTAGGCTTAGTAAAATTATTTGTGCTTTCGACACAAACGATCCATTGGTTTATTGAACGTGGTTTTTCCTCTGCGCTCGTCGATAATTTGCCTGCGCATTTTAAAACCTTGTATAACCCGCAAAGAAATTCCAAGGTACTCGTCAAACAGGTCGGTTAGTTTATGTATGATTTTGTAAACAAATCTATCGCTATACTCCAAATCACCGACCTACATATTATGGCGAGTGCCGGTGATAAATTAATGGGTATCGATACGGAATATTATTTTAAACGTGTTCTAAACCAAGCTTTTAATACTTATCAGTCTTTTGATTTAGTACTTTTGACCGGCGATTTAGCCCAAGAGCCTTGCCAAGCGAGTTACAGTCGCCTAAACGGATATCTTCAACAACTTGGCGTGCCCTGTATTTGCTTACCGGGAAACCATGATGATTTTTTAATTATGGAGCAAGTATTAAATCAAGGATCTGTATCATGCCGAAGCAGGCGCTGCTAGGTAATTGGCAAATCATTTGCCTGAACAGTCAAATACCGGATTCGGCGGATGGGATATTAGCACCACAAGAGCTGGAGTTTTTAGAAAATTGCCTTATTACGCATCCTGAGCATTTTGCTTTAATTGCGCTTCATCACCATTGTCTGCCAACCATGAGTTTTTGGATGGACAATATGATGATCAAAAATAGCAGCCGATTTTTACATGTCGCAGGATTGTATCCGCAAGTCAAAATAATAACTTGCGGCCATATTCACCAGATATTAGATGAGCAATACGGCAATATTAAAGTCTTTGGGTCACCATCAACCTGTTTTCAGTTTACCCCGTTAAGTACCAATTTTAGCTTGGATACCACGGCACCGGGCTACAGGATTATTTCGTTAAATCCCGACGGCAGCTCAACCTCAAAGGTCATACGCTTGCCTATCGAGCTAACGGAAATTGAACTTAATGGCCACTATTAGCTTGTTTGGGTTGTTTGGAAAATAAAAGTTTATCTTTGGCAGCCAGATAACCGGCCGCGTTAACCGGTACGGAATCTATTGTTAAAATTTCGCCAAGCTCCGCCATGGCTTTTTGGTAAACCTTACGTTTGAAATAAACCACGTTTTTTAGCGGCTCCCAATAATCCACCCAACGCCAGCTCTCAAATTCAGGTTTTTCGCTTTGGTCAAAACGGACATTAGATTCCTGCGTAACCAAACGCAAAATAAACCATATCTGTTTCTGCCCAATGCATATCGGCAGTGAGTTTTTGCGTATGTAGCGTTCAGGAAGCTTATATTTAAGCCAATACCGCGTGCGTCCAAGCAGTTGTACATGCTGCTGCTGCAATCCGGTTTCTTCCCATAATTCACGGTACATTGCTGCCTCCGGCTCCTCATCAGGATTAATTCCGCCCTGGGGAAATTGCCAAGAGTCCGCACCCATGCGTTTAGCCCAAAACACACGGCCTTCGTCGTTACAAAGAATGATACCTACATTGGGCCTATATCCTTTTGAATCAATCATAGAGCAAGCCTTTTCTCAGTGCCTTTTCCATGTTTTAGCCGATGTCGGTTGTTAATGTTAAAATCTGCCACTTGGAAATTGACGTTTACATAGATCAATTGTTCCATAAAGACAAATTAGATGACAATAATTTTTTCCCGGTTTTTTTAAAATAGGAACAAGTCCGTGGCGCTTGCTATATTTGATTTGGATAATACACTAATTGCCGACGACAGCGATTACTTATGGGGGCAATTTTTAGTTGAACGTGGCATAGTTGACCCGGATAGTTATGAGGCAGCCAATGCCAAATTTTATGCCGACTACAAATCCGGAACGCTGGATATAAACAAATTTTTAGAGTTCTCGCTTAAACCCTTGTCGGAACATGAACCTGAGCAGCTTTATCGCTGGCGAGCGGAATTTGTTGAATTGCTGATTAAACCGATCATTTTGGCGCCGGCGCAAATGCTGGTCAATAAACACCGCCAGCAAGGCGACATTTTATTGGTAATCACAGCCACTAACCGTTTTGTTACCGAGCCCATAGTCGCTTTATTCGGAATCGACAATTTATTAGCAACACCGCCTGAGTTTATCGAAGGCCGCTTTACCGGAAAATATACCGGCATTCCCTGCTTTCAGGCCGGCAAAGTTGCATTGCTTGAGGAGTGGCTGGAACAAACCGGGCATTCAATGGATAATAGTTGGTTTTACAGCGACTCCCACAACGATATGCCATTATTGCAACGGGTCGACAACCCGGTCGCGGTCGATCCGGATGAACAATTGAACGGATTGGCGAAAAATTTGGGCTGGCCGATAATCAGCTTACGGGATATAACATGCCCCACCCATCATTTTCAAAAGTAATTTGTATTTATTTTTTCTGAATATAAAAAATTTGTATGCCGGCCTCTTTTACCAAATCGATAATAGGATGTCCGCTTTGTTCCGAGTAAACACCGAAATCCAAATGCGCCGCCGGATCGGTAGCGATTACTTTAATAATCTCGCCACTGGTCATTCTCACAAGTGCTTTTTTTAAACGCAGTAGTGGTAACGGACAATTTAAACCGCTGGCGTCCAACTCAATATCAAACTCAATCATTGTTCCGCTTTAATTACTTTAACGACAATAATTATCATATCATCCAAAACTGTTGAAGTTTCAAAGCAAAATGGATTATTTCCCAATTTTTTTAGACCTCAAAAATCAACCCTGCCTTATTGTTGGCGCCGGTGACGTAGCGACGCGCAAACTAACCTTGCTAAGCAAAACTCAGGCTAAACTTACCGTTGTTGCTACCAAAATAAGCCCGAAAATCCTGGCACTTAAACAAGCGCATAATTTCACAATTTTGCAAAAAACCTTCCAACCCGACGATATTAAAGGCTTTAAGCTGGTAATTTCCGCGACCGACGATTTAGCTGTCAATACGCTCGTCGCAGAATCGGCTAAAGCTTTGAATATTCCGGTTAATGTTGTCGATAATCCGGCTTTGTGCAGTTTTATTTTTCCTTCGATTATTGACCGCTCACCGATCGTTGCCGCAGTCTCATCGGGTGGAAGCGCTCCGGTTTTAGCCAGGTTGCTGCGAGCAAAAATCGAAAGTATGATTCCGCCGGCTTATGGTCAATTAGCCGAATTGGCCGAACAATTCAGACACAAAGTCAAAGCCCAATTCATTGATCCCGCGCAACGTCGTATTTTTTGGGAACAAATTTTTCAAGGCCCGATTGCAGAATTGGTTTTTGCAGGCAAACCCGAAGAAGCCGGACGCCAAATTGAACATTCGTTAGCATCATCGGACCGATTAGCGCGCAGTAAAGGCGAGGTCTATTTGATAGGTGCCGGACCCGGCGCGGTCGATTTATTGACATTTCGCGCATTGCGCTTAATGCAGCAAGCGGATGTGATTGTTTATGACCGGTTGGTGTCACCCGAGATCATCGAACTAGCAAGACGCGATGCCGATAAAATATACGTGGGCAAACAACGCAAAGACCACACCCTTCCGCAAGAGGACATAAATAAGCTATTAGCCGAGTTGGCAATTTCAGGCAAACGTGTGGCCCGATTAAAAGGCGGCGATCCTTTTATCTTCGGCCGAGGTGGGGAAGAAATTGAAACATTAATGGAACAAGGCATTAACTTTCAAGTTGTTCCCGGCATTACCGCAGCATCGGGCTGTGCCAGTTACGCAGGAATTCCGCTGACGCATAGAGACCATGCCCACTCGTGTATCTTCGTTACCGGTCATTTACAAGACGGCAGCATAAACCTGAACTGGCCTCAATTGGCTGCGCCACGGCAAACGGTTGTCATATACATGGGTTTAGCAGGACTTGAGATCATCTGTTCATCATTAATTCAACATGGTTGTCCGGAAGATACTCCGGCAGCCTTGATCCAACAAGGCACTACAGTGAATCAAAGTGTTTTTACCGGCACTTTAAAAAATTTGCCGGCACAAGTTTCGGTTTACGATGTTAAAGCACCGACATTGATCATTATTGGCAACGTTGTGACCTTAAGGGAAAAATTACGTTGGTTTTATGAAACCGCACCCGAACTGAAATAAATACCTATTCAGTTTTGGTTCACTCAACTTGTATCAATATTCGCACAGGACTGAATTGCAAATATTAGCTAATGCCCTGAAAAAATGATTGAACTTTAAGCTTTAATTCCCTATTCTTATAGGATTTACTTAATCGGGCTGTAAACAACCGCCTATTTTTATAACCAAGAGAGGTCGATATGAAAAAAACATTAGGTACAATAGCCGCTGCTGCTTTAATTTCTTTAAGCGGTTCAGTCTTCGCTAACGAGCAACTTGAAATCGGGCAAAAAATCTACGAACGCGCTTTTGGCCGTGGCTGTGGCACTTGCCATGATATCGCATCAAATCCGCAATTGTTTGATTTGGTAAAATCAGGCAAACTTGATAGAGCCACTTTCGAAAAAGTTTTAAAAGAAGGTAAAGGCGGTATGCCGAAAGCAATCGGCACCATTATGGATCTAGGTCCGGTTAAAAAAGCCGGCTACGGCGAAGATCAAGCTGTTGACGCTTTGTATGCTTATTTGGGCAGCAAATAATACAGCGCTAAAAAAGCCACATCAAAAAAGCCGCTCCGGAATTAACGCCGGAGCGGCTTTTTTAGTTTTACCGGAAAAAATTATTTTTTGCCGATATAGCCGGTGCTCTGTTTTTGATACGGCAAAAGTTGTTTGTTTTTTATCCAAACGCCTACAAACCCTATAAAAATCAAGGCACAAGACGCTAAAGTCATGTAAACCAAGCGCTTGAGATACGACATTTCCCTGATCAGTTGCTCGTTTGAAATACTGACAGACCGGTCTGATTTTATGGGTTTTACATACCCTCGTAAAAACTCAACATCATTTTTGAGCTCCTCAACCATGCCTAGGGACGAAGATAATTTCCCGGATCGTATGTTGTCTTCCAAAACTCTAAGCTTGCTTTCAATAGAACCACTGACTAAACCCGCCAACTGGCCTTTCAAGGTGTTAACTTCTTCGGAAATAGCCGGATTCATATTTGCGCTTATATCCGAAGTGTTGGCTTTTACAAAGCTCTCAATTACTTTGTTTTCATCGGGAATTAAAAAGAATCCCAGAATAAAAACAATCATCATCAATACAAAAACGCTGGCCAGCAAAAACTGGTTGACTTTGGCCAAACCTTGATGAGGTGGGAGGTGTTGTAATACGACTGTGCGGTGTTCTTCCACACCGACAAAATCAGAATCGCTTTCTCGCCTATCACTCATTGACATTACCTTAGCCTGCAAAAAGCTGCTTTCATGGGTGAAACTAAACCTATTATAACGGCTGGTTTTTTAAGCCATTATACAATCTTAATCAAAATTGTCTTGGCATTTATCCGGCTTCATGTGTTTAGCCTTGTTTTTTTGCCGCTATCCGCATTCTCAGCGCATTGAGCTTGATAAAGCCCTCTGCATCTTTTTGGTTATAGGCCCCTTGATCTTCCTCGAAAGTTGCAATACTGGCATCGAACAAACTATCGCTCTCCGAAGCGCGTCCTGCTATCGTAACATTACCTTTGTAGAGTTTAACTCTGACTTGTCCGTTAACATTAACTTGGGAGGCATCAATCATGTGTTGAAGCATCTTGCGTTCCGGACTCCACCAGTAGCCATTATAAATTAACGAAGCATAGCGAGGCATCAGCTCATCTTTTAAATGCGCGACTTCGCGGTCTAAGGTGATTGACTCCATTGCCCGATGAGCTTTTAACATAACCGTGCCGCCCGGCGTTTCATAGCAACCGCGTGATTTCATGCCTACGTAGCGGTTCTCCACTAAATCAAGCCTGCCCACTCCGTTAGCCCCGGCAATTTGGTTGAGTTTAGACAGAATTTCCGCGGGCGAAAGCATCACCCCATCAATGGCTACAATATCGCCGTGGCGGTAAGTTAATTCCAAGTAGGTGGGCTTATCAGGCGCCGACTCAGGTGAGACGGTCCACCGCCACATGTCTTCCTCAGGCTCAGCCCAAGGATCTTCGAGTATGCCGCCTTCGTAAGAGATGTGTAGAAGATTGGCGTCCATGGAATAAGGCGAAGCTTTGCCTTTTTTCATTTCTATCGGGATGCCATGTTGTTCGGCGTAAGCCAAGAGCGTTTGACGGGAGGTTAAGTCCCATTCCCGCCAAGGCGCTATAACTCGGATATCGGGCCTTAATGCATAAGCCCCTAATTCGAATCGGACCTGGTCGTTACCTTTTCCGGTGGCGCCATGGGAAATAGTGTCGGCGCCGGTTTCATTGGCAATTTCAATTAACCGTTTGGCGATCAGAGGCCGAGCAATTGAAGTTCCCAACAGATATTCGCCTTCGTAGACTGTATTGGCCCTGAACATGGGGAAAACAAATTCCTTGGCGAATGGCTCGCGCAAGTCGTCAATGTAAATTTCTTTGATACCTAGCGCCTTTGCTTTGGCGCGCGCGGGTTCCACCTCTTCGCCCTGGCCTAAATCCGCGGTAAACGTCACCACTTCGCATTGATAGACGTCTTGTAACCATTTGAGAATAACCGAGGTATCCAATCCGCCTGAATAAGCCAAAACAACTTTGTTAATATCGGACATGTTTTTGAGTGAAATTAAAAATGACTGATTATAACTAAAAAAATTGGCTAAAACATTGCCGGTCGAAAGTAAAAAAGCCCGACGCCGATTGCCGAAAATGACCGGCAAATTTGATATTAAGACTTAGCGCATATTCAGTTTCAACGTCTTTAATGCTATATTATTGCCATAGAGATAAGCTAATAGATAACTTCCTTGTCCATTGATGCAAAACTTTGAGCACAATTGTCAACACACCATTTCAAAACCAGTCTTAAATTTCTCAAAAGAGCGAATTTTTAGTTTACTTACCCTCCTCAAATTAGGATGAAAATATGAGTACCAATTTAGTTTCCGAGGTAGCCGGGCAATTCGACATCGATCCGGTTGAAACCAGGGAATGGGTTGAAGCCCTACAAGCGGTTATGGAACGGGAAGGCAGTGCCCGTGCGCATTTTTTGATCGAACATTTGGTAGCCGCTACCCGCCATGCCGGTTTTGATATTCCATTTAGCGCCAACACCGCCTATATCAACACGATTCCTGTATCGCAACAGACTCAATTTCCCGGTGATGCCGCTATTGAATATTCCATTCGCTCGTATGTTCGCTGGAATGCCATGATGATGGTTTTGCGGGCTAACAAAGACACCAACGTCGGTGGACATATCGCCAGTTTCGCATCGGCGTCGACTTTATATGATGTGGGTTATAACCATTTTTGGCATGCACCTTCTGACCAGCACGGCGGCGATTTGGTTTTCACTCAGGGACATTCCGCACCCGGTGATTACGCCCGTGCTTTTTTGCTGGGAAGGTTGACTCAAGATCAACTGGATAATTACCGCCAGGAAGTCAACGGTAACGGTTTATCGTCTTACCCGCACCCTTGGTTAATGCCGGATTTTTGGCAATTCCCAACAGTTTCCATGGGTTTAGGTCCAATCATGGCGATTTATCAAGCACGGTTTATGCGCTATTTGCAAGACCGTGGCTTTGCCGACACCTCAAAACGTAAAGTCTGGGCTTTTCTCGGCGATGGCGAAACTGATGAGCCTGAATCCTTGGGCGCGATTGGTATGGCAGGACGGGAAAAACTGGACAATTTGGTTTTCGTAGTCAATTGCAATCTGCAGCGCTTGGATGGACCGGTACGCGGAAACGGCAAAATTATTCAGGAGTTGGAGGCTGAATTCCGCGGCGCCGGCTGGAATGTTATTAAGCTGGTTTGGGGACATCGCTGGGACTCCTTGCTAGCCAGAGACAAAGACGGGCTCTTGGTCAAACGGATGATGGAATGCGTTGATGGCGACTATCAAACCTTCAAAGCCAAAGATGGGGCGTTTGTAAGAGAACATTTTTTCAATACCCCGGAATTAAGAGCCATGGTGGCGGATTGGTCGGACCGCGATATTTGGGAGTTGAATCGCGGCGGTCATGATGCCAATAAGATTTATGCCGCGTTCTTATCGGCTGTTAACCATACCGGCCAACCTACCGTGGTTTTGGCCAAAACCATCAAAGGTTACGGAATGGGCGAATCCGGGCAAGCGCAAAACACGACGCATCAACAGAAAAAAATGAGCCGAAGCTCGCTAATACGCTTTCGCGACCGCTACAACCTGCCGGTTTCCGACGATGATATCGAATCACTACCTTATCTGAGCTTTCCTGAAGGTTCCAAAGAGTTGGAATATATGAAGCAGCGGCGTACCGTTTTAGGCGGACAACTTCCCGCCAGACGGCGGAAATCCCAAGCGTTGGATGTTCCTGTCCTAGCCGATTTTAAACCGTTGCTGGAAGGTAGTGGTGAAGACCGGGAAATATCAACAACCATGGCTTTCGTCAGGTTACTGAATATTTTGATTAAAGATAAGCACATCGGTAAACGCGTTGTCCCGATCGTGCCCGATGAATCAAGAACCTTCGGCATGGAGGGAATGTTCCGGCAATTAGGTATCTGGTCGCAGGTTGGCCAGCTTTATACCCCGCAGGATGCCGACCAATTAATGTTTTATAAAGAAGACAAGCATGGCCAAGTACTACAAGAAGGCATTAACGAAGCCGGCGGCTTGTGTGATTGGATTGCTGCCGGCACCTCGTACACAACCCATAACGTGCCCATGATTCCGTTCTTTATTTACTATTCCATGTTCGGTTTTCAGCGCGTCGGCGATTTAATCTGGGCCGGCGCCGACCAGCGCACACGCGGCTTTTTACTGGGCGGCACCGCAGGCAGAACCACCCTGAACGGTGAAGGCTTGCAGCATGAAGACGGCCAGAGCCATATCGCCGCAGCCAGCGTTCCCAACTGCATCTCCTACGACCCGACTTACAGCTATGAATTGGCGGTCATTATCCAAGACGGCTTACGACGCATGTATGTAGAACAAGAGGATATTTTCTATTACATCACCGTAATGAACGAAAACTATGTGCACCCTGCCATGCCTAAAGGTATTGAGGATGACATTCTTAAAGGCATGTATGCCTTTCGTAAAGGCGCCAAGAAAAAAGCGCCAAGGGTTCAATTATTGGGCTCAGGTACCATCTTCCGCGAAGTTGAGGCCGCTGCCGCACTATTGCACGATGACTGGGGAGTGGTAGCCGATCTTTGGAGTTGCCCTAGTTTTACCGAACTGGCACGGGATGGCCAAACCTGTACCCGTTGGAACCGCTTCCACCCGACAGAACCGGCAAAGATACCCCACGTTACGCGCTGCCTGGAGAAAGCCGAGGGCCCCGTCATCGCGGCAAGTGATTACGTACGCGGTTTTGCCGAACAAATCCGGGCTTATGTGCCCTTACCTTATCTCGTGTTAGGCACTGACGGTTTCGGCCGTTCCGACACCCGCGAGCAGCTACGCAAATTCTTCGAGGTTGACCGCTGGCACGTTACAGTCGCCGCATTAAAAAGCTTGGCGGATCTTGGCCAGTTTGATAAAGCCAAGGTCGATGTCGCTATCGCAAAATATGGCATTAACCCTGAAGCACCAGCACCTTGGTTAACATAAGGAAATAAAATGAGCGCCTTAATAGAAATTAAAGTGCCGGATATCGGCAATGTTACCGATGTTGATGTGGTCGATGTCTCGATTAAACCCGGCGATATCGTGGCCCTGGATCAGACTATCGCCATGCTTGAAACCGATAAGGCCAGCATGGATCTACCCGCCACGGCTGCCGGAACCGTTAACGAAGTATTTATAAAAACGGGAGATAAGGTTTCTGAAGGCACGCTGATTGCCACTGTAACCGCAGCTACAATGGTAGCGGCAAGCGGACAAACGTCTCTAGATCAGGAAAAGCCGCCTGCACCTGAAGCGGTAACCGCTCAAGCTGAAAATACAGCGCAGGCAATTAAGCTTCCTGAACAACCCAAGGCGGTGGAAACAGCACAGCCACCAGCAACCCAATCCAGCCCGCCCGAAGCACTTCCTGCCAGTAAGGGCAGTCCCGCGCACGCAACGCCGGCAGTTAGGCTTTTTGCCCGTGAGTTAGGCGTCGATATCAATCTGGTTACCGGCGGTAGCGGACGCAAAGGGCGAATACTTAAAGACGATATTAAACATTACATTAAAAAAACCTTGAGCCAAGGCAGCAGCCAAACCGGTGGAAGCATACCGCCCATACCAGCCGTGGATTTCACGCAATTTGGCGAAATTGAAGAGCTGAAACTCAGTAAAATCAAAAAAATGACCGGGCAAAATTTAAGCCGGGTCTGGTTAAATCTGCCGCTGGTTACTTATCATGAAGAAGCGGATATTACTGAAATGGAAGCTTTCCGGAGTACAATTAATGCTGAAAAAACCAACAGCGAAGTTAAAATCACCGGTTTAATTTTTATTATTAAGGCGTTAATTGCCGCCATGCGGCAATTTCCGCAATTTAATGCCTCCTTGTCGCCCGATGGGGAAAAACTGATCTTGAAGAAATATTTTAACATCGGCATTGCGGTTGATACCCCAAATGGCCTGGTGGTCCCGGTTTTACGCGATGTCGATAAAAAATCAGTGAATCAGATTGCCTTGGAATTGGCGGAAAAAAGCGAAAAAGCCCGTGCCGGCAAACTGATGCCGGGTGACATGCAAGGCGGCTGTATAACCATCTCCAGCTTGGGCGGGATTGGGGGCACGGCATTTACGCCGATTGTAAACGCGCCGGAAGTCGCTATTTTGGGGGTGACACGAGCAAAAATGCAGCCGGTATGGAATGGTAAGGATTTTGTTCCCCGATTGATGCTGCCACTGGACATCACCTATGACCACCGCGTCATCGACGGCGCGGAGGGCGCGCGCTTTATGACGGCAATCAAAAATTATCTCGGCGATATTCGCCGCTTATTACTTTAGGAGTACAGAAATGGAGATGAATTCCTTGGACAATACCTCCGCATTACATGCCGAAGTTTTGGTTTTAGGTGGCGGACCCGGTGGTTATACCGCCGCTTTCCGCGCTGCCGACTTAGGTAAGCAGGTGGTTATAGTGGAACGGTTTCCTGTACTAGGCGGCGTCTGTCTAAACGTTGGCTGTATTCCTTCAAAAGCATTATTACATGTTGCCCAAGTCATCCATGAAGCGGAAGCGTTTTCTCAACATGGTGTAAGTTTCGGTAAACCGGAAATCGATCTGGATAAAATCAGAAGCTGGAAAAACAGTGTTACCGCTACCTTAAACGACGGCCTCGCGAGACTGGCCAAGCAACGTAAAATTACCGTCGTCCAGGGCACCGGACAATTCAGTTCCGATAAAAGCTTAACGGTAAAATCCGAACACACCGAACAAACCATCACATTTGACCAAGCCATCATAGCCGCCGGCTCTCAGCCGACTAACATTCCCAGTTTCCCCAATGACGACCCGCGCCTGATGAACTCCACCGGGGCGCTGGAGCTTACCGATATTCCCAGGAAGTTATTAATCGTGGGCGGCGGTATTATCGGCCTGGAAATGGCAACGGTATTTCACGCTTTAGGCTCCGAGATAAGCGTAGTCGAGTTAATGGATCAATTAATCCCAGGTTGTGATAACGATTTGGTTACCCCGCTGTACCGCCATGTCAAAAAACAGTACAAAAATATCTGGCTATCGACCCGGGTGAAGGAAATAACCGCCCAGGAAAACGGGCTGAACGTCGTTTTCGAAGGGAAAGAAGCACCTGAGTCGGAATTGTTCGACAAAGTTTTGGTAGCCATCGGACGTAAACCCAACGGACTCTTAATCGCTGCCGAAAAAGCCGGTGTCAATGTTGATGAGCGGGGCTTTATAGCGGTCGATAAACAACAGCGTACCAACATTCCCCACATTTTTGCCATCGGAGATATTGCCGGCAACCCCATGCTCGCCCACAAAGCCAGCTATGAGGGTAAGATTGCCGCTGAAGTTGCCTCCGGACATAAAGCCGGTTTTGATGCGTTAACCATTCCGTCAGTTGCTTATACCGATCCTGAGGTGGCATGGATGGGGCTGACCGAAAACCAAGCCAAACAGCAAGGCATAGAGTATAACAAGGCCAGTTTCCCTTGGGCGGCCAGTGGTCGCTCGCTAAGCACCGGTCGTAAGGAAGGCGTCACCAAACTGATAACCGATAAAACCACCGGCCGCATTCTGGGCGCGGGAATTGTCGGTTCCCACGCGGGTGAACTTATCGCCGAAACTGTGCTGGCTCTAGAAATGGGAGCCGATGCCGAGGATATCGGATTAACAATCCATGCGCATCCCTCTTTATCGGAAACCGTTGCTTTTGCCGCAGAAATGATTAGCGGTACCATTACCGATTTGTATATTAAGAAAAGCTAGATGTGAAACCTAGTGATATATTTTGTTCAGCCTATAGTCAGCGTCATTAAACTAAACTGATTGAATTTGACCTTCACCGCTTTTTATACATTCTAAAAATTAAAAACATGAAAACCAGGATAGTCGCTGTTATTGCTCTTACCTTACTTGTCGTTGTCAACTTCAGCATTTGGAGTTACGTTAATAACCCCTTGCAATTAAAATCATGGAGCAAGCCATTGATGGGGGTCACTTTTGATCCCAGACACAAAGAGTCCACTCTCGATAACAATAACTACCCCACACCGGATCAAATCGAGAGCGATCTTGCGCTTTTGTCGGGTAAAGTCCACGCAATACGCATTTACAGTATGCTGCATGGGCAAGACATCATTGCCGAACTTGCCGCCAAGCATAAACTGAATATTACCCTTGGCGCATGGATAGGCGACGAAGAGAAAGGCGACGATGAATCCAAGCTACATCAGCGTGAAAAAAACCGGGAGGAAATAGAAACACTAATCCAGATCAGCCGGCAAAATAACCCCAAAATTGTCCGTCTTTTGGTGGGTAACGAAACTTTATTACGGGGCGATGTCAGCCCCGATAAATTGATTGAGTATTTGCGTGAGGTTCGCAAACGCACCTGGCGGCCGGTAAGCACATCGGAAACTTGGGATCAATGGATGAAGCACCCGGAATTAGTGCCCGAAGTCGATTATCTCGCGGTGCATTTTTTGCCGTACTGGGAAGGAATCAACGTAGACGATGCGGTTGATCACGTATTTGATCGTTATCATGAATTGCAGGCGAAATATCCTAACAAACCCATTGTAACTGAGGTTGGCTGGCCTTCAAATGGGCAACCCAACAAGCACGCCACCGCATCATTATCAAATCAAGCCAAATTTTTGCGCGAGTTCCTTAACCGGGCTACCGAAGAAAATTTAACTTATTATGTTGTGGAAGCTTTCGACCAGCC
>PERF01000010.1 GCA_002928495.1 Methylobacter sp. | reverse complement strand
TTTGGCCGTCGGACACCGGGGTTGGCTCACTAATCAGGCAGGCATAAGTTTTTAGTTTTCATTCAAAAACGATGGCTTTTAACGTTGGCTGTCCAGCCATGTTTTATCCGCTATCGCGAGATCGTCGGCACTAAAACTATGCGGCAACAAGGTGGAACTGTGGTGTAACGCAATTGATGTCATATTCGGGCTGGCGCACCAGATTTCAATGTCGCGCTGGCCGAGTTTGGCGCTTTCCAGGATCAGTTGGCGGCAGCGTCCGCACGGGGTGATGAGTTGGCTTTGAGTGGTAAAGTTTTCGCTTTGGGGGCTGCCTACCACGGCAATTTTAACGATGTCGGCTAATTTTCCCGCGCTGCAAGCCGCTTGCAGCGCGCCGATTTCCGCGCAAACGGTCAGTCCGTAGGAAGCGTTTTCCATGTTGGCGCCGGTGTAAAGACTGCCGTCCGTGGTCACTGCCGCCGCGCCGACGGCAAAATGCGAGTAAGGCGCATACGCATGCCGGGCCACTTCAATAGCCGCTTTGATCAGTTCTAAAGGGATGTTCTCCGGCATGGGCACAACCTTTTTAAAGTTGAGATAAAAAGAACAAGACTATCGCCACCAAGAACATGACGGTAGCCGCGAAAGACATCCTCCAGCCGGTCATGTACAGCTTTTGCCGAAAATCGGCCACCTGTTGCAGAAGGTGAAACTCATTGCTAAAGTCGAATACTTTGTCGCCGCCGGCGGTGGTCTTTTCCGAGACATGGCTCAAAAACGGCCAATCCACCGATACCACCGATAGGCAGCAGGCGATGGAAAGGGTTGATCCGGTGGCGCTAAATGCTACTAGAAGTTTAATAATGCCAAGAACATGGTATTCCGGTTGCAGCATAAACGCCGCCGCTGCCAGCATAACGCCGTTTAACCGCATCAGCGCCGAAGCTTTGGAATCCAGGATAGAAAGCAATTGATAAAGCCAATCCAATGCTTTGTCGCTATCCGGCCAGTTATCAGGACAACCCGGTGGCTGAGTGACCTTAAGCGAGCCGTGTTTGGCTTGGGTTAAAGCATGGCGTTTAAGGAGATAGGGAGAAAACGGGGAAACGCCGGTTTGCGATTTATTTAACCACCAATAAGGAAAGCGGAAGTTCATGTGCGCTCCGGGTCTTCGGCAAGGATTGCTTTTAAGCGGTTCGGTATTCTTTTACGTTAGGGTTTTCGTGTTGGCGTGCGCGCGCCTAGTAACGGGTTAATCCCACTCCAATAGCTTCCAAACATTGGTACGGCCTTGACGGTCGGCGTCGTTTTGTTGAACGTCCAGCTTGCCGTCGCCGTCGACGTCGATCATGTAGTAAGGCGGGCCTACGTCTGGGATGACTTTAATTTTATAAAGTTTGCCGCCGGTACGGTATTCCTGCACGGTTTCTTTTTCCCGGCGGATAATGGTAATGTCCGGCTCCAGTACTTCACCGCTTTGCACCGGTAATGGCGGTTCCGGCGCTTCCGGGGCAGCTTGCGGCGGTGCTTCTATGTCACCGGCTTTGCTGTCTTCCGCTTCGGCAAAAGCCGATACCGGTAACGCGGCAAATAAAATAAGCAAAAGAATACGGTGCATGACGGTGTTCCAGTAATTATGCTATTAAGACGACCATCTTAAACTAGTTGGCAGGTTTGCGTAACTAAAAAAACAGCAAGCCATCGGCAGTCCTAATATAATGCCCGCCAAGCAGGATGTTTTGATACATGGCCGGGAAGCGCCTTATTGGCTTAAGCTTGTTTAGAGAGGATTGCAATGGCGGAAACTCAGCAAAAACATAGAATCGTTATCGTCGGCGGCGGCGCGGCCGGTTTGGAACTGGCAACCGGTTTGGGGAAAAAATACGGTAAAAGCAATGTAGTCGAAGTCATGCTTTTAGACGCTTCATCCACCCATATTTGGAAACCGCTATTGCATGAAGTAGCGGCAGGTACACTTGCGGAAGAAGAGGAAATCGAGTATCTGGCGCAGGCGCACCGCAACCATTTCCGTTTCCGGCTGGGCAGAATGGAAGGTTTAAACCGCGCCCAAAAAGAAATCTATGTCAGCCCGACGTTGAATGAGGCCGGCGAGGAATTGATTCCACGCCGCACTTTCGCTTACGACACCTTGGTGATGGCCATAGGCAGTATCAGTAATACCTTTAATATCAAAGGTGTGGACGAGCATTGCATGTTCTTGGATACCACCCAGCAAGCGTTCCGTTTTCAACGTCAGCTGGTTGAAGCTTACATGAAAAACCTCTCGCACTCGGCGATGGGCGGCAAGCCATTGTCGATTGCCATTATCGGTGCCGGTGCAACCGGTGTTGAGTTGTCGGCGCAATTGCATGAAGTTACCGATTTACTTGCGGTTTACGGTTTCGAGAAAGCCAGCCACTTCAAGTTGACGATTATCGAAGCGGCGACCAGGCTGTTGCCTGCATTGCCCACCAAGCTGGCCTTGGCGACCCAGCAACAACTTGCCAAGCTGGGTATTGATCTTAAGTTGGGTTGCCGGGTGACGGAAATTACTCAAGAAGGCATCAAAACCCAGGACGGCGAATTTATCGAAGCCGACCTTAAAGTTTGGGCCGCAGGCATTAAGGCACCTAATTGGTTGCAAGGTTTGGATGGCTTACAAACCAATCACATCAATCAGCTGGTGGTCGATGCAAGCTTGCAGACCAGCGACCCCGATATTTTCGCCATCGGCGATTGCGCCGCCTGCCCGTGGCCCGGCCGTCAGGAAAACGTACCGCCCAGAGCGCAAGCGGCCCACCAGCAGGCGACCACGTTGCATAAAACCCTGGTACGCCGGTTAAAAGGCCAGCCGCCGGTCAAATACGAGTACCATGATTACGGCTCCTTAGTTTCCCTGGGCAAATACACCACTATCGGAAATCTGATGGGTAATCTGATGGGTAGCGTCAGCGTCGGCGGTTTTGTCGCGCGGCTGGTTTATTTATCCTTGTATAAAATGCACCAAGTGGCCATTCACGGTTATTTCAGGACCGCCATGCTGACGCTCTCCAATATTTTCCGGCGTAGCGCCCATGCCAAAATTAAAATGCATTAATAACAACTAAAAAACAGTCATGATTGAAATTGAATACGAATTCCGAGAACAGGATTTGGTGCATTTTAATGAAATGCGCCTGAAAAAATCCGAAGAAATTCAGCACGGTATGAAAAAAAACCGCTTGCTGGTGCCCGGTGTGATGGTGTTGATAGCGGCGTTTTATTATTTTTATTACGGCGACCGCAATACCATGTTGTATGTGCTGGTACTGGCCGGGTTATGGTCTTGGCTATCGCCCAAACTGATTTTGCTGGATTTGCAGCGGCAGATTCTGTCCAAATACAGCGCTAAAGAAAAAGCCAACATGTTCGGTACTTATGTTTTAACCATCGATCCTGCCAATCCGCAGCATTTACTCGAAAAATCGCCCAGCGGGAAACACAAAGTGCCATGGTCGGAAATGCTGCGCGTGGAACACGGCAGGCACCATGTTTATATTTATGTGGATACCACCACCGCGTTGGTGATTCCTAAAGAAACCGTGAAAAAAGGCAACCTGAAGGAATTTGCCCAGCAAGCCGAAAAACTCATCGAGCGTTTAGGCTAGCGTCATCATTAGATTGCAGGATTGTTAATGTCGGATCGGCAGCGGATTCATGCTTAATTTCAAAAATATCACCTTGCGCCGTGGGGTAAAAGTCCTGTTTTCCGGCGCTACCTTTACCATTCACAAAGGTCAAAAAGCCGGTATTACCGGTGCGAACGGCGTGGGTAAATCCAGTTTTTTCGCTTTGTTGCGTGGTGAATTGCACCAGGACGAGGGCGAGTTTACCCTGCCGCCCAATCTGGAAATTGCCCATGTTGCGCAAGAAACGCCGCCTGAAAGTTGCCCGGCGCTGGACTATGTGATGGATGGCGACCGCGAGCTGCGTGCCCTGCAAACGCAGTTAGCCGTGGCAGAACAAGCCGGAGACGGTTTAAAACAGGCCGAGCTGCATGGTGCGTTGGATTTGATCGGCGGTTACACGGCCGAATCCCGCGCGGCCCGGTTACTGGACGGACTGGGTTTTCTGCCGGGGCAGATGCGTAATCCGGTTAGCGCGTTTTCCGGCGGTTGGCGCATGCGGTTGAATCTGGCGCAGGCTTTAATGTGCCGTTCCGATGTCTTGCTGCTGGACGAACCTACCAACCACCTGGACTTGGATGCGGTGATCTGGCTGCAAGACTGGTTGTGCAAATACCCAGGCACGCTGTTACTGATTTCCCACGACCGGGATTTCCTGGATGCCATCACCAGCCATATTCTTAACATCGAACAAGGCAATGCTGAAATTTACACCGGTAATTATTCGGCGTTTGAAAAAATGCGCGCGGAAAAACTCGCTCAGCAGCAGGCGGCGTACTTAAAACAGCAGCGCGAAATCGTCCATATTCAAAGTTTTATCGACAGATTCAGGGCCAAAGCCACCAAAGCCCGGCAAGCGCAAAGCCGGATCAAGGCTCTGGAGCGCATGGAGATTATCGCCATGGCGCATGCCGATTCCCCCTTCGATTTCAGCTTTCCGGAACCCAGCCGCATGCCCAATCCACTGCTGGCGCTGGATAAGGCGGATGCCGGCTACGCCGGGAAGGCGGTGGTCCGGCAGGTCAATTTGAGCATCGTGCCGGGCGACCGTATCGGTTTGCTGGGCCCTAACGGCGCCGGCAAATCCACCTTGATCAAAGTGCTGGCCGGCGACATGGCACCATTGTCGGGTGTACGGCGTGAGGCGGAAGGTTTGAAGATCGGCTATTTCGCCCAACATCAACTGGAACAATTAAGGCTGGACGAAAGTCCATTATGGCATTTGCAACAGCTAGATAAGCAGGCCACGGAAAAACAATTGCGCAATTTTCTGGGCGGTTTCGATTTTCACGGCGAAAAGGCGCTGGAACCGGTGCGGCCGTTTTCCGGCGGCGAAAAAGCGCGTTTGGTGCTGGCCATGCTGGTGCTGCAAAACCCTAATCTGTTGCTCTTGGACGAGCCAACCAATCATTTGGATCTGGAAATGCGCCATGCTTTAAGCGTGGCGTTGCAGGATTATCAAGGCGCGCTGGTAGTGGTCTCGCATGATCGGCACCTGCTGCGTTCGGTCACCGATAAACTGTTGCTGGTGGCGGGCGGCGGGATGCAGGATTTCGACGGCGATCTGGATGACTACCGGCTATGGCTGGCCGAACGAAAAAAATCGGGGGAACAAGAAAAGCCGGCGGCAGATGCCGTTAAACTATCGCAAAAAGATCAGCGCAAGCTTGAAGCTGAACGGCGGCAGAAATATAAACCGTATTACGATGCCTTAAAAAAAGCCGAGCAAGCATTGGAAAAGCATCACAGCGAACAGCGACGCCTGGAGCAGGCATTGGCCGATCCGGGACTGTATGCCGAATCGGAAAAACAGCGTTTAAAACTGTTGCTGGATCAAAAAGCCGAGGTCGATAAAGCCCTGGCTTCCGCCGAGGCCGATTGGCTGGACGCCGAGGAGCAGCTGCAGTCGGCGCAGGTGGAATAGTCCGTGCGCTGCGCTAAAAACGTGAAAACACGATAAAGAGGAAGCCAAAATGCAAGATTACAAACATATATTGTTGGCGGCGGATTTTTCCGGGCACGGCGAGGAAGTGGCCGCGCGCGCGCAGGATTTGGCGGCCAAGTTTCAGGCCCGGCTGAGTATTATTCATGTGGTGGATTATTTGCCGTTGGCTAATGTCGATTACGATACTATCGTGCCGTTCGATGTTGACGTCACCCAGGAGCTGATGGCCGCCGCCAAGAAAAAGCTCGTTAAACTGGCGGAAAAATTGGCGGTGCCGGATGACCGCCAATGGCTGGAAATGGGCAGCCCCAAGCTGGAAATTGTGCGGGTGGCGCAAGAACAAGGCGCCGATCTCATCGTGGTGGGTTCACATGGCCGGCACGGCTTGGCGCTGTTGTTGGGGTCAACCGCCAACGGCGTGTTGCACCATGCGACGTGTGATGTGCTGGCGGTGCGTTTGCGTGATGATTAAGTGTTTATAATTATAAAAAACAAAGAGGAAAACCATGTTAGGGCGAATTGAAAGTTATGATGCCGAAACCGAAAGCGGCATTATTGTCAAAGGCAATTTTAAATTCGAATTTTTCCGGGAAGACTGGCTTGCACAGGTCGAGCCGGAAGCCGGTGACGAAGTCAGGTTTCAGGCGAAAAAAAATGTTGCGGTTGAAGTCGATTTGATCGGTGCCAGTTTGGCTAGCGAGGCTGTTAAATATAAATATGTGGCGGTAGTGTTGGCAGCCATTCTAGGCGGTCTTGGCGCGCACCGGTTTTATTTGGGGTATTACAAAATCGGCTTAGCGCAAATTGCGATAACTGCGTTAACTTTGGGTTATGGCGTCATGTGGGGTGTTATTGAAACGGTATTGCTATTAGGCGGCCACATCAACCGTGATGCCAAAGGCAGGCCGTTGAAATAATACAAAACCGACAAAACGGCCTTAATGGGGTTGATTGTGCATTAAGGCTAAGGAAGAAAAAAAGATCAGTTATCGCCGGATTATTTGTGGGGCTGGACATTAACCGCAGTCAGCCCTTTGGGCCCCGATTCGATGTCGAAGGTCACCGTTTGGCCGGGCGATAAGGTTTTAAAACCTTCTCCCAGGATAACCGAGTGATGCACAAAAACATCTTCGCTGCCTTCAGCCGGCTGGATAAAACCAAAACCTTTGGTATTGTTGAACCATTTCACTGTGCCCGTTGCCATTTTAAACTCCTGCTAACTAAAACGTATGCTTGGTTCCACACCATAGGGGTTTTAACTATGGCTGGCGCCACCAGCTTGCCTGCTCAATCATCCTCGCCACCGCGCCGCTATTGTATTGCTTTGGGCCGTTGCTGTCATCCGTATATTTCGTATAAGCCGTCTAAAACCAGTGAGTTAGGACTGATCATGCCGATTACCTGATTGTTTTCTATCACCGGCGCGCGCACCAGGTTATAAGTGGCGAACAGGCGCGAGCAATGCCGGATGTCCATTTCCGGGTGCACATGAATAACCGGACAAGTCATTACCTCATACACGTTAACGCGGTCGGGCGAGCGGTCTTTGGCCAGCACATGGCGGGCAATGTCGGTGGAAGTAATCAGGCCGTATTCATCATCATCGTAACGTTTGTTGACGATCAATACCGATGTGCCGGCATTTTTCATGGCATTTAACGCATCTTTAATGGTGGCCTTGGCGTCGATACAGCCAAAAGCGGTTTTCATCACATCTTTGGCGCGGATGGTTTTTTGCGGTTGAATCATATGTCGTTTACCAGTTCGTTAGTTAATTCCTTGACTTGGTGCATAACACCGATGGCATCTTCCACATCGATTTTAAAGGCGATGCCGGTGCCGGGTTTGCTGTCGAATTCGGCGGTGCGGGCGATCTGTTCAAGAATATGCCGGCTCAAGTGTTCTTCCACCAAAAACATTAAAACATCGCGCGGCGCTTCCAAGGCCAGACCGAAAAAGGTTTTGGCTTGCTTAATGCCTTCGCCGCGGGCATGGTTAATCACCGTTGCGCCTTTGGCGCCGTGTTTGCGGGCGGTGTCCAGCACCAGGTCGGTCTTGTTTTCATCAACGAAAGCGATTATCAATTTAAAATGCATGGGTATCCTCATCGGGGACCGCTGACCCGGCTAAGCCACTGGGCAATTTGGGCGTAGCCGAGTACAGCAATGGTTGGAAACAGGCTGGCCAACGCTATCAGACCAAAGCCGTCCAGCGCCGGGTTGCGGCCGGGAATCTGCCCGGATAATCCCAGCCCCAGCGCAGTCACTAGCGGCACAGTGACGGTTGAGGTGGTGATACCGCCGGAATCATAGGCAATCGCGCGGATTAGTTTGGGAGCAAAAGCCGTTTGCAGGATGACGATGCTGTAGCCCGCCACCATCAAGTAATACAAGCTGAAGCCGGTGACAATTCTAAAGGTGCCCAGTGCCAGACCCGCCGCCACGCCCGTGGAAACCGCCAAGCGCAAACCCCAGGCACCGATGGTGCCGCCGGAAATATGTTCCATTTTAATGGCGATGGCCAACAGGGAAGGCTCGGCCAGCGTGGCGGCAAAGCCCAGGCAAGCGGCGAATACATACACCCAGACGTAGCTAAGCCAGTTGCCGCCGGTGTGTCCGGTTGAGCTGATAAATTCCCGCGTGGTAAGCTGCGTTGCCATCAGTTTACCCACCGGAAACAACACATTGTCCAGGCCGAGCAGGAAAAAACTGATGCCGATTATAACAAAGCCGAAGCCGGTCAGGATTTTCTTGGGATTAGGCAATGGCCGGCGCACGATGAACAATTGAAAGCCGATAATTACTACCGCAATCGGTAGGATATTGCGGTATACCAGCAGCAAGGTATCGAAGAAACCTTTAACCCATTCCATTATTGCAACATTCCGTAAGCCATGACGAAAATCATTGAATTCAACGACGCCAGCGCAATCATGCCGAAGCCGTCGGTAACCGGGTTACGGCCCTTAATGGCAGTGGAAAGGCCAACCCCCAAGGCGGTAACCAGTGGAATGGTGATGGTTGAAGTGGCGATACTGCCGGAGTCGTAAGCAATGCCGACTATGCCGGGCGGTGCAAACGGCGTGATCACAATAATCAGGGTATAGCCGCCGATAATCAGGCGATGCAGCGGCCAGCCTTTTAAAATTCTCAGAACGCCCAGCAGTAATGCCGCTCCGCTGGCGGTGGCCACGGTAAAGCGCAGGCCTTGAACATAACTTTGTTTGGCGCTACCGGTGGCTGCAATCAATTTGCCTTCACTGGCAATGTTGGCGGCCTCATTACAAATAGCCAGCAAGGCGGGTTCGGCGACGGTAGCCGCAAAGCCCAGCAGGAAGGCAAACACCAAGAGCCAGAATAAACTACCTTTACGCGCCAGGGCGCCGGCCATGGCTTCACCGATGGGAAACAGGCTCAGCTCCAGTCCTTCGATAAAAAATGTCAAACCGACCACAACACAGGCCATGCCTGCCAATAATTGGCCGGTATTAGCGAGCGGCTGGCGGATAATGGCCAACTGAAAAACCGCGATGACTACCATGATGGGCAGTAAATCCACCGTGCTGCGAAACAGTTGTAAAAGCAATCGATTTTTAACTAAGCGCATAAGAACTTTAAGGTCGGGCTTGTTGATACCTTAAAACGAATAAAACACCAGCGCAAGCTTATGTCTTGCTTGAAAACCCGGCAGGCACCCCCATATCGAGATCAGTTATATTATTTTTTATGAGGTTTTTGATATGCGGATGGATAAGTTAACCAGCAAATTTCAGACGGCGTTGGCGGATGCGCAAAGCTTGGCTTTAGGCAAAGACCATCAGTTTATTGAGCCGCTGCACGTCATGCAGGCTTTGCTGGAGCAGGACGGCGGCAGCATTAAGCCGTTGCTGAGTCAGGCCGGCGTCAATTTACCGGTGTTGTCGGCGGCACTGGCCAATGAGTTTAGTCGGATCGCCACGGTTAGCGGCACGGGTGGGGATGTGCAGATTTCCAATGATCTTAATCGCCTATTTAACTTGACCGACAAACTGGCGCAGAAGCAAGGTGATAAATATATTTCCAGTGAGCTGTTTTTGCTGGCGGCAATCGATGAAAAAGGGGTGTTGCAGGATATTCTTAAAAAAGCCGGCGCCAACAAGCAAGCCATTGAATCCGCGATAAACAAGATGCGCGGCGGGCAAGCAGTTAACGACCCCAATGCCGAGGAACAGCGTCAGGCTTTGCAAAAATACACCGTCAACCTGACCGAGCGCGCCGAACAAGGCAAATTGGATCCGGTCATCGGTCGCGACGATGAAATCCGCCGTACCATCCAAGTCTTGCAACGCCGGACCAAAAACAACCCGGTATTAATCGGCGAGCCCGGTGTCGGTAAAACCGCTATCGTCGAAGGCTTGGCGCAGCGTATCGTCAACGGCGAAGTGCCGGAAGGCATTAAAGGCAAGCAGGTGTTGGCCTTGGATATGGCGGCATTAATCGCCGGCGCCAAATTTCGCGGTGAATTCGAAGAGCGCTTGAAAGCGGTGCTGCATGATCTGTCCAAGCAGGAAGGCCAGGTGATTTTATTCATCGACGAGTTGCACACCATGGTTGGCGCCGGTAAAGCCGAAGGCGCCATGGATGCGGGGAACATGCTGAAACCGGCGCTGGCGCGCGGCGAATTGCATTGCGTGGGTGCGACAACCTTAGACGAATACCGCAAATACATCGAAAAAGACGCGGCTTTGGAGCGCCGTTTCCAGAAAGTTTTGGTCGATCAGCCCAGCGTGGAAGATACCATCGCCATTTTGCGCGGCCTCAAGGAAAAATACGAGATTCACCACGGCGTGGACATCACCGACCCGGCGATTATCGCGGCGGCGAATTTGTCGTACCGCTACATCACCGATCGGCAATTGCCCGATAAAGCCATCGATTTGGTGGACGAGGCTGCCAGCCGCATCCGTATGGAGATGGATTCCAAGCCGGAGGAGATGGACAGGTTGTACCGGCGCTTGATTCAGCTGAAAATCGAACAAGTGGCGTTGAAAAAAGAGCACGATGCGGCCTCGAAAAAACGCCTGGAGATTTTGGAAGACGATATTGCCGGGTTGGAAAAAGAATATTCCGATATGGAGGAAATCTGGAAAGCGGAGAAAGCCTCTCTGCAAGGCTCGGCTTCGATCAAGGAGAAACTCGACCACGCCCGCACCGAGCTGGAAGCGGCCAGCCGCGCCAACGATTTGAACCGGCAGGCGGAGCTGCGTTACGGCATTATTCCCGAGCTGGAAAAACAGCTAGGCCAGAGCGAAAATAGCGAAGGCCCGAAAATGACCTTGTTGCGCAATAAAGTGACCGAAGAGGAAATTGCCGAGGTGGTTTCCAAATGGACCGGCATTCCGGTCAGCAAAATGATGGAAGGCGAGCGCGACAAGTTGCTGCGCATGGAAGCCGAGTTGAGCCGGCGCGTGGTTGGCCAGGAAGAAGCCTTGCGGGCGGTCAGTAACGCTATCCGCCGTTCGCGGGCAGGGCTGGCTGATCCCAACCGGCCGAACGGGTCGTTTTTGTTCCTGGGGCCGACCGGGGTGGGTAAAACCGAGTTGTGCAAGGCCTTGGCCGAGTTTTTGTTCGACACCCAAGATGCCATGATCCGTATCGACATGTCCGAGTTTATGGAAAAGCACTCGGTAGCGCGTTTGATCGGCGCGCCGCCGGGCTATGTCGGTTATGAAGAAGGCGGCTACCTGACCGAGGCCGTGCGCCGCAAACCGTATTCAGTGATTTTGATGGACGAAATTGAAAAAGCCCATCCGGATGTGTTCAACGTATTGCTACAGGTTTTGGACGACGGTCGCTTGACCGACGGCCAAGGCCGCACGGTGGATTTCAGAAATACGGTGATCGTGATGACTTCCAATTTGGGGTCTGCACAAATTCAGGAGCTGGCCGGGGAGGCCAATTACGCGGCCATGAAAGCGGCGGTTATGGAGATTGTCGGCCAGCATTTCAGACCCGAGTTTATCAACCGTGTGGACGAAGCTGTGGTGTTCCACCCGTTGGGCCGCGGTCAAATTCGGGCGATTTGCGGGATACAGATCGAATCCTTACGCAGCCGCCTGCAGGCGCGCGAGATTGCCTTGGCAATTACCGATGAGGCGCTGGATCAATTGGGCGAGGCCGGCTTCGATCCGGTCTACGGCGCAAGGCCTTTGAAACGGGCTATTCAGCAGCAGCTGGAAAATCCATTGGCGCAGGAAATCTTGGCCGGCAAGTTTGTCTCCGGCGATACCGTTAACGTATTCGCCGACGCAGCAGGATTGGCGTTTAGCAAGTAAGCGTTACCGTTGCCTTACCCTATACTCCCGGTAGTAAGGGTAAGGCAGGCGGATTAGTTATTGGCCTTGTTTCATGTAAGTTTTTTCCAGCAAATCACGGATTTCGGTCAATAACAGTTCTTCTTTGGTAGGGGCCGGTTCCGCTGCCGGTTCGGGCGCGGTAGGCTCCTCTTTCTTCAGGCTGTTGATCATCTTGATCATGAGGAAAATCACAAAAGCAATAATGGTAAAGTCCACTATCGACTGAATAAACATACCGTAATTCAAAGTGACGGCAGGCGCGTTGTCCGCGGCTTCCTTGATGGTTACCGCCAGCTTAGTGAAATCCACGCCGCCGACCACTACACCGATAGGCGGCATAAATACATCGGCAACCAGAGATGAAACCACTTTACCGAAAGCGGCGCCGACGATCACCCCTACCGCCATGTCCACGGCATTGCCTTTAACGGCAAATTCTTTAAATTCTTGTATCAAACTCATGATTTTCTCCAAATAAATTTTTATTTTCGGCCTGATTATGTTGTGCGATGCAGGTGGCCTTATCGCGTTTTAACGTTAGCAAGTTCGGGTTTTAAATACAAGACCGCCGTTGTTTGGGCGTATGAGTTAGAATCGATGCAGGCGATTTATTCGGAACGATACACAAGCTGGGTTAAAAATCAGCTTTGTATGGCAACCGGAACCGGCCGTTGTCATGCGGCTGTCATAATCTCATTAAGACTATTTTGTTAAAATAAGTTTTTAATTTTCGGGTTCTTATCGATATGTCTTTTAATATTCTTGTTGTTGAAGATGAGGACGCAATCAGAGGCATGCTGGAGATGGTTTTGGGGCAGGCCGGTTTTAAGATATGCGCGGCAGCCGATGCCGAAGAAGGCCATAAAGCGCTTGAGCAAGCCGTGCCGGATCTGATAGTTCTCGATTGGATGCTGCCGGGCATGAGCGGTGTGGAATGGGCCAGGCGGTTAAAAAAAGAACAATTGTACAGCGATGTGCCGATTATTTTGCTGACAGCGCGCGGCGAAGAAGAAGATAAAGTCAAAGGCCTGGAAATCGGCGCGGACGATTACATGGTCAAGCCATTTTCGCCCAAGGAACTGATCGCCCGTATCCGCGCGGTTTTGCGCCGTAGCGGCAAAATCACCGGGCAAGTGCAGATAGTGCTTGGCGATATGGTGTTGGATACCGAACAGCACCGGCTCAGTATCGGTGACAAGCAATTGGATGTCAGCCCCACTGAGTTCAGGCTTATGCAGTTTTTCATGACTCATCCCGATAAGGTTTATAACCGTACCCAGTTGCTGGACCAGGTTTGGGGCCGTAGCGTTTATATCGAAGAGCGCACGGTCGATGTGCATATCCGTCGATTAAGAAAAATTCTCGGAGTTTACGGGCGCGAGGATCTGGTACAAACCGTGCGAGGTTTCGGATACCGTTTTTCCTTGCTGGTGGAATAACGCAATGGCGGGATGGCGCAAGGAAATTGGCACGGCGTTACTGTTGTTATCGGCCGCTTTGCTGGCGGGCACCACCGTCGGACATACTACCTACTGGCTGCTGTTGGTATCGGTTTATTTTCTGCTTAACCAGATTGTGCACATTAACCGCTTTGAACGATGGATTGCCTTGGGTGGTAAGCGACAATATCCAAAAGCCAGCGGTATCTGGGAAGATATTTATTATCACGTCTATAGGATCAAAAAAAACGAGAAACGCCGTAATCGCAAGCTAAGCAAAATGGTTGACCAGTTCCGCAAATCCACCGAGGCCTTGCCGGATGCGGCTATTGTGCTTAACACCGATGACCAGATTGAGTGGTCTAATAAAGCTGCCAACTCAGTTTTCGGCCTAAAGCCTTCCGACCGGGGTCAGCGTATTCCCAATTTAATCCGTTTCCCCGAGTTTATCAATTACCTCAAAGCCGGCAATTATAAGGAGGCGGTTATCCTGCCGTCACCCATGGACAGCCGGGTGACCTTGGCAGTGCGTATCGTGAGTTACAGTTCCGGTTTACGGCTGTTATTGGCGCAGGATGTAACCGAGCTGAAAAAAATGGAGCGCATGCGTAAGGATTTTGTTGCCAATGTTTCCCACGAGTTACGCACCCCGCTGACGGTATTGAAAGGCTATCTGGAAACCTTGCAGGATATGGATGACGGCAGCTCTTCGCTGTTAAGCCAGTCGGTTCAGCAAATGAAAGACCAAACCGAACGCATGCAGCATCTGGTGGACGACTTGTTGTTACTGGCGCGCTTGGAGACTCAGAAAAAAACCATTCAATGCATTGATGTTCCTGCTTTATTAAGCCAAATCTGTAAAGAAGGTGATGCCCTGGAAAATGCCTCCAGGCGTATCGAGCTGACGCTGGAAGCCGATACCCATATTCTGGGTGAAGTGCAGGAATTGCGTAGCGCGTTTACTAATCTTCTTGGCAATGCACTCAAGTATTCGCCCGAGGATTCCGTGGTAAAAGTCCGTTGGCATCGTACCCACGAGGCGGTTGTGCTGGATGTGGAAGATTCTGGCGAAGGCATTGCATTGGCCGACATTCCCAGAGTCACCGAACGTTTTTACCGTGCCGAAGTCAAGCGCAACAAAAAAATTCAAGGTACCGGTTTAGGCCTGGCTATCGTCAAGCATGTACTGATGCGGCATGATGCCAAATTGGGCATCGTCAGCAAAGTTGGCAAAGGCAGCCGTTTCAGTTGTTACTTTCCTGTATCCCGGATTTGTAATTGATTTATTCGGGCTAAATTCATCCGGCAGTGAAAACGGATTGATTTCGCTTATAATGAGCTGTTTTGAAAACAATAATAAACGGTACCCACTATTAGCTGGAGAGGAGCATGAATGAGTTTATAAAAAGACTGTTAAATTATGGATTAATCGGCATTTTTGCAGTAATTCCCATTGTGGTGATTCTGCAGATAGTGATTTTTGTCAGAGACATCGTATCCGATCTGGTGCAGATGGTGTATGGATACTCCGACAGTTATATTTACACCGTGCTGCTGTTTGGTAGCAGTTTTTTGATCCTGGTGTTAATTGGTCAAAAAATTGCCAAGGAAGGCAAGTTTTGGGCGATTGCCGCATTCGACCGGGTCATTGAACGTATTCCGCTGCTGAATACTATTTACCGGGTGATCAAGAAAGTAATCAATATGTTTTCTTCTCACGAAAACTCCATTGCCAAGGAAATAGTTTACGTCGAATACCCGAAATCCGGGCTATGGGTACCCGCTTACGTTACCAACCGGTACGAGGAAATGTATGTGTTGTTCATTCCTACCTCGCCCAACCCGACTTCAGGGTTTACCGTCATCGCCGATAAATCGAGAATAGTGCAATCGGCCATGGACATTGAACAGGTAACCAGTTTTATCGTCAGTGTCGGCGTCGATTACGGCAAGCCCGAGGAAATGTGCGAGTTGCCAAAATGATGCGTTCTGGTAACTTGTTAATGCGCTTGCATGCAGGCATTAATCAATTATTAACACGGGAGGCGAACATGACGGATGAAAATTTTGACGATGAACAATGGCGCGACAAATTAACGCCGGAACAATTTGAAATCTGCCGTCATAAAGCTACTGAAAGACCGTTTACCGGTAAGTTTCTGGATTGTAAGGACGACGGCGTATACACCTGTGCGTGTTGCGGTAACCCCTTGTTTGATTCGGTTACCAAATACAATTCAGGTTCGGGCTGGCCGAGTTTTTGGGATAAGCTGTCGGAACACAGCATTAGCGAACATTCCGACCTCAGTCTTGGTATGCGCAGGGTTGAAGTAACTGTAAATCCTGTGGTTCGCACTTGGGACATGTGTTTGAAGACGGCCCAAAACCTACCGGCTTGCGTTATTGCATCAACTCAGCGTCTTTGGATTTTAAAGACAAACCATGACTCCACACCAGCATGCCAACGATTTATTGGCGTTTGTCGATCAAAGCCCTAGTCCTTGGCATGCCGTAGAGACAATTGAGCAGCGTCTGTCCAACCAGGGCTTTCAGTGCTTACACGAAGATAACAGCTGGCAGTTAGATGCTGGCGGGCGGTATTACGTCATTCGTGACGGTTCTTCCATCGTGAGTTTTGTGTGCGGGACACAGCCCTTGGCCGAGCAGGGTTTTAAAATTATCGGCGCACACACCGATTCGCCGGGGCTGAGGGTAAAACCCAATATCCCGGTGGCCATGGACGGGATGCTTAGGTTGGCGGTAGAAATTTACGGCGGCCCGATTTTAGCCACTTTTACCGACCGGGATCTCAGTCTGGCCGGGCGAGTTGCCTACCAAAGCGATCAAGGCACCGTGCAAAGCGGTTTGCTGCATATACAAAGGCCGTTGTTACGCTTGCCTAATTTGGCAATCCACATGAACCGCTCAGTCAATGAAGACGGACTTAAGCTGCAAAAGCAGTTTGAGTTGCCGTTGTTAATGACCCGGATTACTCAGGACCAATTACCGGGCGCCTATTTTTTAAATTTGTTGCAGGAAACCCTGAGCATCGATGCCGGCCGGATTTTGTCGTGGGATTTGAATGTTTTCGATACTCAACCAGGCAGTTTTTGGGGGGCTGAAAATGAATTTGTCGCCGACAGCCAGTTGGATAATTTGGCGTCTTGTCATGCGGCGTTATCGGCTTTGCTCGATGAAGCCGTGCTAACTTCGGGAAATACCCTCGTTTGCGCGTTTTTCGACCACGAAGAAATCGGCAGCGATAGCCATAAAGGTGCCGGCGGCAGTTTTTTATCCGATGTATTGATGCGCATCAGTTTCAGCTTGGGATTATCGCAGCAACAGGATTTACCGCGGGCGTTGGCACAAAGTTTTATGATCAGTGCCGATATGGCACATGCTTACCAGCCGAATTTTCCCAATGCCTACGATCCCGATCATAAGGTTTTTGTCAATCAAGGGCCTGTCATTAAAATCAATGCAAATCAGCGTTACAGTACGGAAAGTATTTCCTGCGCTCATTTCGCCAGTTGGTGTCAAGCGGCCGGCGTGGCTTTTCAGAAATATTCACACCGTTGTGACTTGCCCTGCGGCAGTACCATAGGCCCTATATTATCGGCGCGATTAGGCATTAGAACGGTCGATGTTGGTAATCCCCTATGGGCCATGCATAGTATCCGGGAAAGCGCCGGAGTTTATGATCACTTCAATATCACGAAAGTCATGAAAACCTTTTTTGCAACCTAGCAAAAATTCCCCATTCGGCTAAGCTTTTAGCTAACCGGCAAGAGTCTTATGCAATTAAAAATCGTAAAGCCTGTATTTAATTTGTTATTCAGGAGCGTTTTTAGCGCGCTTTGGATTTTTTGTTGCTTAATGTTCAGCACTTTTGCCCAAGTTTCTGCAGACGGCGAAGTTAACAACGAATACAAAATTAAGGCCGCTTACCTCTATAACTTTAGTAAGTTTGTCACCTGGCCCAATGACTCAGGCATAAGTTTTAATTTATGTATTTTGGGCAGCGATCCTTTTGGCGAAGTCATTGACCCTATCGAAAACAAAACCGCTTTAGGTCGTCCGATAAAACTATTCAGAATAACGCATGCCGATGAAATGCACTGCCATATTCTGTTCGTCAGTAATTCAGTGCAAGGCAAAGTTTTTACCAAAGGAACTTTGGTAGTCAGAGATAATTTGCCACCTTCCGAAGACAATCCTGACGGCATGTCACCTTATCCCGGCATGATAGATTTCATCAATAAGGGCGGAAAGATCAAACTGAAAATTAATCTGCCGTCATTAAAACAGGCGGATTTATCGGTTAGCGCCAAGCTGCTGGAAGTGGCTGAAGTCATAGGCGGAAACAATGATTAAGCTGGTCCGCGGCTTATCCATCAACGGTAAAATGTTGCTGGCCCTGATGTTCTCGGGATTGCTGTCCATGTTAATCGCCAGCGTGTGTTTAGCGGTGTTGGAAATTAAACAATTCAAAGACAGCGCGCAACATGATTTGCAGATTACCGCCAAAGGAATCGCCAGTCGCACCGATGCGGCCTTGCTGTTTGATGATAAAAATCTGGCGGGGGAAAACTTATTGGTATTGGCAGGTTTACCCGAGGTGATAGCGGCTTGTGTTTATGACGAGACCGATACCATTTTTGCCTGGTTTAGTAAATCCATACTCAACCAAGCCGATTGCCCGCTACCACTTGGCACTCAACAAGCCGGTTTCAATGGTTTGCAGTTGGTGGTTATCGAGCCTATGGTGGTTGACGGCCAAAAAACCGGAACTGTCTATATTCGCTCCGACTTGGGTGATAAATTCTGGCTCAAGCTAAAATTTATCGCGACCTTATTCGTGGTTTTATTGTTAACTTCGATTGTGACTTTTATGCTGGCCAGCCCGGTGCTGAAGCTTATCTCTAAACCGATTGACGCTTTGGTGGGCACGGTAAAGAACATGACCTTGACCAAGGACTATTCATTACGGGCTACCAAGGTCAATAACGATGAGCTGGGGATGTTGGTGGATGCGTTTAACCGGCTCATGGCTAAAGTCGAACAGCAGAATCTGGCGCTAACCCAGGCTAAGGACCGTTATCTGGCGCTGTATGACGATAACCCGACCATCATTTTAAATTTAAATCAGGAAGGCCGGATACTTTCGGCCAATGCTTCCGGCGCCGACCAACTGGGTTACCGTGTGGATGAGCTGTTAAACCAGCTGGTATACGCTTATACCCATCCCGAGGATTTGGAGACCATGCGCGGTTTTATTGAATTTTGCATGGATACGCCTTCGCAAATTCACCGGCAGGAAATCAGGATGACACGCCAGGGCGGGCAAATTATTTGGGTTAGGGAGTCCGCCCGTGTTATCGAAAATGAAAACCATACCCTGGGTTTATTACTGGTTTGTGAAGACATAACCGAAGCGTATCTGCTGAATGAAAAAATCGCCTACCAGTCCAGTCACGATGTTCTTACCGGCTTGGCAAACCGTCGCCAGTTCGAGGATTTTGCCAATCAACTGATCTATCATGCTCAAGCCGAAAGTTCCGAGCATCTATTGTGTTACCTGGATGTCGATCAGTTTAAAGTCATTAACGATACCTGCGGGCATTTGGCCGGCGATGAACTTATCCGGCAATTGGGTGAATTATTAAGAACCCACCTGCGGCGCGGCGATTTGGCGGCGCGCCTGGGTGGTGATGAATTCGGGGTGTTGATCCGCAATTGCCCGGCCGGGCAAATATTTAATGCCGGTAATAACTTGCGGGAAATAGTCAATAAATTCCAATTTCTTTGGGAAAACTCAGCCTACTCGGTGACGGCGAGTATCGGGATGGTTGCGATCAACCGCTTCAGCTCCAATGCCTTGGATTTGTTCAGGGAAGCCGATGCCGCCTGCTATGCCGCCAAGGACAGCGGCCGTAACCGGGTGCATTTATACAGTTTGGATGACATCGAACTGGTCAAGCGCCAAGGCGAAATGCAATGGGTTAGCAAGATACACCAAGGTATCGAGCAAAACCGTTTTTGTCTTTTCGGCCAGCCGATTGCCGCCTGTTTCGGCATTGAAGGCCTGCATTTTGAGACGCTGATCCGGTATGTGGAAGATGATGGCAAAATTATTGCCCCGGGCATGTTTTTACCGGCCGCAGAGCGCTACAACTTATCGCCCAATTTAGACCGTTGGGTTATCGGCGAGTTATTCAGATGGTTGGCTGGGAAACCTGAGTTTTTAGCGAAACTGTCACTGTGTTCGGTAAATTTATCCGGGTTATCGATTTGCGACGAAACGGTACTGGCCTATGTCCATGAGCAGTTTACCCAATGGCGGATACCGGCCGATAAAATATGTTTTGAAATTACCGAAACCGCCGCAATAGCCAATTTATCTTCGGCTATTAAATTTATTAATTCACTTAAGGAGATAGGCTGCTTGTTTTCTCTGGATGATTTTGGCAGCGGGTTGTCGTCGTTCGCCTACTTAAAAAGCTTTCCTGTTGATTTTTTAAAAATTGATGGCACTTTCGTAAAAGGCATTCTTGACGATAGAGTGGATTTGGCGATGGTTAGATCCATCAATGAAGTCAGCCATGTACTGGGCAAAAAAACCATCGCGGAATTTGTTGAAAACCGGCAAATTTTCGATTTACTGAAGCTGCTTGGGGTAGATTATGCACAAGGTTATGGAATCGGAAAACCGGTGCCTTTGGACGCCCTAAAGCCGGAAATGGCCAAGCCTTTTCCTGTGGGGTGATGATGACTAAGACGTTAAAACCAAAATCTTTTCCTTGGTATGGCATAGCATTGGCCTGCCTTTGTGTTGGTACCGAGGCAATAGCAGAGGAAAGCAAGGTGGAGGATTTTTTTGAACTCTCGCCGGAACAGCTTTCCAAGCTTTCGGTCGTGGCTACCCTTGCGACCGGCACGCCGCGCACCGTTGCCAAATCAGCGGCGGCTATCACGGTAATAACGGCCGATCAAATTAAGGATATGGGCGCCCGCCAGCTGTCTGAGGTGCTTGAAACCGTGCCGGGTTTTCACAATAGCGTGCAGCAGAATACGTACGATGCGAGTTACAGCGTGCGCGGTATCCGCAACGAAATTAACGCCGAGTTATTGTTTCTGTTGGATGGTACCCGTCTAAACCTGCCTTACCGTGGCGGCTTGGCTACCGGCATACAAATTCCCGTGGAGGCCATTCAACGCCTTGAAATTATCCGTGGGCCGGGTTCGGCGTTGTATGGCGCGGATGCGTTTGCCGGCGTCATCAATATTGTGACCAAAAAAGCCGACGATATAGACGGTACCCGGCTGGGAGTGTGGGCTGGAGAGTTCGACAGCCAAAGCGGCTGGGCTCAGCAAAGCGGCGAGGTGGCCGGCTGGGAGGTAGGCGCCAGCGTCCAATTTGTTAATTCAGGTATCGATAGCAGCCGCATTATCGAGCGCGACCGCCAAACTCCAATCGACCGGGCGCTAGGCACCAGCGTTTCCAGAGCGCCGGGTGTCGTGCAATCGCAATATAAAACCATCAACAGTTTTTTGAATTTACAACGCAAACATTGGTATGTGGGATTTTCGGCAGTTTCGGGTTTTGATGCCGGCACCAATGCCGGTGTTAATGCCGTATTGGATCCCATAGGCCTGGGCGGCGGTAATCAATACCTGCCGATGTGCGTTATTCAACCGAAGATTTGCTCAAAGATTGGGAGTTGAAAGCCCATTTAAGCTATTTATACAGCAGTTTGGAGGCCAGTTTTCAAGGTTTTCCCAACGGCGCCGTGTTACCTATCAGCAGAACCGGCGATGTAACTTCGGGTTCGAATGCGGTGGCATTGGTTGCATTTCCGGATGGCGCCAATACCACATTAGGCAGGGTTGAGCAGATTCCAACGTTGGAGCTATCCTCCCTTTACCGGGGATTTGATAAGCATCTGTTGCAATTTGGTTTTAGTTACCGCTATGAACAAACCCGCGTCTCCAATGCCAGCAATTTCGGGCGTGGCGCGATCGATGCAAGCACTCTAGCAGCCTTGCCCACAGTGAACGTGCGGGATGGTACCTTAACCAATTTTACCGACACCGAATTTGCCTATCTGCCGCCGTCGCAGCGTTCAATCGGTTCGGTGTTTTTCCAGGACGAATGGCAAATCAATCAAAAATTGCAATTGGTGGCAGGCGCAAGGTATGACCGGTATTCGGACTTTGGCGGCACCTTCAATCCGCGTGCGGCTTTGATTTGGGAGCTGGATCCCAAGTTAACCGGTAAAATTTTATACGGACGGGCATTTCGGGCGCCGACATTTTTAGAGCAAGCCAATCAGAACAACCCGGTGTTATTGGGTAATCCAAATTTGCAGCCGGAAATCATCAATACCTTTGAGCTGGCGTTTGATTACCACCCGCTGTCAACGTTGAGAACCGGGTTGAATTTTTATTACTATGAACTCAACGACGGTATCCAGATTGTGCGTATTCCCGGTACCCAAACCGCCACCTTTGCCAACAGCGCCAGCCAGAACGGCTACGGCACCGAGTTTGAATGGGATTGGCAAGCTTCGGAAAAATGGAATTTAAGAGGTAATTATGCCTGGCAAAATGCCCGCAACAGCAACACGCAGCAACGCGTAACCGGCGTGCCGGAACACCACGTATACGCGGCGGCGCTTTGGAAGTTTCTGCCGCAGTGGCAGTTGCAAGCCCAGTTGAACTGGGTAGGCAGCCGGTTAAATCCGGTGGCAACCAACGCGCCGTTGGCGGATTACAAAACCGTGGATCTGACCTTAACCCGTAAAAAACTGCTGAATACCGTTGATATTACCGGCTCCGTGCGTAACGTCTTCGATGCCGACATCAGAGAGCCTTCGGTTTCTGATATTTCCAATAATTTTCCGCTGCCGGGGCGCAGTTTTTACTTTGAGGCGGTGTTACATTTTTGATATTAGCCGCGCAGGATTTCCCCAATGTGTTGCCGCATGACGGCGAAGCATTTTTTATAAAACAGTTTTATGGCAAGGAACAAGCTGACCTTTTGGCAGCCCGGTTGCTGGATGGCTTGGCCTGGCAGGAAGAAACGTTGTTAATCTTCGGCCGCTGGGTAAAAGCACCCCGGTTAATGTGCTGGTATGGCGATCCGGGCGCGGCCTACCGGTATTCCGGGGTTGACCACCCGCCGCTACCTTGGAATTCGGTGCTGAAGGAGCTTAAAGCCGGAGTGGAAGCGGTATGCGGGCAGGACTTCAATAGCGTGCTGGCCAATTTGTACCGTAATGGCCGCGACTCCATGGGTTGCCATGCCGACAACGAGCCGGAATTGGGATTTAGGCCGGTGATTGCGTCATTGAGCTTCGGCGCCGGCCGCCGCTTTAAGTTTCACCATAAAAACCAGCGTTTAACGGTAAACCTGGTGCTTGAACACGGCGATTTACTGGTTATGCAAGGTGACACGCAACACCAATGGTTGCACTCCGTACCGAAAAGCCAGTGTGAATTACTGCCTAGAATCAATCTGACGTTTCGTAAAATTATGATTTGATGGCCTTAAATCCGATGTCGGTGCGAAAATAAACATCCTGCCAGTGAATTTTACCGGTTTGTGCATACGCTTTGGCTTGCGCTTCCTTAATGTCATTACCCAAAGCGCACACGCATAATACCCGACCGCCGTTGGTCAGCACTTGGCCATTGACCCTAGTGGTGCCGGCGTGGAAAACTTTAGTGTCCGGGCTTTCCGTTTCAGGCAAACCGCTAATCACGGCGCCTTTGGCGTAGTCGTCGGGATAGCCGCCTGCCGCCATCACCACGCCTAAAGCGGCACGTTCGTCCCAGGCGATGCGGGCTGTATCCAGTTTTTGTTCCAAAGCCATCAGGCACAGTTCCACCAAGTCACTGTTAAACCTAAGCATAATCGGCTGGGTTTCGGGATCGCCGAAACGGCAGTTGTATTCAAGCACCTTCACCGCGCCGTCCGGGCTAATCATTAAGCCGGCATATAAAAAACCGGTATAAGGACTGCCGTCTTTTTGCATGCCTTTTAAAGTAGGCAGGATAACATCCCGCATAACACGATCATGGATTGGCGGCGTGACCACCGGAGCGGGTGAGTAAGCCCCCATGCCGCCGGTGTTGGGGCCGGTGTCGCCGTTATCGCGGGCTTTATGGTCTTGCGAAGTCGCCATGGCCAAGGCGTTAAGGCCATCGGCAATCACGATAAAACTGGCTTCCTCGCCGGCTAGGAATTCCTCGATTACCACCCGGTGGCCAGCCTCGCCGAAGCGGTTGCCGGCTAGCATACCGGTGACGGCGGCTATGGCTTCGTCTTCGGTTTGGGCCACCACGACGCCTTTGCCCGCAGCCAGACCATCGGCTTTAACGACGATTGGCGCACCGTGTTGTTTGATATAGGCGATGGCTGCATCGGAATCGGTAAAACTTTGGTAATGCGCCGTAGGAATGCCGTGGCGGACCATGAAGTCTTTGCAAAACGATTTGGAGCCTTCCAGTTGCGCCGCTTTCGCAACCGGCCCAAAACAATTGAGACCGGCTTGTTGGAAGCGATCGGTAATGCCCAACACCAAGGGTACTTCCGGCCCGACAATGGTTAAGCCAATGGCTTGCTGGCGGGCAAAATCCAGCAATGCCTCGATGTCATCGGCGGCGATAGCAAGATTATCGATGCCGGGTTCAAGTTCCGTGCCGGCATTGCCGGGGGCGACAAAGACCCGCCCGGCTTTAGGCGATTGCCGGGCTTTCCAGGCCAGCGCGTGTTCGCGGCCGCCGCTGCCTACAATTAAAATGTCCAAAGTCATGAGTTTACCAATGGTTAGTGCCGGAAATGACGCATGCCGGTAAATACCATGGCAATATTGTATTCATCGGCGGCGGTTATGGTTTCTTCATCGCGCATGGAACCGCCGGGCTGGATAATGGCGGTAATGCCGGCTGCGGCTGCGGCATCGATGCTATCGCGGAATGGAAAAAACGCATCCGAGGCCATAACCGAGCCTTTTACCTCAAGATTCTCGTCGTGGGCTTTAATCCCGGCCAGCTTGGCCGAATAAACCCGGCTCATCTGGCCTGCGCCGATGCCGATGGTGCGGCCTTGCTGGCCGTAAACGATGGCGTTGGATTTGACGAATTTGGCGACTTTCCAGACAAACAGCAGATCGGCGTGTTCTTGCGCGGTAGGTGCACGCCGCGTGACAATTTTCAAGGCGCCAGGATCGAGCATGGCAAGGTCTTGATCCTGAACCAGCAAGCCGCCGCCTATGCGTTTAAAATCCAGGGTGCTTTGAAATTCGCCGGTCTGCCATGGGCCGCAGGCCAGTAGCCTGATATTGGGTTTGTCCTCGAGAATTCGCCGTGCTTCGGCGCTGATCGAAGGCGCAATGATGACTTCAACGAATTGGCGGTCGATGATTGCTTGCGCCGTGCTGCCGTCCAATTCGGCGCTGCAGGCAATAATGCCGCCGAAAGCCGAGGTTGGATCGGTTTGGTAGGCCAGGTCGTAAGCTTCGTGCAGGGTTTTAGCCACAGCCACCCCGCATGGATTGGCGTGCTTGACAATCACACAGCAGACCTCGCCGGTAAAGGCCTTAACGCATTCCAAGGCGGCATCGGCATCGGCGATATTGTTATAAGACAGCGCTTTACCTTGCAGTTGCGTGGCGGCGGCCAGCGTGCCGGATTCGGGCGCTTTGGCACTGTAAAAGGCGGCTTGCTGGTGTGGATTTTCGCCGTAACGCAGGGTTTGCCGGTGGTAAAACTGCAAATTCAACGTGGTCGGAAAAGGCGTGCCGCTGCGTTGTTCCAGGTAATTGGCGATGGCGGTATCGTAGCGTGCCGTGTGACTGAAGCATTTTGCCGCTAGCCTGAACCGGGTTTCCGGGCTTAGTGTCCCGCCGTTGCCGTTGAGTTCGCCAAGGATTGCGGCGTAATCGCTGGGGTCGACCACAACGGCAACTGCGTCATGGTTTTTAGCCGCCGAACGCAGCATGGCCGGCCCGCCGATATCGATATTCTCAATGGCTTCGGCAAGACTGCAGTCCGGTTTGCTGACGGTTTGTTCGAAAGGGTATAAATTGACTACCACCAAATCGATAGGATTAATGTTGTGCTCAGCCATGACCGCATCGTCAAGACCACGGCGTCCCAATATTCCGCCGTGGATTTTGGGATGCAGGGTTTTTACCCGGCCCGCCATCATTTCCGGAAAGCCGGTGTAATCGGACACTTCAATCACTTCAATTCCGGCGTCTAGCAAGGTTTTGGCCGTGCCGCCGGTGGATAACAGCGCAATGCCGTGATCGCTTAAAGCACGGCAGAACTCGACAATTCCGGTCTTATCGGAAACGCTGACCAACGCGCGGGAGATTTTGTTTTGCATCAATAATACTTAGACAATGAATGAAATATTGGCGGCGCCGGTCAGCCGATACCGTACTGATCCAGCTTTTTCCGTAACGTGCTACGGCTTAATCCCAGGGTTTTGGCGGCTTTGCTCTGGTTGTATCCGGAGTGCTCCAGGGTTGCTTCCAGCAAAGGCTTTTCCACTTCGTTGATCACCAAATCGTACAAATTGGTGATTTCGTGATCCTTTAACTGAGAAAAATAATGCTCTACGGCAATTTTGACATGGGTAGACAATGGTATATCGCTGGTCCGTCGGCTTCGTATTTCAAAAAACTCGGGATTAGATTTTACTGGGTCCATAAATAGCTACACGTTCGTTAATCAAAAAATTGAAAGCGGCACTCACTTGAAATTGTTGCTGGCCGGGATGTTCGGATGAATAAAGCGGTTGTTTGATGGTTGCGGGGATGTCGCCTAAGTTGGCTAAATACCAGCCAAGATGCTTGCGCGCCATTCTAACACCAGTGGTGGAACCATAGAAGCTATAGAGTAATTCCAAATGCTCCAGCACAATTTCCTGTATGTTGATTAAATCAGGCATCATGGCTGAGCCATGGCCATTAAGAAATTGCCCGATCTGGTCAAACAGCCACGGACGGCCTTGGGCGGCACGGCCGATCATAACGGCGTCAGCTTGCGTGTATTGCAAGACCGCGCGGGCTTTTTCTGGTGAGTCGATATCGCCGTTGGCGATAACCGGGATTTTGACCGTCGATTTAACAGCTTTTACGGTGTCGTACTCGGCCTGGCCGTCGAATTTACAGGCGCGGGTGCGGCCATGAACGGTCAGTGCGGCGATCCCGGATTGCTCAGCCAGTTTGGCAATATTAACCGCGTTGCGGTTATGCATATCCCAGCCGGTGCGGATTTTTAAGGTCACCGGCACATCAACGGCGTTGACCACGGCATGGAGGATTTTTTCGACCAGGGGCTCGTCTTTTAATAAAGCCGAACCGGCGGCTACCGAACACACTTTTTTAGCCGGGCAACCCATGTTGATATCGATAATCTGCGCGCCGCGTTTGACATTAAGGCTTGCCGCCTGCGCCATTTGCAAAGGATCGGTGCCCAAAATCTGCACCGAGCGGATGCCGTTTTCCCCGGTGTGGTCGGCTTTTAACAAAGTCCGTTTATGGTTTTGCAAAACCGGGTTGGACGCCACCATCTCGGAAACCGCCAAGGCAGCGCCGAAGCGCTTGCACAGGGTTCTAAACGGACGGTCGCTAATACCGGCCATGGGCGCGAGTATCAGTTGGTTTTCCAGGATATAAGGCCCGATTTGCATGGTATAAGGCAAAAATGCAGTGGTCTGTTTGCCCTTATTCGCCGGGTTTTTCCACTTCTTCGTTCCAAATTGGATTAAAGCGGTCTTCCGGAGTCATTTTTTCAGTATCCACCGGATTCAAATGCCAGAACGATTTATCGATTTTGCCTTCGCCGTAACCTTCTTTTCTGTCGTGGCCGAACGGGCACCACCAGTTTTCCACAATTTTCACCAGATAGGTATGCCATTCGAACAAGGCTACGCTGTAGGGGCAATACCAGGTGCAGTTCAGAATCCAGAACAGCTTGAACTGCGAGGCGCTGCCCGTAAAAGTTGGCTTCATGGTGATCTGGGTTTGGTAGGTATAGCGGTAACTTTTCCGGTCGGGCAAAAAGTCGCTCCAGGTTTTGATATTGCGGCCGCCAACCAGACGTAAATGGTAATACGTCAAGTAAGCGCTCAAAATTACAAACGGTAAGGTAAGTAGTGGCAAATACACAAATACCATGCCTAGCGCTCTGGCCGGGATGGACATGTGGTTATGGTTTTTGCCGATTTCGACACGTTGGCAGTTTTCGCAGGCTTTCATTACGGTTTCCCTCTTGGTTTTAGTTATCGTAGTAAGGACAAGGCGCTGGCCGTTGTTATTTTAAAGACTTGAAGTCATTGAACAAAAAAATGTTTTCAGGTATTCGGTTTCGGGAATTGCCGGATCAATCGGGTGGTCGGGGCCTTGCCCGCCCTGGCTAAAAAAAGTCAGATGGCGGTCGATATGGCGGCCGGATGCGCGCAGAATTTCGTATAAGTTGTCCCGGCTCAAGTGGTGTGAGCAAGACGCTGATACCAAAATGCCGTTTTTATTCAATACTTGCAGGGCCATTTGGTTAAGATGCCGGTAGGCCTCGTAACCTTGTTTAAAATCTTTTTTGCGTTTTATCAGCGCGGGCGGATCCAGCACGATGATGTCGTAGAGTTCATTGTCCTGGCGGGCTTGCTTGAGAAACTCGAAGACATCGGCGCGTTGCCAGATCATGCGGTTGTCGACCTTATTCAGCCGGGCATTTTCCGCAGCCAGTGCCAGTGCCGGCTCGGACGCGTCAACCCCGGTTATTTGGCTGGCGCCGGCCAGCGCCGCCGGGATGCTCCAGGCGCCGGTATAACAGAACAAGTCCAAAACCCGCTTTTGCTTGGCGTAACCGGCCAACTGGGCACGGCTTAGGCGGTGGTCGTAAAACCAGCCGGTTTTTTGGCCTTCCAAAATGTTGACGGCGAAGCGCGCACCGTTTTCTTCGATAATAACTGGTTCGGTAAGCGTGCCATAGGCGGTTTCGGGTTCCAGGCTTAAGTTTTCCAGTTGCCGCTGGCCGGTATCGTTTTTTAGGATGATGGCACTAGGCGCGGCTAGTTCAATCAAGGTATCCAGCAAACATGCCTTGCGCAGCTCCATGCCGGCCGTGGTGATTTGCACCGATAACACCGAACCGTAGCGGTCCACCACCAAACCCGGTAAGCCGTCGCTTTCGCCGAAAACCCAACGGTAGAACGGTTTATCGAAGCATTGTTGGCGTAACGCCAGCGCCGTAGTGAGCCTTTCCTTAAAGAAATTGCCGGCGAATTTGAGATTGGGCTTTCGGGATAATATGCGTGCGCAGATTAAAGTGTGCGGATTAACATAAGCCGTACCCAGAATTTTGCCGTCTTCGCTTTTGATGTGGACTAGATCACCGGCGTTAAAATGCTCCAATGCCGAGCGCCCGGTATCGATTTCGTTGCTGAATACCCAGAGATGGCCTTTGCGCAGCCGTTTGTCTTCATTTTTTTTCAGGTACAGATCGGGTAAGGCCACGTTTAATCGACTAGTTCAAAGGTGTATCCACCGACTTTGGTGGCGGGAGCGGCAATCGCAAGGCTGATTTCGGTGGCAGCGCCAGCTGCTAGCGCCGTAGGCTTGGGAGTTTGGTTGAGATAGTCTTCGGGTTTGAAAATCCGTTGCGCGAAGACCACGCCGTTGTAATCCAATAAGGTTAATTTGAGGCGAGGATAGGTCTGGCTGAAGGCGGCTTGATTCCGGATCACGGCGTTAAACCCATAATTGCCGTCCTGCGTTTGCGAAAATGAGCCTTTCAACACGTCGAAATCTTCCAGGTTATTGTAAAAAGGCAGTGAACAACCTAATGGCAGGCAAACCTTCTCCAGGAAGAGCCGTATGTTTTTTTGTCGGCTTAAGTTGCCGCCCTCGAAGTAAATGATCTGGACGGTAAGCAGCACAAGCCCCAGAAAAAAACCGCCAAGCCATAATGCTTTGTGCTTGGTCGGCGCTTGTTCCCAGGGCAAATCCTGGGTAGCCGTTGTTGGGCTAAGCTCTTCGCCGGCGGTTTCGGTCAAACTAGGCAGCGCGTCGAAAAACGCCCGGCATACTTTGCAGGTGACCATGCCGTGGTCATTTCGCAGCTGCGCGGCACTGATGTGTTGGGTTTTCAAACACTCCGGGCATTGCGTAAACATAAGCTAAGGCTTTATTCCGTCCAGCCGCACCCAGTCTTGGTTTTGGGTGATAGGACCAAAGGCCATTTCGGCTTGGTAAGCATCCAGCACGCTTTGCGCTTGTTCTAAGAGGATGCCGGATAAGACCAGTTGCCCGGTGTTGCCGACTAAACTGCAAATGCTGCTTGCCATTTCGATCAACGGTTTGGCCAAAATATTGGCAAGCACCACATCGGCTTGGCGCGGATTAAAGTTATTAGGTAGAAAGCATTCGATACGGTCTTGAACTTGGTTTTTTTCGGCATTGTCCCGGGTTGCGGTCAGCGCTTGCGGGTCTATGTCGACGGCATAAGCCTGCTTTGCGCCCAGTAGCAGGGCGGCGATGGCCAAAATGCCCGAACCGCAGCCGTAATCGATGACGGTTTTTCCGGTTAAGTCGTGGCTGGCCAACCATTCCAGGCATAAAGCCGTGGTCGGGTGCGTGCCGGTGCCGAAGGCAAGGCCGGGGTCTAAAATCAGGCACACGCTACCGGCTTCGTGCTGTTCCTGTCCGGTAGGGCAAACCCAGAGCCGGTCGGCAAATTTCATGGGTTTAAAATGCTCCATCCAGGCCCGTTCCCAGGCTTGGTCGGCAACCGGTTCATAGTGCCAACTGCTAAGCAAAATGGGGTCAAACCGCTGAATAACCAAGGTTTTGATTAGCTCAGGTTCGGCTTCCAATTCGTACAAGGCAACAACCTGGGTGCGGCTCCAGATTTTGGTTTCACCGATGCCGGGTTCATACACCGGTTCATCTTCGGCGTCCATGAAGGTGACCGAGACTGCGCCCAAATCGCTGAAAACATCGGCCAGTTCCGGCGCGGTGAGTTCATTGGTAATAACGGAAACTTGATGCCAAGCCATATAATCCTGCTACTGAAGACCGGTAGGCTATAAGCCTGTCGGGTGTTGCTTAATAAAGCCCCAGCTTTTTTTCCAGGTAATGAATATTCTGGCCGCCGGCGGCAAATGCGCTGTCGGTCATTATTTCATGCTGTAACGGAATGTTGGTTTTAATGCCTTCGACGATGATCTCGCTTAAGGCGGTATTCATGCGGGCTATCGCGCTTTTACGGTCTTCGCCGTGGGCGATAAGCTTGCCGATCATGGAATCGTAATAAGGCGGTACCTTGTAGCCGTTATAAATGTGGGTTTCACAGCGTATACCGGGGCCGCCGGGCATGTGGAATTGCTGGATCACACCGGGGCAAGGCATAAAGGTTTTGGGATCTTCGGCATTGATACGGCATTCGATGGCATGACCTTGGATCTTGACTTGCTCCTGCGTCATCGATAGATGCTCGCCGGCGGCTATGCGCAGCTGTTCCTTGACAATGTCGAAGCCGGTGACCATTTCGGTGACCGGGTGCTCAACCTGAACCCGTGTGTTCATTTCGATAAAGTAGAACTGGCCTTTTTCGTACAGGAATTCAAAGGTGCCGGCACCCAAATAGCCGATATCGAGACAGGCTTTGGCGCAACGTTCGCCCATGGTTTTGCGTTGTTCCTCGGTGATGCCCGGCGCCGGCGCTTCTTCCACCACTTTTTGGTGGCGGCGCTGCATGGAGCAATCGCGCTCGCCCAGGTGGATGGCGTTGCCGTGGGAGTCGGCGATTACTTGAAATTCGATGTGGCGAGGGTCTTCCAGAAATTTTTCCATGTACACGGTTGGATTGCCGAAAGCGGCCAGGGCTTCGGCTTTGGTCATGGTGATGGCGTTGATCAGGGCGGCTTCCGTGTGTACAGTGCGCATGCCGCGCCCACCGCCACCGCCGGCGGCTTTGATGATGACCGGATAGCCGATTTCCCGCGCCAGTTTCAGATTGGGTTCATGGTCGTCCCCTAGCGGTTCGCCATTGCCCGGCACGCAGGGAATACCCGCAGCAATCATGGCTTTTTTAGCGGAAATTTTATCGCCCATCAGGCGTATGGTTTCCGGCTTGGGCCCGATGAAAACAAAGCCGCTTTGCCGGACTTTCTCCGAGAAGTCGGCATTCTCCGATAAAAAGCCGTAACCGGGATGGATGGCTTCGGCATCGGTGACTTCGGCGGCGCTGATGATGGCCGGAATATTCAGATAGCTTTCGATGGAAGGCGCGGGCCCTATGCAAACCGACTCGTCGGCCAGACGCACATGCTTAAGGTCGCGGTCGGCTTCGGAGTGCACGGCAACCACTTTCACCCCCAATTCCCGGCAGGCTCTTAAAATGCGTAAGGCAATTTCGCCGCGGTTGGCGATTACAATTTTATCAAACATCAGTGGCTAAGCTCTGGTTATTCAATTACAAACAAAGGTTGACCGTATTCAACGGGCTCTGAGTTTTCCACCAGGATTTTGGTGATTTTGCCGCTTTTATCGGCTTCGATTTGGTTAAGAATCTTCATCGCTTCAATGATACACAAAGTGTCCCCAACTTTTACCGAATGGCCGGTTTCCACGAAAGGTTTGGAACCCGGGGAGGCTGAGCGGTAGAAAGTGCCGACCATAGGTGATTTAACCACATGGCCGCTGATTTTTTCTTCGCTGCCGGCGGAGGCGACAGACGGCTCCGTGGCCGGAACAGGCGCTGCCATGGCTGGCGCTGCGTAGGCTACCGGCGCGGCATGGGTGGAGTAACGGCTGATTCTAACGCATTCCTCGCCTTCTTTGATTTCAATTTCGGCGATATCCGATTCCTCAATCAATTCGATAAGTTTTTTGATTTTTCTAATGTCCATTGCCAGATCTCATAACTAATAAATTGTGAGCGGCTTCAAGCGCCAGCTCGTATCCCATCGCACCCAGTCCGCAGATAATGCCTTGGGCAATATCGGAGAGATAAGAGTGTTTTCTAAAAGGTTCACGTGCATAAACATTAGACAAATGCACTTCAATAAAAGGAATTCGGGTAGCCAGCAACGCGTCCCGAATTGCCACACTGGTGTGGGTAAAAGCAGCGGGGTTGATAATGATAAAGTCTACTGAGCGCTGGAAAGCGTTATGAATGCAGTTGATGATTTCGTGTTCGGCATTAAACTGATAAAACTGCAGCTCATGCTTGAGATCAACGGCTTTTTTTTCCAGATTCAGTTGAATATCGGCCAGCGTTTGGTTTCCGTATAGGCTGGGTTCGCGCTGACCAAGCAGGTTCAAATTCGGGCCGTTTAAAACGGTAATCGTCGCCATTAATGTAAGTTGCAGGAAAATAACCAAGTTAATCGGATAATTTTGCCTAAATAAGTCCGGCTTGTCCAGATTATCCGATTTTTGTTACAGATGCCGGCAATAAACTCGACAGTTAGACGATTTTAGCGTTTTTACCGCTTTGCCTCCGGCTTGCTCAAGGTTGTTGCGGAGGAGCCGCAGGGGCGGCCGGTTTTTCAGTTTTAGCGCTATCATCCGATTCGGCAATGATAGCGGCAATGCAATCCATGTAACTTTGCGTGTAATTGCTGTGGGCATCGGCCAGCGCTTTGGGCGAACCGAATTCGGTGCGCAGTTCGGCCAGATATTTTTGAGGATCGTTGCTTTCACTGAGTTTAAGCATTTTGGTGTAGCTACGGTAGGCCTGCATGCGGCTGGGATCGACCGGTATAATGCCCGGCATGTTTTTGGAAGACAAATCCACCACGCAACTGGTCATATGTTCCGGTGTGATTTTATAGTCTTGCAAGTCTTTTTCTTTTTTGACTTCTTCCAATACGGCTTGTTCGTAGTTGTTTTTATCGGTGCAAGCGGTTAACAGTAAACCGGCGGCTATCAGGGCGATTAGTTTTTTCATGGTATTCCGTTTAGTCTGGTTCATTGCCCAATCCGTTGTGTTCGGAGGGGCTGTTTTTTATGGTTTGCATGGCGCCGAGTATCCAGGCTTCGGCCTCGGCGTTAATTTCAGCGGCCGTGCGGCCTTGGCTTTCTATTTTGGGACCTATTTTAACTTGGATTGTGCCGGGATATTTCAAAAAGCTGTAACGCGACCAGCATTCACCCGAATTATGGGCAACCGGAATCACCGGGCGGCCGGTTTTATGGGCCAGCATGGCGCCGCCGGCGTTAAATTTTTTGGTTTCGCCGGGAGCGGTGCGGGTGCCTTCGGGGAAAACGATCACCCACAGACCGTCGTTGAGCGCGGCGGTGCCGTCTCTAAGCAGCTTGCGTAAGGCGGCTTTTTGGTTTTTCCGGTTGATGGCAATCGGTTTTAACGTTGCCAGCGCCCAGCCCCAAATCGGCAGTCGGAGTAGCGATTCTTTAAGCAACACGGTTTGTTTGGGGAAAATTTGCCGATAAGCCAAAGTTTCCCAGGCCGACTGGTGTTTGCTCAAGATGATGCCGGGTTCGGGTAGATTGAGATTCTCAGCACCTTCGACGGTATATTCAACCCCGCAACACACTTTAGCCAGCCAAATGGCAAAACGGCACCAAAGCGCCGTGACCCGGTAACGCAAGTCGAATGAGAATGGGATCATTAACAAAACGATGACGCCAATCACGGTTGCGCTGGAGAGAATGCAGGCAAACAGTACGGTGGAGCCTATGTAAACGCGGATTTTATTGCCTTGATAGGATTTGGGTTGCGGCGTCATAAAGATTCTCAAAAACGGGAATGGTCAGATCCGGGTGTTGGTTCAGGGTTTCCAGGCCGTTGCCGGTTTTTACCAGTGCCGGTCTGGCGCCGGCTGCCCAGCCGGCTTCAAGGTCGCGAAAGCTGTCGCCAATGAAAAATATTTCGTCTAAAACAGCCTGATAATCCGCCGCAAAGGCTTCCAGCAAGCCGGGTTTGGGTTTACGGCAGGCGCAGTCATCTTCCGGGCCATGCGGGCAATAATAAATCCGCTCGATTGCGCCGCCCGCCGGGCTGCCATGGTACACATTTTGTCGTGTATGCGTTCGAGCATGGCGGCGTCGAATTTGCCGCGGCTGATGCCGGATTGGTTGGTGATAACCACCACTTTGTAACCCTGCCGGTTAAACAAGGCGATGGCTTCCAGGCTGCCGGACAGCGGCAGCCATTCGTCGGGCGATTTGATGAAATCCACCGATTCCCGGTTAATCACGCCGTCACGGTCAAGCAAAATATAAAGCGGGCCGGGCATCTATGCTTGGAGTCTGGAAATATCGGCACAGGTTAAAAATTGTTCCGACAAAAACGCTAACAGCGACAGGCGGCTGGCCCTCAGACCGGGATCATCGGTCATGACCATGACATGGTCGAAGAAGGCGTCAATCGCATCGCGCAATTGTGCCAGCCGGCTTAAAACCGCTTGGTAGTCATGCTCGGCAAGCATGGGTTGGATGTCTTGCGCGGACGCGATGGCGGCGTTGAGCAAGGCGTTTTCCTGGGCTTCCACCAGGACATCGATTTGTTTGACGATGGCAATATCGGGTTTTTTCAGAATATTGCGGATGCGCTTATTGGCGGCGGCCAGACTTTCCGCCTCGGGCAGTTGCCGGAAGCGTTTGACCGCTTCCAGGCGCTGCATAAAATCCAATGGATCGGCGGGTTCCACCGCCATTACCGCATCGAATTCATCGCTGCTGTAGCCGTTGTCCAGGCAATAGCCCCTGAGGCGCTCGAATATAAAGTCGGTTACCAATACCGCTGTCGCATCCCGGTCAAAACTATGGCTGTACAAGCTGAGCGCATAGCCGATCAGCGCTTTGATGTTCAGGCTGAGCCGGTTTTCGATCAGAATTCTTAGTGAACCCAAGGCCGCCCGGCGCAAGGCGTAAGGGTCTTTATCGCCGGTTGGGATCAGACCGGCGCTGAAAATGCCGGCCAGGGTATCGATTTTTTCCGCCAACGCCAGAATTTGCCCGTTGCGGCTGGCCGGCGTGGGGCTGCCGGATTGTTTGGGGTAGTACTGCTCTTCCAGTGCCCAGGCCACTTCGGCCGGTTCGTTATCGGCCAGCGCGTAATAACGGCCCATTAAGCCTTGCAGGTTGCCGAATTCGCCGACCATTTCAGTCAGCAAGTCGGCTTTGGACAAGAGCGCGGCGCGTTTGGCTAGTGCTGCATCACTGCCCGATAATTCGGCCAGATGCGCGGCAAGATGGGTTAAGCGTTCGGTTTTATCGGCCAAAGTGCCCAATTTTTCCTGGAACACAATATTAGCCAAAGCGTCCACGCGCGCCGCCAACGGCAGTTTGCGGTCTTGTTTCCAGAAGAACTCGGCGTCTGACAGGCGCGGTGTAACCACCCGTTCGTTACCGTGTTGAATCGATTGCGGTGCTTGCTGGCAATATTGCTGAAGGTGATGAAATGCGGCAGCAACCCGCCTTCGGCATTTTTCACCGGGAAGTATTTTTGGTTGGTTTGCATGGTGGTGATCAGCACTTCCGCAGGCAAAGCCAGAAAGCGCGGATCGAAGTTGCCGGTAACCGGGACCGGCCATTCGTTAAGCGCGGCAATCTCTTCCAGCAGATCATCCTCGATATGGGCAATGCCGTTGACGGTATCGGCGGCTTGAATGGCGGCGGCGCGTATGCTTTGCTCACGTGCGCTAAAATCGGCAATGACTTTGCCGTGCTGCAATAAAATATCCACATACTCGCCCGGCTCGTTAATCTGCAACTCGCCGGGCGCGTGAAAACGGTGGCCACGTGTGGTGTTGCCGGTGGTCAAGCCTAACACGTCGGTGGTGATAACGTCGCTGCCGAACAGTAACACCGCCCAATGTACCGGACGCACGAATTCGGTGCTGAAACTGCCCCAGCGCATGCGTTTGGCAATCGGTAAGGCGGCAATGCTCTGGCGGATAATGCCGGGGATAAGCTCTGCCGTGGCTTGGCCGGGTAGGTGCTGGTTGAATGCCAGCCATTCGCCTTTGTCGGTTTTTAGCCGGCCGAGTTGGTCTACGCCCACGCCGCAGCTTTGGGCAAAAGCCTGTGCGGCTTTGCTGGGCGTGCCGTCGGCAGCGAATGCCGCCTGCACGGCAGGGCCGCGTTTTTCTACGGTTTTATCGGGCTGGCTGATCGCCAGATTATCGATCAATACCGCCAGACGGCGTGGCGTGGCATAGCTTTTACAACCGGCGTAGTCAACGCCTTCGGCAGTCAGGCCTTGTTCGATATTGGCCAGTAAAGCCCGGCTGAGACGCAACAGATTTTTGGGCGGCAGTTCTTCGGTGCCCAGTTCGAACAATAACGGTTTGCAATCGGCCATGATTAAACTCCGGATTCGGCCAGCATGGGAAAGCCTAGCGACTCCCGGCGCTGGTAATAGGCTTCGGCTACCGCCTTGGACAGGTTGCGCACGCGCAAAATATAGCGCTGGCGTTCGGTGACCGAAATGGCGTGGCGGGCGTCCAGCAGATTGAAGGCGTGCGAGGCTTTCAACACCATTTCATAGGCGGGCAGCGGTAAGTCCAGTTCGATCAGCTTGCGGCATTCCTGTTCGTAGGTGTTGAAACACTGGAATAGGAAGTCCACGTTGGCATGTTCGAAATTAAACGCCGACATCTCCACTTCGTTTTGATGGAAGACATCGCCGTAAGTGACGATGCCGTGCGGGGTTTTGGTCCAGACCAGATCGTACACGCTTTGCACGCCTTGCAGATACATCGCCAGCCGTTCCATGCCGTAAGTGATTTCACCGGTCACCGGCCGGCATTCCAAACCGCCGACTTGCTGGAAATAAGTAAACTGGGTGACTTCCATGCCGTTCAGCCAGATTTCCCAGCCCAGGCCCCAGGCGCCCAAGGTGGGCGATTCCCAGTTATCCTCGACGAAGCGCACATCGTGTTCCAAGAGGTCAAAGCCCAGAAAGCGCAAAGATCCCAGGTATAGCTCCTGGATATTATCGGGCGAGGGTTTCAAAGCCACCTGAAACTGATAATAATGCTGCAAGCGGTTGGGGTTTTCGCCGAAACGGCCGTCGGTAGGACGGCGGGAAGGCTGCACATAAGCAGCGTTCCAAGGTTCCGGCCCGATAGAGCGCAAAAACGTGGCGGGATGAAAAGTACCGGCACCTACTTCCTGATCCAAAGGCTGCAGCAAAATACAGCCTTGCTGCGACCAATAATCCTGTAGGGCCAGAATAAGTCCTTGAAAAGTGGATAAATCGTAGTTGGTATTAGGCACGTAAGCTAAATTCGGCAAACTAAAATAGCTGCCAATTATAGCCTAAAAGCCGGTGCATCGTGGGAACGGCTTTTTTGTTTGATCATGGTATTAAACTCGGCCTAGTTGATTTCCGTTTATTGGCGC
>PERF01000009.1 GCA_002928495.1 Methylobacter sp. | reverse complement strand
GTAAATTGGAAAGACGGATTCAAACTCAGGAGTTTTTTGTTGGTTACCGTGCGTTTGAACTGACCATCGGAATAACTGGTATCGAATACCAACGGCTTTTCGTACCCGAATGCATCTGCAACATATTGTGCAATTGTACCGATACTGACCTCTTGGCTGGAATCCGGCGCAAGAATCAAAGGCTCGGCCTCGTCGTAATTAAAATATGCCCAGATAAATAAACGTGCCAGATCAAACGAAAAAATAAATTGCCGCAACGGCTTACCGGTACCCCAAACCACAAAATCCTTATCTTCTGCCATAGCCGTCTGACATTTGCGAATCATCGCAGGGATCACATGGCTATGTTCGGGCGAATAATTATCATTGGGCCCGAAAATATTGGTCGGCGCCAGAGAAATAAAATTGCAACCGAATTGCTTGCGGTAATAACGCGATTGAACATCCACCATACGCTTGGCATAAGCATAACCTTCGTTGGAAGGATGTGGCGGCCCCATATGGAGCATAGTTTCATCAATAGGCAGTTGAATATGAGCGGACAGTGTCGGCTCAGGAAATGTACACGTGGACAGGCAAGAAGCCAGCTTTTTAACGTCGAAATCCTTACAACATTGCATGACATGCATGTTCATTAGTAAATTGTTTTCGAACATCTCCACGCCATGGGCTAAATTTTTATAAAGCCCACCCACATCGGCAGCCAAATGAATAACCCCGGAGGGCCTGACCTTGTCGAACAGCGCTCGGGTTTGCTCTTTATCACAAAGATCGGCATCATCAATATCGACAAAAACAAACTGATACCCTTCACGCGGCTCCAGTTCGGTTACTCTCTGCATACCATAACCCAGCAGGCCTTTGCCGCCGGTTACCATGATTTTTTCCATAATTTCGACCTGATTATGAGTTATTTTTTGAGTTCAGCTCTACAAAAGTAGTAGCCTAATTTAATTAGAACCGCCTGATGATTTTATTAGCCGTCTAAATGGCAATGTGGGTTTTTCTATTACGTAAAATGATAACCAACCAGCCAAACAAGCTAATAAAGTAGCAATAACACGATATATAGCGTTGTCAATCTCGCCAAAAAAATGTGTGAGAGTGAAAAAAACGATACCATGCCCTAAAAAACAACCATTGGAAGCATCACCAAACGCTGAGTCTATTTTATTAGGTTTAAAACGAATTAGAAATGCTATTAACGGCAAGCCGATGCATACTCCAAGTAAAAACTCCGTATTTAAACGCTGCGGTAAACTAAATATTAATATAGATATCAAAGTGAATACCAAAACCGAAAGTGAAACCCATTCTTTTCGATAAAGAAGACTACCCAAAATATAAAAAACAACGGGGCCCGGTGAGGAAAAGTAAGTGTAAGTATTTGGCGGCAATTTTCCTATTGCGGTAGCGAGAAAAATAATTAATGAAATAATTGCTGCTAACCAAGATAGCTTTAAACTTTTTAAAATCCAAGGCGAAAAAATATATAACGTAATTTCAATAGCTAGCGTAGTTGCTTGAGGCAAAATAAGTGCATCCACACTTCCAAAATAACTTTGTAATCCAAGTGGGATGACAGTGAAATATGCAAACGCTTCATACGATAGACAACAAAAAACATCTACTTTATATGGATACCACTTTAATACCAGAGAGAATATAAGGGCCAACATCAACCAAAAATAATATTGAGGCGCTAATCTTACAATTCGCTCAAAGTAAAAAGGAAAAGCAGCATTTGTGGTTGGGAAGCGCTTTGATATAAGTCCAGTCATTGCATATCCGGAAATCATATAAAAAACTATGACTGCAATTACACCGTTCCAAAGCTCACCAAAATTTCCGCCAACATGAGAAAGTGCCACCATCACAGCAAGTATAAATCTTAGTATACCGAGCATATATATAGACTAATAATTCACTTTGTAAACCAACACTAATATTGTTAACAGTAAGCAGGCTGAGAATAAAAAACAATGCAGAACTTTTATATATATTTGGACTTTCTATATAAAGCTCTACGAAAAATAACATTTCATAACTATCCCAGTATAGGGTATGCGCAAAGGACTTCTGTCGACAAATATGTCAACTTTAGAACAAACCTTCATGACAAGTTGCTTATAAGCAAGCTCTGTTCTAACCGCAGTCCCTCTATCTTTAGATATTATATATCGGGCTAGATAGGATTGCTGATGCTCATATAAAGGATCCAATGTTAATAAAAAGCCACCGGGCTTGAGCAGTTTCTTTGCTAAAGAAAGTAAATCCAAAACCTCATTATCATCCAAATGATGTATTAAACCAAGCGCTAAAACTACATCTGCCGATGCCGGATCCATAGTGAAATCAAGCGATAATTCTTCGCAAAAGAAAGTTGCATTTAAATGCCCATAACGCTCTTTGGCTTTTTCAATATAAGCTGGATTTCTATCAAACCCAATATATTCAACACTCTCAGGTAGAAATTTAACTGCCTCCGCCGTTCCGCAACCAATATCAATTAATTTTCCGTGTTCAGGTATTTCTGATGAAACAAAAGTTTTTATTGCTGTATCTCGCCATGAATATGCACCAACTAATGTTTGGAAGGTATCGTAAATCCAGGGCAAAGCCAGTATATGTCTTAAGCCGGTTCTAACTTCTTTCATATTTTGTTTTTCCTAAAAATGTAAAAACGCGATGCTGAATACATTAAAATTACATAAGTAGAGATAGCAATCCCTTGTGACACCAAAGCGTCCATCGACAATTTAGCAGTACAAATTTGTAATACAATAATATTTATTATGTAACTTATACAAAAAGCAGTTATGTATTTGACTGCCTCTGAATTAAAATGACCTTGACTCCTAAAAACAAACTTTTTAGACATTAAGAACGCAAACGCAACACCCACTAAAAAACCTATGAAATTAGTTGCGATAGGATGCACACCGAGTTTAGTTAACAACCAGATTGTACTTAGCCCGAACAAACCATTTAGCCCACCAGCAACGCCATATCTTAAATTAAGTTTTAATTCTTCGATTAAGCTTAGTTCTCTGCGTTTGATATAACCTAATACCAAGGCTAACTTACTTGAAGTTTTTTGATAAATATTATTAGGTGCAAAAGACCAAATTAAAGCTAAACCATAGCAGGCATAAAAAAACCAAAACAAACTCAAAGCAGAGTTATGGTATCTAGCCTCAATAATATTATGACCAGGAAGTATGTTAATTGCCAACAAACCTTCTCTATCAACCAATTTAGCGGGGGTTCCATTCAGAAAAAATTCTAATCTTGGGTTTTTCCAAAGTAAATATTCAACACTAGCAGACACAGAAGACTCAAGCTCAAGCCGGAGATAATTTGCTCCATTTGATGAGAAATCTGCAACCCGTATATCGGCAGCTTGATATTCTTGATTTGATAAAATTGATTCCTGTGAGATACCCGAACGAAAAACCTGAGTTTCTGCAACACTAAGATAGTTTTCTCTAAAAGAATTTGAGCCGTCTAATTGAATTCTCACATATCGCCCCATTGTATTGTTGGCGTTAATTCTAAATTTTGAGCTAGCGGCGGTATTTATGTGATAGGCCCAAGTATTAGGACGTGAATGGAGTTTAGAAACTGTATCATCTGGTAAAAATGGCGTTTCTGAAATAAACACCCAAAAATCTTTCAAACGATCAACACAGCAATCGGTTCTATTCCAAACTTGCACATTATCAATTGGTTCAATAGTCCCGAGATCGATTTCAAGCCAAGCATTTTTGTCTTCTAATGTGTGAGTAACCGAACCATGATTAAAATCTCCGTCAACATTACCATCAACAGCAAGATTGGCTGTCGCGCTACCTAATGTACTACTTTGCCAAGCCTTTTTACCTGTAGACAAATTTATCAGTTCACGGTCATCACTAATATGATTTCGAGAAACTTTAAAATAGCCATTGTCGAATATTTCTCCTTTTCGAGAATTATTATCATGAAAATGTAAAGGCGCAATTACGACATTATGAGGAAGCCGATATATTTCGTCTTTATTTATATTGGCAAAGATACTGTCTGCAGAGGCATGCTCAATATCTGATGCCAATGCAACGATAAAATCAGCCCCAGTATTAGCTGCCAATTCCCAATCTGGAGACAGGATAACTTGCTGACCCAATATTGGCATTCTTTGCATATATTCATTAAGCGAAGATAAGTAAAAGTTAAACCCTGTGTATGAAGAGATAGGCAGTTCTTTGAGAACAAAATATGGAAATGATTTCGGGAATGGTTCAATACCATCCGCAGTCCAACGAGGGGTAATATCGATATATTTGATTATTTTTTTATCACCAAAACGATTAAGATAAGTAACCAATTTTGCTCTTTCAGCATCATCAAGCGCAACAACAAGCCGTTTTTTCTGCTCAAAATTTGTATTTAACCCGATTGAGTAATCGTACATTAAATTAAGCGCCGGTAAATTTACGAATATTATCGCAACCCCATAGATAAATGTTTTACTTGGCGTTATTAAGGCGAAAAGAAATAAAACACCGAGGAGCAATTCAAATATAACATAGCCATTTAACCCTATTTCACTGGCGAGCATATTATGTTTAGCGACTAAATAAGCGCTGCTTATCAAAGCAAAACTATATATCGCAAGCATATTTCTTGTGGCATTAAAAATTTTCTGCTCAATTAAGCTTTTAAGCATAAGCGCAATCATTACACCAAAAAATAAATTCATGGGTAGCAAAAAGCGCTGATATATATGCATTTTTCCAATCTGCGGAACAAAATAGTACACTAAATCACTAACTGGACTAAAGTTTCCAAAAATCGCTAAAACAAACGTAAAGTAAAGACCCCCTGAAATTCTAAAAATTGACCACTCAACTGAACTTAATGACTCGATGGCTTTTTTACTTGAAAGAAATATCACGCAAATGGCTACCGGAATAAATCCCCATAAAACTGAAAACTCAAAAAAAGGCCCGGGAACTGATAAGTAATGAGAAAATAACCGCAATATAGTTTCTGGCTGCTCTGAAAGCTGGTGAGCACTAAAAAATATATCTGGTCTTTTAGCACTTGGTGAAGCTTGCAGGAATTTATTTACCGCATACAGATATGGACTAAGTATTAATACAGAGCCTATAAAAGGTAGTAAAGCCTTCCAGAAAAAATAAATTTTGCCTTCTAAATTTCGTGTCGCATTATCAACCACAAACAGTTTTGTTATTATTAACACTAATGATAACAATAAGGCAGTAAGGCCTAATGGTATATACCCACCCAAAACCCCACCAAGTATAGGCAGACATGCGATTAAAAAATTTCTTGTGCTTGAATTTTCAGCATAAACTAGAGTTGAATATGCTACCCAAGGAATAATACAGATACAAAATAAATATTCCGGCTCCCCAAGCGCTGATACCATATAAATACTAAAAGTAAATATAGTAGCTACAAAAGCACTTGATCCAAAACCAAAATTAAAGAAACGCGTTAGTAGTTTTAATGAAAAGTAACACGCAATAAGGGAATGTATTGCGCACATTATTACTAACACTTGCCCAGCTATATGCATATTAGTGAATTTAAAAGGCACTAATAAAGCATATATAACCAGCGCAGGGTGAACAGCGAAAAAGTTAGCCGCTAGAAAAAAATCCGAACTACCATTAAATGATGAAAAATCTAATGCTGTAAAATTAAGCGATGAGATAAGGGCATGGGCTTTGAATAATGCGGGAATATAGAATCCAATATTATCTCCCATATACAAAAAGCCAGCATCAGTAGACCCATGTCCAAACGATGGCCAATAAAAAACCAAGGTAAATATCAGAGAAAATATAATAAATTTATTCTGATGAATAAAGTTTGGAATTAAAGTTGCCAAACTAATCAAGAGTTGAATTACCAAATTTTGTACTCTAGTTATTTCTTTATATATTCCTAACATATTCAGCAACATCTCCCTTGTTTTTTAAAACATCATTTTTGCTATGTTAATACCAAAAATGTTTGTCTGGTGTTTAAACTACCATCATTATCATCTTTAAATTTTCCTGGCTAGCAGCCGGTATTGCGCCCCAAGCCATAGCCATTCTAAATAATGTTCAAGTGGTCTAAAGACAGACAAAAATGCAGGAAAAAATAATTTATAGTCAATTTGTGCATTTTGCCAGCCGCTTGCTAATACCTGCTGTTTAAGGATGCCGCCGCGTATTAGCTTGGCATTAGCATCCAGCGGACAAGTGTTGACGGCATACACAGTTAAAGGATTTAGCGGGTTATGATCATAAATGGCTAAAACCCCCCCTGGTTTTGTAACTCTTAGTAACTCAGCCAGCCAGTAACCATGTTCTTTATGCGGGATGTGATGAAAAACTCCTGCGGAAAATACAATGTCCTGGCTGTCATCCGCTAAGGGAATAGCCTTATCCATAAGCACATAGTTTTCTGAACCCGGAAACCGGCTTTGGGCAATTTCAATACTGCGCGCTGAAACATCGGCACACGTCACTTGGCTATCAGGAAAATATTGGCGGAAAAATGGCAACGAATTACCAATACCACATCCAAAATCCAGCGTATTAGCAACCGGTAATTCCAGCCGCTTCAACCAAGCACATAAATCAGCTAGCTTATATTCGGAAAAATATTCCGGATCCTCTCCTGTAATCGCGATATTTGCCGCATGCTGGGAACGATAATTTTCGGCCAGAAGATCAAATTCAGCTTGGACAGGGGCCGATTCTGCTAATTGTTTCTCGTCATTCATATCATTAACCCTTTTGATGCAGTGGTAAATGTTTTAACTCAGGCTCGGACGCACAGACTATCTCTTGAATAATAAACAAGGGCCTGCCTTTTGATTCCATATATAGCCGTCCTAAATATTCACCCATCACTCCCGCTACAAATAGCTGAACACTGCCCAATGCCAAAATAATCACCGCCAACGATGTCCAGCCTTGAACCGTATTACCCAGGAAATATTGGGCCACAACATAGACCAGCATCATTAATGCCGCAACACCAAACCAAATTCCAAGGACAGAAGCTACCCGTAACGGATGCACGGAAAAACCGGTAATAGCATCAACTGCAAACCGGATCATTTTAGAGAGCGGATACTTTGTCTCTCCGGCAAAACGCGCGGCTCGCTCATAAGGTAGTGCCTGTTGTCTAAGGCCAATCCAGCTCACCATACCGCGGATAAACCGATGATGCTCAGGCATGCTGTTTAATATATCCACCGCCCTTCGACTCATTAGCCGAAAATCGCCGGTATCACTAGGAATGTTGATATCGACCATACGATTTAATAAACGGTAAAAAGCAAATGCAGTTAATTTTTTAAAGGCGGTTTCACCTTCCCGTTTAATGCGTTGACCGTATACCACATCACAACCTTCATCCATCAATGCCATCATCTTTGCCAATAACTCCGGTGGGTCTTGCAAATCAGCATCCAAAACAAACACACGCTCACCCCGGCACACCTGCAAGCCAGCTGATAATGCCAGTTGATGGCCATGATTGCGGGAAAGATTAACTGCGACAACCTGTTGATCCTGATTCGCCAAATCGCACATGATAGTCCAGGAAGCATCGCTGGAGCCATCATTCACCAGTACCAGTTCGTAATTATCGCCGACACAATCATGACACACACTGCTGACCCGTCGATGAAGTTCATGCAATCCTTCTTCCTCGTTATAACAGGGTACTACAACCGATAAACTGAATTTATCCATCAATTAAGTCTCAAGAATCATCTAAAAAAATTAAGTCTGGCATTTATATTTAAAGCGTATCTATAATTTTTGCGCCACAAACCAAAACCCCTCATTTGGATTGATTTCGTAATTATGAAAATCTTGGTATCGCGGGCCATTGCCTCGGCAAAAAAACCTCTCGTTAAAAGGATGCTCTTCAAGCATAATCAACTTGTTTTCCAAGAATTTCTGTTTCCACCATTGTTTTGGTTTTAGCGTTACATGGTATGGAATGCCATCACGATCAACATACTCAACCAGGGAGATTGAGCCAATAAAATAACCTTGCACACTAAGCAATTTACTTACGTTAGTAAGCAATTCTGACAAATCTTTCTCATGAATATGCTCAAGCACCTCCCAAATAGTAATCACGTCAAAATGAACTGCATCACCGGTATTTTTGAACAAAAAACTAAACGGTTTGGTTATATCGCAAGTAAATAAATTATTCGTTAAAACCGGCCAATAACCAATATCATTTGCTCGACAATAATCCGATCCATCAATACCTACAGCAATAACTTTATTCATAACAAATTCAAAAACCGTACCTGCGGCACCGGTGCCTAAATCCAAGCATTTAATTTCTTGTCCTAATATTCGAATACAGTCTTTTACAAAGGGTACTGGCCTTAATAAGCCTTCTATTGTCGAATCAGGAGAAATATGGTCATTACTTTCTGTAGCTATGGGAAATTCTGTGGTAAGTTCTAGTAGGCCAGTAGAATTAGAGTAAGAAGTTAACTGCCTATAACTGGTGGATGTTTTTAATATATCAATATGAATCTTGTGGACTTGATCGATTTGGTATTGTGCAGCATAATTACCTTTATTAATCAAATACTCAAGAGTTTGGGAGCGCTGATCCTGAACAATCAACAAATTTTCAAGCATCCTTGAACGCTCTTCTATAACATATAGTAATGATTCTAAAGTTCTTGAACGTTCCTCAACAACACTTGTAAGAAACTCCAGTCTTTTGGACCTCTCATCTATAATGCTTAAACCATCAATTTTATTTTTAATCTCATTTAAGCTTTCCTTGATTTCAGGCTCAAAGCCTGCTCCTAACACTTTAAACTTACCAAGCAAATGTCTAATGTGTTTAAATGAGAAAAAGGTATTAATTTCCATTACCATTCCATGGCGATATTATTTCGATAGCAGACACAATAGAAAAAAATTCTTTACCTTTTAATATTGCATCTGTTTGTTCGGCTTTAGTAAAAAACTTAACATAAAAAGTCGAATTGAAATTATTTTCAAAACTATGTTTATCTATGTTAAATGTTTTCCAAGCCATTATCTTGATATCATATTTAACTATACTTGAGAAAGTAATGCTAAGGTTTTTAACATTAATCAATTTTAAATATGCAGTCTATTTAGACACGCCGCCATGTTTCATCAGGCTCAAGCCAGAAATTTTCAGATACATTCGAAAGTATCGGATGGAAATCAAATGCTTTACTTGAAGATAATGGATAAAATTTCTCGGCAGCAATATCCGATCTAATAAAAAAAGCGTTAAAACCGCATGTCCCAATAGCGCAAAGACTATAGCCTTTTCCAGATAACATTTTTTCCCACGCTGGTAAACTGACAGTGCCCGACTGGGCCCAATATTTACTAAACTGGCCTCTATCAAATTGGACCACACTATGGCGATCTCGAAAACGTTTCTCAAATTCAACTACCAATACCCGTGGATGATAAGCCGCCATGTTTTCAACCACGTCATAATCGCCGCCATCGATATCAAATATCATTAAATCCGGTTCTGATTCGCGGCAAACATTTTGCAGAACCGTATTAACGTTATCTGGCGTAATCGCTTGCTGTATAATCAAAGGTGAGAAATAACCATGCACGCCTTCTATTGTGGAATGAAAATGCCTGGTTGCAAAATCTCTGGCAAAAAAATATTGCATTTTTTCACATTCGCTTTGATCTAAATCAATAATAACGCCATGCCATCCATGATTTACGATAAGGTTGGCGGATAAGTTTTCCGGAATACCAATTTCTGAGTTACTGCAGTTACTCCCAATTTCTACAACACACTGATTTAATATACCAATGTGGCTAAAAATTCTTAGTATCATGCCATCTTCATCATTTTGTGAAAATACTCTAAAACCGCTCGCTAATATTTCTTGAAACCCTATTTTTGAGGTATTATCCACTTTCCATAAATCTAAAAGTACTTTATGTATTGCTGCGGAATCATTAGGTAAATAATCCCGTCTGAAACGCCGGGCTAATATATTCTGCTGACTGGCAGAGAACTGCCGTAACAGCTGTTCTTCCATAGCATTAATACGAGATGTCAAGTTTGATATTTCAACGGTTTGATAATCTAGCGACGCACTGATACGTTTTAGAAGCTCTGAGTTCGTCTCAATTTGACTTAGCTTTAACTCGATTGCAGGTTTTTGTTGGAAACTCAGCTCTGATAATTTAGCTAATTTTTTAATACGGTTTATAAGCTTAAACATTATTAACTTTCCAAAACTGAAACTTGCACGGTTGGTTTCATATTAAAAACGCCACCGTAAAAAATTGCGTTTTCTGCCTCAGTAACCTGAATTTGTTCCACATCGTGCATCAATAGACTATATTCTTCGAATTCACTTCGGGCGAAACCTTTGTTTGCTACACCGATAGAAAATGAGTATTGCCCCGCCTTTAAATTAATATTTAAAGTAAAGCTAACAAGCACCTCCTGCCCTTGATAAACCGGTTTTTCCTTGATTTTCATGGCATACGTACTGGTTTCAAACAAAGATCGCCCGATTTTATCGCGTATGATCAAACCAAATGCGGGCCGGTCAAAGTCTTTATTCATTTTAATTCTGAATTGGATAGTCAAATCAGTTTCGCTATCGATTTGATTAACTGCATCACCCCACTCATTCAATAATATGAAATCAATAAGCTCTGCATCATTATTAGTTGTCACCATGGTCGCTTTCCGCCATGCCTCTTTGCTAGCTACTTCTATAAATGATTGATCGATTTGTCTTGGTTTATGTTGTGATATTACCACCGGCTGATCACTTAAATCGGTTTTTTGCGCAACCAATGCTTGATACAAATCAATAACAGTCTTTGGAATATCCTGACTTAACACCTTTCCTTCGCTAATCAAAACCGCTTTACTGCATAAGTGCTTAACAGCGTTGGCATCATGGGAAACAAAAAGCAGCGTTCCGCCTTGTTCCTTAAAGCTCTCGATTCTATGAAAGCATTTTTGTTGAAAATACGCATCGCCCACTGCCAATGCTTCATCAATAATCAAAATATCAGGCTCAAAAGCCGTAGCAACTGCAAATCCTAAACGCATTTGCATACCACTAGAATAGGTAAGTAATGGCTGATCAAAATGATCACCAATATCTGCAAAAACTTGAATAGATTTAAGCTTGGCATTAACTTGATTGCGATTAAACCCAAGTAAAGCACCATTCATATATACATTTTCCCGCCCGGTAAACTCGGGATTAAATCCAGCCCCAAGCTCTAGCAATGCAGCAATTCGACCACTCGTAAAAACCTTTCCCTCGGTGGGATGTAAAGTACCGGTTATAATTTGCAATAATGTGCTCTTACCACTCCCATTCAAACCAACAATTCCATAGGACTCGCCTTTGCGGATTTCTATGTTGACATCTTTTAGTGCCCAAAACTCATGAAAATATACTTTGGGCGAAAGCTTTAGCCGCCGCCTGAGCCGGGGAAAAATAAACTGCTTCAAACGATCGCTTGGGTGCTCGTATATTTCGTAACGTTTGGATAGGCCTTCAACTGAAATTGCCAGCTCAGAGGACATTGGCGAAGCCCTTCCGAGTTTTTTGAAACCAGACATAACCCAACCACATCATCGTTGCGGCAACGGCACTGTATATAGCTAGGCTTTTCCAATCGGGCATCAGACCGAATATCAAGACAGCCCTTGCCTGTTCAATGATCAAGGTTAGAGGATTAAACATTAGCCAAGGCTGTATGTAATCGGGCAACGCGGTAAGCGGATAAAACACCGGCGAGGCAAACAATAATAAGGTAATAATCAAACTAATTGGCTGTGCGATATCACGTAAAAAAACCCCTAATGAAGCCAATATCCAACCCAAACCAAGAATCAGCATGAGTAATGGAAATAAAACCGCCGGCAATAACATGAAAGTCCATTGCCAACTGCCGTTAATAATTAACATGGCCAACATGAGTACGACAAGACTGATAAAAGCATGAAATAATGCGGTGCATAAAGAAACCACCGGCAAAATTTCCAATGGAAAAACGATTTTTTTGATATAGCTGACGTTTTGGATCATTAGCAATGGTGCGCGGCTCAGTGTTTCCGCCATTAAGCCATGGGCAATCATGCCAACAAATAGCAGCATCGCATATTGGAATTGATTCTCAGGCTGACCCAAGCCCCAACGTGCTTTAAATACCACTGAAAACACAAAAGTGTAAACTGCCAGCAGAAGCATTGGATTGAAAAATGACCACATCACGCCCATGATTGAACCTTTGTAACGGCCAATGACTTCCCGTGTTGTCATCTGCAAAATTAGCTGCCGATTTCGAACTAAACTGACAATCAGGGATTTTAGTGAAACCGGTTGCGGCTCATGGGGATTCATCTTTAATTATGAAATTTTGGACAACTTAGTTTTAAACGTCCCTAGTCAATTTTCTTTTCAGTTCTTTAAGGCGCTCCATTAAACCATATTTTCGCAATAAAGTGATTTGGATGCCAAACCATTCCCGGCTTAGTCTTTTAATGGTTTTACCTGTCGCAGCCAAATCATAAGAAGCCAGTGGCGGCAAAATAATTTGGCAACCTGTGTAAATACTAAATGCACTACGAGAATATTCCGCTATTACCGTGTTTTCACAACCTTCGTTCCATTTTCCGGATGGAAACTCGTGCTCCAAATCCACTATCACAGTTGCTGGCGCTTCTTGGATAGGGATATTGTTACCCATTAAAACCGCCATCGGTTTTCTATCCAAGTAAGGCAAAGCCAGTTTCAAATCTTCCGATAGCCCGTCCGTGCGAAAAGCAAACCGCGCATAACCGATAGCAAAACCATGACCGGGTTGCAGCTCTCGAAAATCGATCGTTTCATGTACGGCATGAATAGGCTGGTCTTTGCGCTTTAAGATCATTGCCGTAGAGGTACACATTGCGTCCGGATTGCGCATCAGGCTCCCCGCTAGCACCAACAGATGGTTGGAAAAAATCTTTTCATTCGGTGCAACAAAAACCAGCGCATCAACATGTCCTGTCAGAGCCAGAATTTGCGTAATGCATTGCCCCATTTTTTGTCTGGCCTTGATTTTTTTACCGATGCCGAAACTATAAAAATCAATTTCGAGAACACTTATTACTTTAGAACTATCTGCCAGCAAGGCTTCAATTGATGGCCTATGCTCATAAGCTTGCGATTTATCGATAACCAAGAATGAGGAAAAACTGTCGTATTCTTGCACCGACGCACTGGTGATATGCTTTTTTATGGCATCTTCACTATAGTCGGGCAACAAAAGATAAAGACCGATTTTCGGCTTGCTGACATGCTCTGGAATCTGGCGGTTAATGAGCTGGCGTTTTCGGTCAGCAAATCCGTTGTACAAATCGCTCAGGCTCTTGGTTAAAGCAAACCGTTCTTTAAATAAAGCTTGGGCTTTGGCGATCATCGCCAAGGCCTGATCAGGGTACTGTGTTACCCAATCCAGATGAGTTTCAATATCCCGGTAGATTTCATCCACGTCACAGCGGCTATCGATATAAAGCAATGCATCGCCAAAAAACTTTTTGGCGAAATTGTTTTCATCGCAGATTACTAAAGCACCGGCAGCAACGCTTTCAAAGAGCCGGTTGGACATCAGTTCTGAATCTTTATGGGCTTGTGAAGATAACACCAAAGCTACCCCAGCTTGATTTATTTCATTGAGCATGGATACGCCGTCAAAAGGAATTTCCCGGACATAACTTTGATAGCCTTTCCAAACCTCAACGCCTTGAAAAAGCTTAGGCCCATAAATACGTAGACGCCCGGTTCCATCCAACCGCTTCAGCAATTCCTGATGTCTTGATACCCCGCCACGTAAAGCGTCCCAATTGATACCGGCATAAAACAGTTTTTGATCGCCTAAGGAAGGCAAATGCACGATATCAGCGAGTGAGTGATATAAATTAAAACAAGGCGGAAGATGGGTGGCTAAATTACGGGTCAATCGGCTAACATGGTCATCCGCAGCGGTTGAACTGCAACTGACAAAATCATCGTGGGTTAGCAAGTTGCGTGAAGTTCTGGCATAACCCCATTCGTGATAAAACTGAACCGGATTCCACAATGCGACTAGCGAGTAAGCGTCATATAATTTGGGCGTGTCGTAATGTAAGTGCAGGATAAAATCAAAAGTTTTTTTACTAACTTCCTGTACAGGATCTTCAAGCAGGTAGCCGTTTGCATCCACTTCCAGACATTCCAATCCCAGCATTGAGGCGGCTTTTTTTAAACGGGCAATGCACTCATCCTCGGCCGTCTTAATACCGGGCCATAATTTAACAATGGCAAACCGCCCGGTAAATCCTGCAGGCAAAACAAAATCCTGGTTCATTTTTTCTAACCCATTTTAGTTATTGGTGTAGCGTAAGTTTTTCTGATTGACTTTAAAAACGGGGATCGTCCAACTTTTCCAAACGCGCTAAAAAATCCTTATAGGCGTTTGCAAACCCGTTTTTTCATCTATTTGAGGATACCAGCCAGTTGCTTGAATACGCGAACTATCCAGTAATTTTTTCATAGTACCATTCGGCTTATTGGTATCGTATACAACTTTACCTTCAAAACCAACCACTTCAACTATTAAATCCGCGAGTTCCGATATCGCTAGATCATGACCGCAACCGATATTATACAAATCGTATTGCGCTTCGGCTGCCATTAACCGTTTCATGGCCTCTGCCAAATCATCAACATGCAATATCTCGCGTCTGGCTGTGCCGTCTCCCCAAACGACCAAGTCTTGATTGCCGGCTACTTTAGCTTCATGCGCCCTTCTTAGAATTCCGGCTACTACATGACCATGTTGTGGATGGTAATTGTCTCCGGGGCCATATAAATTAGGCGGAATTACCGAGATAAAATTGCAGCCGTATTGCTTACTGTAAGCCCTGCACATTTCTATACCGGCAATCTTGGCTACTGCATAAGACCGGATGTTGTCCTCCAGCGGCCCCGTTAATAAGGCTTCTTCAGGTATTGGCTGTGCCGTTTTAGTCGGATACGTGCAATTAGAAGCCACAAACAACAATTTATTAACCCCAAACCGGTGCGCCGCATGAATCACATTAGTTTGGATCATCAAATTGTCATGCATGAAATCCGCTCTTAAAGTCGCGTTAGCATGAATATCGCCTACAGTTGCCCCGGCATGAAACACCCAATCCGGCCGGTTTTGCTCTACCCATTGCATCACTGCACTTTGGTTACGCAAATCCAGCTCCTGTCTTGAGACGGTTAATAAAACCGCGTCTTCATTGCTTAAACTGCGTAAAAGGGCCGAACCCAGCATGCCTTTATGCCCGGTTACCCATATACGCTTACCGGTAAAACTGAATTGATTTACTGCTTTTTTATCTATGTTCTGGCTCATAACTTAATTAACCTTTTTTATAATTTTCATGGTTACGCTGATCTCGCGCCATCTTGCACGTATTAAGTAAGTCGCAATATTGGCCAGAAATTGAAGCCTGGTCGGCTGGTAACCTAATGCGCGTCTGCGCAGTTCGCGCATTTCCTGGAAGCCCAGTTCTGAAATTTGGCTTATGGTTTTTTGTTGTTGGTGTACTCTAAATAATCCCAAAAATCGGCTGACATGATTAATTTGCGCCCGTTTTTCGGTCAACCTCAGCAAAAAATCCCAATCCATGGCAAATTTTAAAGACTCGTCCAAGCTTTCACCTGCTAATTCCCATGCTTCGCGAGTCCAATACAACGTTTCCTGGGGGACATAATCGAACCATTTTAGGGCTCCAGGAGAATGGTCTGGCAGTATCCAGCGACCGATTTCAAAATCCTTTTCATTAATTACAATTCTGTCCCCATAAACCGCATGGACGTGAGGATTAGCCGCGAAATACCCGGCGATAAACCGAAACACGCCCGGTGCAACTTTGTCATCCGAATTAATCCATGCCAGAATATCTCCGGTCGCTTGCTTAAAACCCTTATTGATAGCCGAAGCTTGGCCTTTGTCAGATTCGCTGACCCACCAGGATACATGCTGTTCATATTGTTTTATAATCGACAAAGTATTATCGGTAGATCCACCATCGACAATTATCAATTCAAGGTTTGGATAACTCTGCTCCAAGATTGATTGAAGCGTTCCGCCAATAAATGCGCCCTGATTAAGACTCGGGACTACGATTGAGAGTTTGGGCAAGGCAGAAAGGCTGGCAGCTATATCGCAGTTGTCATCTTCTAACACCACAGGTCTTGGCGCATAGCTACCTAACTGGCCAATCCCCGGTCTAATCATACCAACCAAGTCTATTCGGCTGAGCAACTTACCGATAAACAAGCAGTTTGCTCCTGACACGAAAGCAGAGTAAACGTTTACCCTGATTATGAAATTTAAACTTCCAGATCGGGCAAGGTTTTTCGCTATAACATTTGCATAGTTGAGTATCGCTAACCTTGCTACCAATCAAAGACGTATAAAATTTTTGCAAAAGCTTTTTAAGCAACCGTGCCATCTAAAAATTTGTCCGCCAATCTATAGTGTTCGGAAGCTGAAAACAGAATGTTGTTGGATTATCAGGCTGAGCAGTTAGTATTAGGATTAAACTTTTACAGCAAACCTGAAATTTTTTGTTAAACAAGTGTTTATTTTTATAAGCTAAATAAATACCTTAAGATTTAAGCGGATGACTATAACCTGATTTTGCAAAAACTAAAATATTTTTTCTTTCAATTATTGCAATAAATTACCCATAGCCATTTTAATCCACGGCTTGGCTAAGCTTATCAATTGTACGGAATTTACCCAGCTCAGACGAGAAACAATTTCTTCGGGACAGGCTCCCATATAAGCCCTGGGCGATGTTGAAAGGTTGGGGTAATACCAAGCCTCCAGCAGGGAATTAACGCGCCGAAATCCAATCAAGCATTCTGCTTCGCATGACATCAACGAACATACTGTTTTATTCCGGGCAAAACAGTTACATTGGTAATTTCGGGCTTATCTCTGACTGAGAGCTTAATTAAGCACTGCCAAACACTTTGTTATTATAAAAGGATAGTCCTACCACGGCATAGCCCGATTTAGGCTAACTGGGTTTTGCCTCCAGCAATATGGCAATGCTGTTATCCCAAATTACTGCTACTAAAAATATGTACACCCGACAGAGGAAAATTATCGTCTCATAGTCATAGCGCGGTTTTTGCTTTAATTTTCCGCTCCCTTGTCCGCTCCTTCTGACATCAGGACTTCCCTATCATGTCTATAGGTTGAAATAAAAAATCAGCCACAAATCCATAACGCTGATTAATGACAACGTCGAAAATCACTGCCATATCCAGATTCATATAATCATGCACGATACGATTTCTTATCCCCAACACCGCATTCCATTTTGGAAGCTCATTGGCGGGCAGAACGCCAAGATGGACTAAATTAGCGAACGTATCATAAGCCGAAACAGGGACAAGCTCATTGCTTGCTTTTAAAATGTGCTTGGCCTTACCGATGGCATTTTCGATGAGAACTTGTAACGCATGTAAAACACCGCTTTGCTCCAGCAAACTCAAGTTTTGCCCGGTTTGTAACTTTTCCTTGGCTTCTTTCAACATAGCCGTCTGAAGCAAAGCCAGTTGCTGTGTTTCTTTTTGGTAAAGATCAAGCCGCATGCTCTTGATCCCAGTAATAATCTTCCAATTCCCGCCACGTCCGAACGAGAAACTTCATCCAGCTACGTTCATCGATGGCCGACAACAATACACCATCCTCAGCAACTAAGGCCTTCATCGCCAATCTGGCATCGGTTAAATCGATCAGATCGATTTTTTCCGCCTCTACATTTAGGGCATCGGCCAGTTTTCTGCGCAAGGATTCGTGTTTTGCTATCCGGTCAAGGGCATTTCCAGGTTGCCATTGGACGGCAATATCCCAATCGCTTTGTGTGGTCGCTTGATTGTTCGCGCGGCTACCGACCAATACTGCAAAACAAAGACCGGGCGTATCAGCCAAAATCGGCTGCAATCCTAAAGCAATGAGTGGCAACTGCATAAGCTTTTGAAATTATTTAATTAACTGGTTTAAAATATTTTTTCTTTCAAAAGCTGCTGCAAATAAATTCCATAACCATTTTTAATCAGCGGTTGAGCTAATTTCTCCAATTGTACGGAATCTATCCAATTCTGGCGATAAGCAATTTCTTCGGGGCAGGCTACTTTCAGTCCTTGCCGGTGTTCGATGGTTTGGATGAATTGTGAGGCTTCCAGCAGGGAGTCGTGGGTGCCGGTATCCAGCCAGGCTATGCCTCGACCAAGAACTTCAACGGACAAGCTGTTGTGTTCCAGGTAGCAGTTATTGACATCGGTGATCTCCAGCTCGCCTCGGGCCGACGGCTTGATGGATTTGGCAATATCAATCACTTTGTTATCGTAAAAATATAAGCCCGTGACAGCGTAACGCGATTTGGGCTGTTTGGGTTTTTCTTCCAGAGATACGGCAATGCCGTTATCGTCAAACTCCACCACGCCATAGCGTTCGGGGTCTTGCACGGCATAGGCAAACACCGTGGCGCCTTCGGATTTTTGCGCCGAACGTTTGAGCATTTTTTCCAAATCGTGGCCGTAAAACAGGTTATCTCCGAGAATCAACGCACTCGGCGAATTGCCGATAAACTGCTCGCCGATTAAAAACGCCTGCGCCAAGCCATCCGGCGATGGCTGCACGGCATATCTAAAATTAACACCCCACTGGCTGCCGTCATCCAATAACTGCTGAAAACGGCTGATATCCTGCGGGGTGGAAATCACCAGAATATCTTTGATTCCCGCCAGCATGAGAATGCTCAACGGATAATAAATCATGGGTTTGTCATAAACCGGTAAAAGCTGTTTGGATAACGCCAGCGTCACCGGATGTAATCGGGTGCCCGAGCCGCCGGCCAGAATGATGCCTTTCATGATTGTACTCCCGTTGCCAATCCCAAACGCTCGCGTTGATAGCTACCGTCCATTACGCCTTGCCACCACCAGACATTTTCCAAATACCAGGCTACGGTTTTGCGGATGCCGGTTTCAAAAGTCTCTTGCGGCATCCAGCCCAGTTCCCGCTGGATTTTGCCGGCATCTATGGCATAGCGCCGGTCGTGTCCGGGGCGGTCCGGTACGTGGGTGATGAGTTGTTCGTATTGACTGATTCCGGCCGGGTGCATTGGTCTTAATTCGTCCAATATCGAGCAAATTGTTTTTACCACATCAAGATTGGCGCGCTCATTGTGACCGCCAATGTTATAGGTTTCACCTATCCTACCCTCGGTAACCACTTTGTAAAGCGCTTGGGCATGATCTTCAACATACAGCCAATCCCGGATTTGGTCTCCGTTACCGTATACCGGCAAAGGCTTGCCTTCGATAGCGTTTAATATCATCAACGGAATCAGCTTTTCCGGAAAATGGTAAGGTCCGTAATTATTGGAACAGTTGGTGACGATAACCGGCAGGCCGTAGGTTCGGTGCCAGGCCCGCACCAAGTGGTCGGATGCGGCTTTGCTGGCCGAATACGGCGAGCTGGGATCATACGCCGTTTGTTCGGTGAACAAGCCGGTTTGACCTAGCGCGCCGTAAACTTCGTCGGTGGAAATGTGGTGAAAGCGGAAATTAGACTTGGCATCGTCGGGTAACCCTAGCCAATATTCCCTAGCTACGTCTAATAAAGTGTAAGTACCGACAATATTAGCCTGGATGAATGCAGCGGGGCCGTCTATGGAGCGGTCGACATGCGATTCGGCCGCCAGATGCATCACCGCATCAGGCTTGTGTAACGTAAACAGGTGTTTTAATTGTTCCGCTTCGCAAATATCCAGATGCTCGAACCGGTAACGTGGGTTATCTTCTATCGTGCGAAGCGACTCCAGGTTACCGGCATAGGTTAGCTTATCAACATTGACTACACTGTCGGGTGTCATGTTGATTATATGGCGTACCAGTGCCGACCCGATGAAACCAGCCCCGCCTGTCACTAAAATCTTCATTGCTTGCCTTGCCCGTTTGGTATCGGAAATCCGGCTAGTTTAAACTAAATTCCTGCAAACATAACGCTAAACAGTCTTGCCAATAGGGCATGCGCACTGCATAACGCTGCTCCAGCTTAGTCAAAGCCAATCTTGAGTTTTGCGGCCTGGCCGCAGGCACGGGATAGGCCGAAGCGGGAATGGGATTGATCTTGCCAACCAACAAGCTGGCGCCTTGTTCCCGCGCCAGCTCAACAATCATTTGGGCAAAACCGTGCCAGGTGGTTTCCCCGGAAGCCGTTAAATGAAAAATACCGGGCTCGAAACCGCCTTTTGCCCGCTCCACTAGCGCTTGTTTTAAAGCGCAAGTGGTGGTGCCGGCAATTAACCGAGCCCAGGTTGGAGCCCCGGTCTGGTCGGCAACTATATTCAACTCTTCGCGTTCTTTAGCCAGCCGTAGAATAGTTTTGACAAAATTTTGTCCACGCGAAGCATAAACCCAGGAGGTTCTGAATATCAGATAATCGCAGTCGGCCGCTTGGATGGCGAGCTCGCCGGCCAGTTTGCTGTGTCCGTAAACATTGATGGGGCAGGTAGTATCGGTTTCCTGATAAGCGCCCGGTTTGCTGCCGTCAAACACATAATCGGTTGAATAATGGATTAACAAGGCTTTGGCTTTGGCCGCATAGTCAGCCAGCAGCTCAGGCGCTTGGGCATTGATCAGATTCGCGGTTTCCGGCTCGGATTCGGCTTTGTCTACCGCGGTATAAGCGGCGGCATTGACAATGACATCCGGTTTGACGGTTTGAATCGTGTCTCTAAGCTGCGCCGGATTGCTCAGATCCGCCGTTTCCCTGCCGGCAACAATGATTTGGCCCAAGGGCTGCAGACTGCGAACCAGCTCCCAGCCAACTTGGCCGGTGTTGCCGGTGACTAAAATTTTCATGGAAATACCTCGGCCTCCCGTAACGGCAGGCCTTGCTCGTCTTTTGCCGACAGCGTGGGCGTAATCCCTGCAGGCCATTCGATACCGATTTCAGGATCGTCCCAACGGATACAACGTTCATAGCCGGGAGCGTAATAATCCGTGGTTTTATAAAGAAAATCGGCTTGCTCCGACAACACCACAAAACCGTGGGCGAAACCTTCCGGCACCCAAAACTGGCGGTGGTTGTCGCCGCTTAGTTCCACTCCCACCCAATGGCCGAAGGTCGGTGAAGCGCGCCGTAAATCGACCGCCACATCGAACACTACACCGCTGACCACGCGCACTAATTTGCCTTGAGGCTGTTTAATTTGATAATGCAGCCCCCGCAACACATTTTTAGCCGAACGTGAGTGGTTATCCTGCACAAAAACCGGGCTAATCCCCGCCAGGCTGTTAAAGGTTTGCTGGTTGTAACTTTCCAGAAAAAAGCCGCGGGCATCGCCAAAAACCTTAGGTTCTAAAATCAAAACATCGGGTATTGCTGTCGTAATGATCTGCATTTATCAAAACCAGGAAACAAACTTAACGGTACAAGCGGCCCAACTCAACGCCCGATGGCGTAATAATTCAGGCCGCTACGTCTGACAATCTCAGGCTCGTACATGTTACGTCCGTCAAAAATGACCTGGTCTTTGAGTTGTTTACCAAGATAGTCAAAATCCGGGCTACGGAATTGCTTCCATTCGGTAACAATCACCAAAGCATCCACGCCGTTCAAAGCGTCCTTGGGTGATTCGGCGTAGCTTAAACCGGCTTTTTCTCCGTAAATACGTTTGCATTCTTCCACCGCTTCCGGATCAAACGCCAATACGCTTGCCCCGGCTTCAATCAAGGCTTCCAACACAACACGACTGGGCGCCTCGCGCATATCGTCGGTATTGGGTTTGAAGGACAGACCCCATAACGCAAAACGTTTACCGCTGATACCTTCCGGATAATGTTGGTTGATTTTTTCAAACAAGCGGTGTTTTTGCCGGTCATTGACATTTTCAACAGCGTTTAACAATTCGGCATGGTAGCCCACATCTCTGGCGGTTCTCTCCAGGGCTTTGACGTCTTTGGGAAAGCACGAGCCGCCATAGCCGCAGCCCGGATAAATAAAGCTGTAGCCGATACGGCTATCGGAACCGATACCTTGGCGAACTTGTTCAATATCGGCTCCCAGGCGCTCAGCCAAATTGGCCAATTCGTTCATAAAGCTGATTTTTGTAGCCAACATGGCATTGGCGGCATATTTGGTCAACTCGGCGGAACGGATATCCATGGCGATAACCCGCTCGTAGCTTCGGTTGAACGGTGCATACAAGGCTTTTAACAATTCGGTGGTTCTAGGGTTATCCGTGCCGATAATAATCCGGTCAGGTTTCATGAAATCGTTCAGTGCCGCGCCCTCTTTTAAAAACTCGGGGTTGGACACCACATCAAATTCCAAATCTTTACCGCGCGCATCCAAAGCCGCTTTAAGCACGCCGCGAACTTTATCGGCGGTGCCACAGGGACAGTGGATTTATCCACCACGACCCTATATTCTTCCATGTGTTCTCCGATGCTGTTAGCCACTGCCAACACATATTGCAAATCGGCCGAGCCGTCTTCATCGGGCGGCGTACCGACGGCAATGAACTGAAACAAGCCGAAACTCACGGCTTCTTTGACATCTGTCGTAAATTTTAAACGGCCGGCTTCGTAGTTTTCTTTGACCATAGCCTCCAAACCCGGCTCATAAATAGGAATAATGCCTTGTTTGAGTTTATCGATCTTGCTTTGATCGACATCCATGCATAGCACCTCGTTACCCACTTCCGCCAAACAAGTGCCTGTTACCAAGCCAACATATCCACTTCCAAATACCGTTATTTTCATAATTTTTTATTTCAATGAACAAAAGAAAGAATTAGACGATCAAACGCCAAATTGGTAAAGCTTAGCATCAAAACAGTATTTTTTTTATGACATTCGTTTTAAAAAACACTGCATTTTTTATTGCATATCCGGCTTAGGCTACCATGATTGCTTAGTTTTTCGAATGGTTTACAATCTTTTCATGAAAAATCACACCTCAACCGATACCCTCCTGCTTGACGGCTTTTCCAAAACGGATCAAGCCCATATTGGCCGCGCTCTAGGTATCGTTGCCAAAATTCCTGAAGACCCGGATTATTTCCGCCCAACCGGTGTTCAAGTAGCTATCATTCTGGCCGGTTTTCATGTTGATCTTAGTACCATTCTTGCTGCCATATTAAGCGACCCCAGACTGGACACGCTGGCCGATAAACCCGATATCGCCCAGCACTTCGGCGAAACGGTAGGCAACTTGGTTAAAGATGTCAACTGGCTTAACAAACTAGCTATCTATTCGCCGGAAATGGCGAATCAGCCCAATCAGGCCGAGATTCTGCGCCGTATGCTACTGTCCATGACGCAGGACGTACGCGCGGTTTTGATCAAGTTGGCATACCGCGTGCAGCGCCTGCGTAACCTGGGACGAGAAGCGGGCGAAGTCAGGCATTTTATCGCGCAGGAAACCTTGGATATTTACGCGCCTATCGCCAATCGCCTGGGTGTGCATCATCTGAAATGGGAACTGGAAGATCTGGCATTCCGCTTTCAAGAGCCGGAAATCTACCAAAATATTGCCAAGCTGCTGGTTGACAGCCGCGTTCAGCGCGAGCAGTGTATTCAGGGCTTTGCCAGCCAATTACAGGAAGCGCTTTCGATAGAAGGCTTTGCAGCCGAGGTCAACGGCCGCCCCAAGCACATCTACAGCATCTGGCGCAAGATGGAGCGGAAAAATCTGGAAATAGAAGAGCTGCACGATCTTTTGGCCGTGCGCGTCATTGTCGACAGTTTGCCTGCTTGCTACGGCGTGCTGGGTTTGGTGCACAGCCTGTGGCGTTATATTCCTAAGGAATTTGACGACTATATCGCCAACCCCAAGGCTAACGGCTATCAATCCCTGCATACCGTAATTGTCGATGCCGGCGGCAACCGCATCGAAGTGCAAATCCGCACCCGCGAAATGCACGATTTTGCCGAGCTGGGAGTCGCGGCACACTGGTCATATAAAGAAGGCCTCCACCCGAATCCCGCCATTGAAAAAAGTATCGCCGCACTGCGCCGCATGCTGGTTGACCGCGAAAACGATGAAGCCTTGATGGCGGACTTCACCAGCAATTTGTTTTACGACCGTGTTTACGTGCTGACACCGGCCGGCAAATTGATCGACTTGATCAAAGGCGCCACGCCTTTGGATTTTGCTTATGCCATCCACTCGGAAATCGGCCACCGTTGCCGCGGCGCCAAAGTTAATGGCCGCATCGTGCCCTTGACCTACCCTTTAAAATCCGGCGACCAAGTGGAAATACTAACCGCTAAAGACGCCGAACCCAATCATAACTGGATTGACCCCAACCTTGGTTACTTAAAATCATCGCGCGCCATCAGCCGGGTTAAAAGCTGGTTTAAAAACCGCCAGCAAGCCCAAAATATTGCCGCCGGCAAAGCCATATTGGACAAAGAATGCCAACGCATGGGCATAAAAACCCTGAACACGGCAGAAATGATCCGGCATTTCAAGCTGCCGGATGCCGACAGGTTATACGAAGCCATCGGCCGTAGCGATATAAATATCCGCCAGCTGACCGGCTTTTTTAAACTGCCGGAACAAGACAGCCAGCCACTGCTTGTGCTAAAAACCACACGGCCCAAAATCAGCCAATCGGCGGTTTCGGTGAGCGGCATCGACAACGTTCTCACCAGCTTTGCCAGTTGTTGCACGCCGGTACCGGGCGATGACATTGTCGGTTATATCTCAATGAAAAAAGGCATCACGGTACATCAGAAACACTGCAAAAATATTTTACGGTTGAGTGCCGAGAAGCAAAACCGGTTGATTCCCGTCAATTGGGGCGAGCAAAAAACCAGTTATTCGGTTCCGGTTATCATTAACGCCAATAGCGCGCACAACGTGTTAAGCGACGTCAGCCAGGTTTTGGCACAATCCAGGGTACATATTCTCAGTGCCAACCTGGACACCCATCCGGACTTTTCAGCCACTTTAAACTTGACCCTGCTGGTGGAAAACACCGACCAGCTAAGTCAAGTGCTCAGCAAAATCAGTTGCATACCTAATATTGCCGATGCCATGCGAAAAACCTGACCGCCGCCAAAGTGTTGCGTCTGTGGTAACCCGCTTTTTCATAAACGCAAGTTAACTACTTCACGCGCTAACGACCATTAACTAACAGGGTTTTTCATCCTGACACGGTATAGTCATCACCGTAGACGAATGACTGAAATTCAAAACCTTACGAGAATTTTCTAATTTTTGAATAAAGTTTAAAATTTTTTTTTCATTCAGAAAAAATTCAGCATTCAGAGACTACACTTAATCCAACAAAATAAAGAATTACCGGATTTTTGATCCGGTGTACGTTTAAGCCGTAGTAAATTTGCAACAAGGTGACAGTACAATGTTTAAAAATCAATCTCCAAAACCTGCCGTCAATCAGGAAATTAATTTTGACGCCCTATACCAGGAATTCGACGGCCATAATATTTATGGTCTGGAATATATTCTGGATGACCTAGTGGCTAGCAGTGCCGAAAGCTCTGCCGGCAAATCAGCGATAGACTGGTTTGGTTTGTATAGCTAATCGAAAACATGATCCAAACTTTTAAGCTCGGCAACTTACCTACAATTGATTGCGCGTAGACGGTTAATGAGCTTAAAACCAACTTTTTCCTTATCTTGAATACCGGTTAAATCCTCAGCACGGTTAATTCGGTGCGGGACTGGTAAAACACCAAATACCGTAGCCATACTGCCCGGAACAACGGTAGCATTTAGCTTCGGCAAGCCTGCCGCCGGCACACAAACCCTACCGCTGCAATCGCCATCATAGGCGCTCCCGCCGCCCACAAAGCATAGCTCCAGCTAGGCTGTGGCAATCCCAAAATCCCGGCGCGTAATACCGGAATCACTAACGCCACCCCTAGATATATCGCTGTAGCCGCTGCAATCGCATTGCCGTTGCCGGCTTTCGTAGAGGGTAACAGTTGTAGCCATAAACACCCGAAATACACCATCACTCCGATCAATTGGTGGCTATGCGCCACCGTTAAACCCGTGCTTTTTGCCAGGGCATCCTGACCGTATACACACAGAAGAATGCGCGAAGTATTGGCGATGATTACCGTCAGCCAGGACAGCAAGAGTGCAGCGGATAAGCGCTGCCAGGTTAATGTTTGGCCGCGCCCGCGCCACAAATAGCCGAGCCAGGCAATTGCCAAAAAATTACCGCCCGCACAGGCTTTAACGATGCTGACTTGGTGCGTACTGTCCAGCCATTCGCCAAAGCCGGTGTCGGCAAAAGCCAAATCACTGAACAGCTCCAGCATTACCACAAGCGGATACAGCAGCCATTGCAATTGCGCGGCCGAAGCCGCGCTATAAGCTTGTTTCCAAAGCAACACCAAGCCCATCACCATCAGCCAATCCGGCATTAGCCAAGCGTGCTGAGTGTTATGCGGCCTAAACATGGCGGCTTTCCTTGACCGTGCGCCATGCGGCCGCCAAAGCGAGTACCAAGGCCAACACGATCAAATCCGGTTCCGGCATGGGCTGTGCGCTACTGATTGCCAGTTCCGATACGCCTTTGGGCAATGGCAACGGTTGTTGCACATTTTGGCATTGCCGTCGGGGTTGGCGACCACTTCATCGACCGCCACAAAAGAAGTGTAACGGCTCAGCAATGAATACTTTAGAGCCAAGGCAATAATCTCAGCTTTATTGGCATCGACCTGGTTACCTGCCCAATCCGACAAGCGCATCAATTTGTGCCGCGCCCACAGTACCGGCAATAATTCAGCGCGGTTTTCGGTTTCGGCGTCCGCCAGCGGTAATTCGGCTTTATAACCGCCTTCGGCAGCCATACCGGTTAACACCACCTTGGCGGCGGCGCCTTCTCCACGGTATTTACCGAACACCACTACCGGTCGTTCAGCCAGCAGCGACGGTAATTGGCCCGGTTCCATGTCGTATAATTCCACATCGTCACCTTGTAAACCGATATTCGACAAAAGCGGCGCTTCCACGTAGCGACGAAACCGCGCGCTGACTTCGGCGACTTCGGCTTGCGAAGTGACCACAAACGGCTCCCCGGCACCGGCTCTTGCCATGGATTCGATCAAATACCGATTCACCGAGCTACCAATTCCGAAAGCAAACACGTTGGTTGAATTTAAATGCTGCGCGATCAGGTCGAAAGCATCACGCTCGGCATTGATGTAGCCATCAGTCAACACCACAATACTGCGGGCTATATCCTCCGTTTTGGGCATGGCGTAGGCAGCATCCAGCGCCGAAATCAGTTCAGTACCGCCCCCGCCTTGGTAATTCTGCATGCCGACAAACGCCCGCTGAATATTTTCCGGCGTGGCGGGCAGTGGCGTAGGCGATAAAACTCTGGCATCGCCGGCAAAAAACAGGATATTAAAGGTCTCATGCGGTTTAAGCCCCGCCAGCAGTTCGTGCATCAAAGCCGTGCTGGTATCGAGTGGAAAACCTGCCATGGAACCTGATACATCGACCACGAACACATATTCACGGCGCAGTACCGTCGCGGGTGCCACCCGTTGGGGCGGCTGCACCGTGGCCAGAAAGTAATTTTCATCGCCTTGCCGGAAGGTCATAAGGCCCGACAGAATCCGGTCGTCCTGCAAGCGGAAACGTAGAATAAAATCCCGGTTGCCGGCCTGGGTTTCACTGGCATCCAGGCGGATGTCGGCGGATTTGGCGCTATGCCAGTCGGCATGAACTTTATGTTGCACGGCTTGAAAATCCTTGATCGCAACCGGGCTGTCCAAACTGACCTCAACCGCCGTTTCCACCGCTGCCGGGTTATGACCGCCGGCCCCGTCCACCGCATACGGGTTGGCCAGCCAAGCCGCATCCGCCGCCACTTGCAACGTGTCACTGCCGTAACGCGGCCCCACTACGGTGGGATAAACAAACTGATAAACTCCATCTTCGGGCACCAGCAATTCACTATAGGTCAGCTCCAGTTCAATGTCGTCGCCGGGCATGATATTAGCCGTATCCATCATGAACACATTCGGCCGTTGCTGCTCAAGCAAGGCGGCACGTTTGCCCTCGGATTTGGCCTGCTCGAAAATCTGCTTGGCTTCGGCTTTTTCCTTGATTTTTGCGCTAATCCGCCGCCCGCCGGTTTGCATTACCAACCCGTGCACGGCCGCTTGCGTCGATCCGGGAAACACATAACGCGCATTGATTGGCCGCGAACCCATGTTTTGATAATGCTGGGTGACCACCACTTCCACTATCGGGCCGTTAATACGCACTTTAGCGCGGCTGGATTTTAGCGGGAGTAGGGGAGTAATAGAAACAGGACAGTTTAAAAGATAAAAAACAGCCTCAAATTACTGATTTTGATAAATTTATGGTGATTTATAAAATATTTTGAATTCCGGACGATTTTGGCATAAAAAACGATATTTTATGCGGAATAAACCCCAAAAATAGGCCAGCAAAATGGTAATTATTTGCGTTTTTTTGCGATTAATTCGGCTTTTAAATGCCGTTTAAAATATGTTTAAAGTGGGCGTTGGTAACATTTTTAATCAACTCTTGATCGGTCAGCGGAAACCCAATCAACGCTCTTTTCGGAATGCCTGGATGACGGCCTGTTTTCTCGGTACCAGCGTTATGAATGCTGGGTAATCTGCCTTGAATTCTTGGCTCGTCAAAACCCAGTATCAGCGTGTCGCCAACAACGGCTGGGTGGAAGCTTCCCAGCATGCGGCCCGTCTTTTTTAGTGGCCCACCTTTACGCTTACCTTGGCTTAATGTGACTTGCGATAGTGGAGCCCATGCCCTGCCATCTGGATCGAGGCCTGCGTTATGTCGCTTGGTATTCACTCTAAACAACTCTTCGCCCAACGACCGCAATATCCGCTCAGGATTAGCAATTTCGTTTCGCGCAACTAATAAGATGCGCTGCAATTGACCAGTTTCGAAACGGACTTCGAGTTCCATTATTGATAATTACCTATATAATAGTGTCATGGCGATAGGAGACCGGGCGACTGCACGCCAGACCCAACCAAAACCATAGGCCGGCTTGCAGCACAGCCGGTCAATCTTTTTTGTAGACCAGCCGTCCAACCCGCTGTTTGTTGAAATACTTTAACCGCTGTTTAGCATTAGACGGCTCAGCAACAAACGCGGTTGAGCCAGACCAGCCCGCGCGGCCCCACTCGAATACTGAAATCACATATTCGGCGACGCCATCAATTGAAAACGCCCGCAAATAACGCCGCTTTAGGCGCCATTTTTTAGGCTGATCAGGATTGTTAGCGCTATGCTCGCGGTCTTCCTCCCAGTTCCACCATATTTCATCGGGTTCGAGCAGCGTTAACGCCAGCACATTAACGTATTGTAATCGGTCGGCCTTTTCGGGCTTGGCCAACCACTTAAAATTACCCTTGCCGTCCTCGAATAGCGCTTTTGTGATCACCACTGTTGAGCCTGCGGCATCGGCAAAGGTGGCGCCTTGCTCGACGGTTGCACCAAACACAGACAAAAACTCATCAACAGCCACCGCCGGCTTAGCGTCCGCCGGCAGTAAAATATTAGGTGATATGTTTACTGGCGCCGGTGGCGGCGGTGGCGTAAATCCTGTGGGCCAGGGCGCGCTCCGCTCTTGGAGCACGGCATCGAATCCCGTCAGCGGCGGCACGGTGTGTGGCTCTAAATAGGCTTTGCCTGGATTATATGCAAAGCCAGGATCAATCCCTTTTGGCACGGTTACCGTGCGTGGATTGCTGCCGTTTTTGCCGATGACATGCTCTTCAAGCTCTAATGGCGGTGCTGTATCTGGCCCCGTTAAGCCCTTGGCCTCCCAGGCTTTGCGCGCCGAAAACTCCGTCAACGCAAACACTTTGCATCGGCAGTTCCAGCCATTTTGAGGGTGATGCGTGTTCCACCACGGATCATCAGCCGGCAATATCAAACCATCCCACGCCTTATGTTGCAATCGCGGGTGCTCAATACTGGTGTGATGATATTCCCAGTAGGGATTCAGGTCTTTCGTGGCCTCCATCTGTTGATAGCGACCGGCATTATAGGCCTGCCTTATATTGGTATCGTAAATGATCTTGCTACGCCAACCGGGTGCTCCATTATGTGCCCAGCCATGCTTTTCCACGATACTATCGAACGACTTTCGAAAGTCGTCATACCCCTGGCCAGCTGTTTTGGCGTGAATGATCGCATTGTAGAAATCCTCTACTAATGCGTCGCTAGCCGCGCCGGCCACAACAAAGGCGTGGCTATGTTGCTCGTTAAAAATATCGGTATAACCCGATGTCGGCAGCTTGATTTTGTCCCGTAAGAACTGAATAGCCTGGTCAAACGGCAGTTTTTCTAGTCGTTGCTTTGGCAAAAGTCGGTCTCCCAAAGTGTAAGCTTGCCGCATTCACGAATTTTTCTACCGCGCCAAGGGGGCTTTTTACCTGTTTTGCGCCAGGATTGAACATAGCGCACGCCTTTACTAATTAATAATGCTTTAACATCGGCCAAATCCTTGCGCGTGCGTTCGCTTCTGGCCAAGTCGCCTTCCAGCAAAACCGTGTCGCGCGCTATCCATTTAACAGTCACAATCACCTCATACGGATCGGCGTTTTCATAATTAGCCGGCTCATCAAAAATCCGCAGCAGCTCAACGCTGGTTTCGCAATGCACCGTCATTTGCCTTCCAAAATGTCCGCGCGACCGGACAACGCGGCCGTGACTAACCCCTGCGTAATGTCATCCACCCAGGCACCGCCAGGACTAAGGCTAAGCGCTTGAATTTTTTCAATTGCCTCTTCGTATGAGCCGGCGTCGGCCAATATCGCATACACCTGGTCAACCATCGCCTGTTCGTGCGGCACCGATAATAGCGCCAGACGCTGCGCAAACGCTGGCGTCGCGTCGGCTTCGTCCGCCACTTGCGCCAGCGCGGCCAGCTTCGCCAGCGCCGACTGCTCAGCTTGCTGCGCCCGACCGGGTGTCGTCAATAATTTAGAATCTTTGCCGGCGCGCGGTATCTGTAGCGCATCATGCGCCCATCCCACATCGATTTCCAATCCCAGTTGAGCCGCTTTCTCCAGCACATCCACCAACATTTTTTGGTCTACCGACTCACTGGTGTCATAGCCAAACCGTGGCATCCTATCCGGCGCGAACATGCCGTTTAGCCTGACGATAGGCTCAACTAGCCCTCGATTAATCGCCGGCACGACTTGCCTCACATCGTGATACATAATCTCTTGTCTGACCGCGTTGTGTATCTCGCCTAGCGCATTGGTTGACGTTTTCCCGTCAGCCTGGCTGGTCAGCGTGCTGCCCAGGATAGCGATGGACTGTTTTTTTTCCCAGTATCCGATCACGTCCATGAAGTCGGTAGCCTTTCCGTTCTTGGACTCGATCAAATCAATGGCCATCGTTGATGGAATAATCCCCGCGCCGTCCGCTCCCAAGCTGCGCAGACCCTGCAACAGCTCGTTACGCTGCTTGGTATCAATGCCGGACGGATACCTTCCTAGCCGCAACGGCATGCCGTACAACTCCAAAAACTTTTGCATGTCTAGCACGTTGTAGGCCTTGTACGCGTACGTCCAGGCCAGCACCCGGAACAATGCGGCCGACTCGATATAGCCAGACCTGGCCCTGTGTTCGTGGACTATCCAGCCGTCCGGCCGCAACGGTTCGCGCTGGCCATTGACCAGCAACAATAGCTCATTACTGTCGCGGCTCAGCTCAAACAAACGCTGCGGCACCCACAACAATTGCTCGGGCACCCATTCGCGGCCGGTACGCCAGTAAATTTCCAGCGCCGAAAATCCTTTGCCAATAGCATCGGTCAAATCGTAAAACGAATCCTCGATATTATTGATGTCCGCAATCATGCCCTTTAATTCCGTTGTGCGGTCAATCTCTGCTTGGCTGGCATCATCGCGCGGATACAAATCCCAGTCCAAACCCACAACCGAGCGCCGGCGCTTGGCCAACTCGCCATAAATATGCGGATCACGCTCTTCAATTAGCTCAAATAGCTGCGCCTGGCGCGTGATATACCCGTAATCGGCTTGACGAAATGCACTGGCCAACAACTCAGGGTCTAGTGTCATTACGCCACGATAATGTTGGTACGTTTGTTGTTGGCGTATCAACTCAAACGGGGCCTGTATTTGGGCTATTTGTTTTTTTATTGCGGCAGCCAGTGCCGCTTTCGCTCTGCTGAACATCATCTCCCCCTTAAAGTGCCGCGTTGCTGCCTGCCTCTAGGCATAGTTTCAATGCCCCACTCGCCGCCGTAATCATTTGCAACTTGCCACAGCATTTCCAGCGCGTCGGGGCCGTCGTCGTGGTCGGCCTCGGGCCAATACTTAAGCTGCTCGATCATAGTCTTTTGGTTGTGATGCAACCGGATTAGCCCGTTATTTACATGAGGTTGCAGGCTGATTATGCGCAGCGCCTTGTCCGCAGACGGAGTCACCGGATTTGCCGGCATGGCCAGCTGTCGCTTAGCCGCGCGCTTAATCAATTCGGAGTACAAAAATGCCTGAAACTGCACGACTTCGACCACCCAGGCTAGACAGCGGTACTCAACTTGCAAATCAATTGCCCGATCAATGATCAAATCCGGCACCCGCCGACAAATATCCGCCTCAACCACGTCCAACACCATGGTGCGGCGGTTAAGTCCTCCCACCAGGATGGCTGACGGATCACCCGGCCTGCCCTTTTTACCTAGCGAGGGGTCTATCGCTCCGAAAAACAACCAGTCGTCGCGGTGATCGACCCAAAACTGGATGTTCTTAAACGGCGCATTCTCATCGTTGCCGGCCTCATTTTGCTGCTCTTGGGCAAATGCGGCGTGGTCAACGGCCCGCAGGCACATCAACCGATACAGCGGGCGCACGTCCGGCCAGCTCAGTTCAGCGCCCGCGTCCATGGCGGACTTGTGCCGGGTGTAAAACCGCAGTGCTGCGGCTTCGTTATCGGCTTTTTCGGCGTCATCGCCGCCTTGGGTATATAGCGCCTCCCATTTATCCCACAGCGCCATGTTGTCCGGCCAGCGCATGATCGACCGGAACACTGTCCGACGCCAACCCGGAGCACGCCCCACACGGTTGATGGCGGCGTCGTAATGCAGTGACGTACCCACCCAGCACACATCCATCCCGCCGGCCGGCCCGGCCAAGCCAATTACTGCGCGCAACACAAAGTCTTCAACCTTGTCGCGCTGTGCTTTGACCTTAACATTCTCATCGTTTTCAACGTCGTCGAGCAGGATCAAGTCCGGCCGATGCGGGCCGTGCTTCATCCCTCTAATTTTTTTGCCGGTGCCGCCAATGCGGATTTTGCGATTATTGGTGGTAATGGCTGTTGTCGCCTGCCAAACCCGGCCACGTCCCGCCGCCTCCGGAAAATCCATGAGCAAGCGTGGGTTGGTGTCCAGCTCAGCCTTAATGCTTTCCAGCATTTCAGCGGCCTGCTCCTCGGTGTTCATGATGATACCGATCATGTGCTTGCGGCCGGTGACAATGCACCACAGCGCGCCTAACTGCGTGACATACGTTGATTTAGCCTCGCCACGCGGGGCTTGATACACTTCGCGTGCGTCAGTCTTTGCGTCAATGCACGCCGGAAACCGCGCGAAAATAAACGTGTGAAACTGAGAGAAATGCGGGGTTGGTACGTAATGCGGGAAATACGTTTGGCAAAAATAGCCGTAATCGCCCCAGGCACGCTCACGCCGCGCTTTGCCGGCGGCCGGATCGGACGAAAACGCCTCGCATTCCAACTCGATATTGGCTCGGATTTGCTCGCCCAACACGCTGAGTTCTTTTTCAAACTCGCGCCAGCTTTTAATCTCGCTGATGTCGTCCAGATCAGCCATAGCGTTTACCCAGCTTGGCACCGATCTCATCTAAATGCACATGCAAGGCTTTCAGGGCTTGCTGATCATGCTGGCTTAAATAATCAACGATCACTTTAAGAGTGTCTAGCGCCACCGAAAGCCCGGAAAATTGCGGATTAACCCGCGAAAACGCCTTGCTGAACTTGGCATACGCGTCGGCGAGTTGGGACAGTAGCTTGGCCTTTTCGGCCGCAGGAATGGTAGCCTCATCCAGCTCGCGCGTGGTGGCGATAACTTGCCGCGCAAAATCCTCCACCAACTGCTTATTGAGATCATCAATCCCTTGCTCGGAGATGCGATAAGCCGCCCGCGCCGTGTCCCAGTCGTCGCCACGCTCCTCAGCTGCCGCCTTCCAGTTTCGGGCAGTTTCGTAGCCGACACCGCCGGCAATGGCCGCACCCTTCAGCGGCATACCCTCAACATACAGCCGCCGCACTTTATCCCGGTGCTCACCCGAATAGGCCATTAACTCATCCGCTTAAGGACTTCGATGAGTCCTGTCACCATCGCACCGGCCGCGCCACCACCCACCACACCCAGCCTTGCGACCTTCTCAATGGTTTTTTTGTCCTCGTCTTCCAGTCCCTTCAGACGGTCATCAACCTTGTCGAACCGGCTGTTAACACGGTCTTCCAAGCTTTCAATGCGCTGATTGGACTCAGATTTGTACGCGCGTAAATCCTCGCGGATAATGCGCATGGACTCGGCAATGCTCTGGTGTATCACCTTCAACTCGCCGCGCAACTCCCCGACGGCTTCCAAAATTTTGCCCATATCATTGCTTTCGCTCATAACAACTCCTCTAGCGTTAAAACCGTCATGCCAACCTCATTGGCGATTTGTTTCTCAAGTTTCGCGCCGCGCGAGAGCTCCCATCCGGGCAATAGCACCACGCGCTCGCAGGTCAGCATTTGCCGGATCGCCATGCGCATCCAGCCATTCCAGCTGCCGCAGGGCGGTTGGGGGTTTTCCGCCGGGTTTTCCACGTGCCAGTTACGGGCTCGCAACGCTTCGGCGGCGGCGTTAAATGCGGGGTAGTTGTAATCCGGTAATCCGCTCATCGGCCCGGCCAGGTAAACGCGTATCATGCCGCCACCTCGCCGCCACACTGCGCGTAGACCGCCACTAGCGCATCCCGGTTGTGCTCGCGCTGGCCATAGCCGGCACCCGGCAAGCTCGCCCAAATATTGGCGCACTTGGCTATGGCTTCGCCCACGCGACCGGCGTCCACGTCGTCTAGTGCGCGTTGCTCTTTGATCTGCCGGATTGCAACGGCGTCTTGAGATGTCGCCGAGAAATCCGGCAGTCGCAACAGTTTTTTGTACGCATCCCAATAGCGCTCTAGTAATTGATAGCGCCCGGCGGCTGTAGACCTCAAGCGCGGACTTAGGCGCACCAACCGGCGTGGGTGATCAGTAAAGTCGGTAAACACCGTGCCGCCAACGATCACGTCGTACCCGTTGTGCCGCGATGCTGTGCATGTGCTGGTGCCTTCCGCCCAGGCGATCATGCCCAGGAACGCGGTCCTGTTTTGTCTATTGATTGGCATAGTGCGCCTTATCTGGTTTGGTCGGGTAGAGGTTACGCGCGCGCGAACAGGCGCGCAGGCGGGGAAACATTTCCGAGCCTGCGCGTGTTTGGCTCTGAGGCTATTCTGCAGCCGTAATTTTTGTTATCTGTCGTTTTAAGGGGGTTTTGTGTGAGCGTCAAAATATTGCACTGGGTCGGCATGTTGCTGATCCACTTGTTGATTGTGTTGTTACGTTATCCGCTGAGCATTGTTGCGGTGGCGTTTTTTACCACCCCGGACGGCAAGCGCTTAACCGAGCCGTTTTTGTGGCTGGATACCCTGGATGCTGACTTGACCGGTGACGCCGGCTGGCGCGCTCACTTAAATGGCGCCGACCCGATGGCTTTTTGGAGTCGCATTCGCTGGTTGTGGCGCAATGGCGGCAACGCAACCAACTATCAAACGCTAGGCGCCCCGTACCAGGGCGGCTGGGCCAGCGCCAAAAAACCAAGACCTTACCCGAGCCTGACCATGCCCGCATTTTACCGGCGGCCGGACGGCTACTGGCTGCTGCGCACGTACATAGTGCTGCCCAGGGGGTGGTATTTGGAAGTGTTTTGGGGCTGGAACCTGTTTTATGGCGTCTATGACCGCTGTAAGTTTGTTTTTACTACGCGCGTGCGCCGGGATATATGGTAGCGCCTTGGGCTCGCCGGGCGCGCCACACGCATGCGTGTGTCCGGCGCTTTTATTACGACCGTGGCGGCCGGGATTGGCCGGCCATTGCCGCAAACCCAATGTTGTTTAACAGTGTCTGGCGGCAAATGTTAGGTTGGTCGCCTGGCACTACACCCCCCATAGTGAGGAAAAATGCCTAATCATTACGAACACCGCAACTTGAAATTGTGTACTTGACCCAGTTAATCGCCGTTCGCGGCAAACACCTGGCGGATCGACGTCGGCAAAATCGGCACCACAGTGATGCCGAGGAGGTTGTCGCGGAATATGCTGTTTGGGCGTTGGACACGGAGCTGAGGTCTCTGGAGTTGTTGCTCCGTGGTGCCTGGTTCAAGCTGTTGGCCTCCGGCATCTCACATGCCGCGTACGTTACGTTTTTGGAGCGCCTGGACGGGCCTTGCTGCGAATATGGGGAAAACGGATGTCCGTGATGTCTCCGGAGGAATTAAGAAAAGTCGCCGGCAAAATCGCAAAATGCATGGCCTTGGCAGCGAGCGACAACCCGGGTGAGGCTGAGGCGGCCAAGCGCCAAGCGCAGGCGTTGTTAAAAAAACACAACCTGACTGTCGGCGACGTGTCCGCTGCTGACGTGCGTGAAGCTCGCACAAAGACGGGGCTTAATTATCGTCCGCCGGTCTATTTGAGCTATTTGGCCCGCGTAATTTCAGACGCCTTTGGCTGCGGCGGTGTAGTTAATGTGGGTTACTCGGCGCAGGCCAGCATTACGTTTTTCGGACTAGGGGCAAAACCTGAACTGGCTGCGTATACGTTTGACGTGTTGCGCCGGCAGATCGTCAAGGATCGTGCCGCCTTTGTCGCCACCATCAAACGCTATAAGCGCGCTAATAAAACCAGAAAAGCCAATCTGTTTTGCGAAGCCTGGGTTTGCCGTGTCGGCCAGCAAGTTAGCGAGTTTGCGGGCAACGAGCGCGAAAAAGTCGCGGTGGAGGCTTACAGGCAAAAGCGCTATGGCGCCAAATCGAAAGCAGAGACTCGCACCCAAACCACGGCTCTGCCGAACGACTGGCAGGCTAGCGCAGCCGGTTATAGTGCCGCCGAGCGTGTGTCGCTGCATACGCCGGTGCCCACGGAGCGTGTGGCGATGTTAGTCTGCGACAATAACGGCTGATATGGACAACATTGAGCGCGCTGAGCAGATCAGCGAATTTTATCTGGCGCTATCCCTGCAGCGGCGCGATGTGGTGGATGTTGACGCAAACGGGTATTGCCTTAACTGCGGTGACCCAATAGACGGCGGTCGGCGCTGGTGCGATAACGACTGCCGCGACGACTGGGCCAGGCGCGAGCGCCGGGCGGATTAACCCATCGGAGACAATCGGAGACAACATGAAACTAGGCATAGACTGGACACAAAACTCAACCTGGCGCGGCGCGGTGTGGCTGGTGGTCGGCGTGGTCGGCATAGCGATGAGCTGGGATAGTAACAACATCGACGCCTTGCTGTCGGTGGGCGCGGCGGTAGCCGGCGGCATTGGCGTCGGCGTTAAAGACTAGCCGCGGCTTGGCGGCACCGGCGG
>PERF01000008.1 GCA_002928495.1 Methylobacter sp. | reverse complement strand
CCATCGTTGCCCATGGTGGAAGCATCAAGGCCAGTAATTTACCGCAAAGTGGGCTTAGGATGCAGATTGAAATCCCATTCGGCAACTTGCGTAAAACCAGTTAATTCATGCGGTTAGAGACTCGGCGCTAAGGTGTTTACGAAGCTAAGCTTTTAAAAATTAACATAGTTTTAGGCGACGCTTACCCGATTTTCCGTCTCGGAAATTAAACTTTAGTTGCAGCACAACCGACAGCGTTTTTTAATTTCTAACCAAGGCGAAAACAATGAGTTAATCGCGGCGAGGACAGTAAAGCGGCTAAGCTGAGATTGCTTAATCCGGGTAACGCGCATTATTCCAAAGCCGGCGCAAACGGGAGTCGTACGGGAAACCAGCCGGCTGCAAAACAACCGCATTCACGCTAGGGTGCGGTTTTTTTCGTTTACAGCAGCTTGGCCTGCGAGTGCGTTCGGATCGGAAGTCAATTGGAAGCGCGGGGATACGTGGATGACTTTTGCCATAGGGCCGGCAACATGATAACTTGCCGGTGCAAGTCTTCCATAAAATTAAAATCAGGGGGAATCACTATGGCAACACCACCGCTAGCACAAGAAATCATCCCGTCCAACGAAGCGCAGTTTACTGCCGACCTTGCCGCCCGGCTGAAAGCCAAAATCATCCGCGACAATCCGACGGGCATCATGCGCCGCGATGCCCACCCAAAAATGCACGGCCTGGTAAAAGCGGAGTTTATTGTCGAAGCCGATTTGCCGCCGGAGCTGAAAATCGGGGTTTTCAGCGAGCCTAAAAGCTATCCAGCGTGGATTCGGTTTTCCAACCAGGACGGCTCGATAAATCCCGATAAAGACCGCGACATTCGCGGCATGGCAATTAAATTGATGGGTGTGCCCGGCGAAAAATTGTTGGAGTCGGACAAAAATTGCCAAACCCACGATTTTATTTTGATCAGCACTAGCCGCTTTGTCACCAAAAATGTAGAGGAATTTGATCAGCTGATTGCTTCGGTTACCGGTGGACTTTGGGCAAAAATCGTGTTTTTCCTGGGTCATTTACGTGTAGCCATTAATCTATTGCGCTCCATGCTCAAGTTCGCCAACCCTTTGCAAATCCGCTATTTCAGCACCACGCCGTATTTGCTGGGCGAGTCCGCCGTCAAATATTCCGCCATTCCGCAGCTTACCAAGGCTTATCCAATTCCGGACAATCCCGACCATGATTATTTGCGCTTAGCCATGGTCAAGCAGTTGCAAGAGGGCGATGCAGTGTTTGATTTTGCCGTCCAGCTGCAAACCGATGCCGTCGCCATGCCCATTGAAGACCCCGGCGTAGAGTGGCCGGAGGCGTTGTCGCCGTTCCGCAAAGTGGCGACGATCAGGATTTTTCAGCAAGACTTCGATACCGAAGCACACAAGGTTTTCGGCGAAAATTTATCGTACACGCCATGGCGGGCGTTGCCGGAACACCGTCCGCTAGGCGGCATTAACCGAGCCCGGCGCGTGGTTTATGAAACGATTTCGGCGTTTCGCCATGAATACAATAAAGTGCCCAGGCAAGAACCTACCGGCTGGGACATTTAGAATGCCCAAGCCCCGCGCGCAAACGCGGGGCTTGGGCCGGGTTGGATGCAAGGTGGTATTACGTTGGGTCAACCACGCCTTTGGCGATCATTCTTAGTGCGGTCATGCTGGGTACAAAGAAATACTCGCCGCCGCGCGTTTCCACAAAGCGCGGGATTTTAGGCAGGATGTAAGGCGCTTCGTTGCTGTCGGGTTCAACTTGCAACACGGCTTTGCTGGGTAATTTATCATCAACGCTGTGATTGCCCAGGATGATTTCCTTGTCGTTAGCGGCGATAAAGTCGTTGCCGTAATTGACCCATTGTTGCTGGACGAATTCGAACTGACGGTTGATGTCGGCATTCAGCATCATGATAACAATACCGTGATTGCCGTCGTCGCGTGTGCGGTCTTTCACTTCGCCGTAAGGCAGGCCGCGCCGGAGCAGGCGGCGGCGGTTGGTTAAGGCGCCCGGTGTGTCGAAGGCATCGGTGCTGATTTTCATGGCGCCGGGCTTGTCGCCGCGCACCATTTCCAAGGATGCGCGCGGGTTAATCCGGCGGATGTGGGCGCTAAACGGACATTTGCCGCCGCTCATGTCGTTGTCGTAGGTGAAGTCGCTGAGCATTTTGTCTTTGGTTTTGGCATCGGCGGCGGCAAAATCGGCATCGAACTTGGCTTTGGCGGCCGTATCCGGCGCGCTGACCAACGGTGCGCCGTTGTCGCGCCAGCGACCGACGAATTTGGCTGCCAACAGTTCTTTGCCGCCGGGGAATTTACTGCCATGCTCTTCCAGGTAAGCTTCAAAGGTGCCGACATTTTCATGCAGCTTGCGGTAAATCATGTAGGTGCCGTTGCGGGACAGCAAAACCGGTTCCGGCGCCGGCGGGTATTCGTGAGCTTCATCGACATGGCCCAAGATGAATTCACCGGTCGCCAACGGCGCCCATTTGCCGTTCGGCATTTGTTTGCCGCGCCCCGGTAAACGGGCTTCGTCGTAAGGCACGCCTTCAAACACCGGATCGCTGATTCCGTCGGTGTAGCCGAAATGCTCTTTCGCCGTGGGCTGGCCGTTTTCCATTACGATGTGGCTGTCCTGATAAGGCAGGATTTCACCGTTGTCGCCGCGGTGGCCGTCCAACTGCACGACGCCGCCCCCGGTTTTGTCAACTTCGCCCAGCAGCCATTGATAAGCTTCCAGCAGAAATTGCGGCAAGCGGGCATTCAACGAAATAAAAATATGGATGTCCTTGTCACGCTCCACCCGGTTGCTGCACCAGATGGGATCCCAATGCTCGGGCGAGCTCGGACCGTCGTCTCCCAAGATGTCTCGGCGGTCTTTCATGCCGCTGATAAATTCAGGCGAGAAGCCAATCAGCGATGATCTTGGCACGCCAAGCTCTTTCAAGGCTTGGTAAGCAAAGGCAATATTGAGTGTCCAATCCGGCTGTTTGATTTGGCCGGGGCCGTCGCCCCATTCCACGGCCGTGGTCACCCGTTTGCTGATGGCGTCAACAAACGCGCGGCCTTTGCGGTCATCGCGGATATTAAAAAATACATAGCGGGCAACCGGATAGCCGAAACGGCCATAGGCGCGCAGCACATTGCCCTGGATGTCGGTTAGTTCTAATTTTTGTGTCATCTTCGCCTCCCCTAAACGGTATATTTGCCGGCCGGCCAGGTTGGCCCGTTAACATCATTCGGTTGTACGCGTTCAATAAACGCCTTGAAATTCGCGCGTAACGCGGCGGCATCCAGGCCTTGATTGGCGACTGCAAAGTTGGCGAATTCTTGTTTTAGGTATAAAGCTTTCAACTGTTCCGGTAAGGGGTCGTCATTCGAGCCGACGAAGAACAGCGCGGCAGGCAGCTGGCATTTTTTCATGTAGGCGATAAATTTATCGGCATTATCGACCTCCTCAAAGCCGTAACAAAAGCCCCAGATGTCTTTGATTTGTCCGCTGATGGCTTGCCACATGCCGCGTAAATAGCCGTCCAAATCGCCTTCGGGGCCGCCGTGAAAATTGCAGGAAAATACCAGATAGCGCGATTGCAGATGGTCTTCCTTAGGCAACATGCCGACCCGGAGTTTGTTGCCGATTCCGCCGAAAGGCAAGGCGGTCAGCAAATCCAGCCACCGGCTGCGCGGATCCGCACCCGGTAAGGATTCGGTGTAAACATCGTCTAGCACGTAATAACGGCAGAGATAAGTTTGCGGCACCTGTGTCATCGGGCTATAGTCCTGATTATTCCAATCTTGCAGCCGGCATCTCACTATGTCGGCATAAGCAATTTGTTCTTCGGTATAGCCGTTTTTTATCGGCGCTAAAATGGTCAGCGCATACGCGTTGCCACTGATGTTGGGATTGCGCTTAGCCATTTTCACCTCCTGCCAAAGCCGCTTGCTCACGTTCGTGTTTGTATTTGCGTTCCTGCACTTCATAAGCCGCCATGGTTACGATGGGGGTTGGGTACATATCGCCTAAATCATGCTGCAAACCGCGTAGCAAGGTTTTGTACCCAGCCATAAACTCATCGTCGGAAAGGGTTTGGCTGTCTTGGTGGAATTGTGTCAGTGCGGTTTTAACTTGCTTGGCAGCTTTGACATCGTTGGCGGCCGCCAAAGGATAAGCGCTGTAGTAATGGATGGTTTCTATTTGGTTATAACGGATGTATTTGTGAAATGGCGTCAGCGTCACCGACTTGGGATAACGTATATTCCACTTCCAAAATAAATCCAGACCGCCGGGGATAGCGAAGGTGAAAGAATCCACGTATTGATCCCAACTGCCGTTGAAATTGCTGAAAAACAGCATGTAAGTGTAATGAAGTTTTTCTTTGGGCTGCTCCTTTGCCAAATGCGGAAATTCAGAGTCCTTAAGGATTACCCAGCGGGCGTAGTGGATTAATGACAAAGTTATCAATCCGGTCAGCGCGCCGGGAAATTTTATTGCCGCCCAAAAAATTAATTTATTGATCCAAGCCCAATACGATTTGATCGGTGTGATCACGTTCATCGCATACGCTTTGCCTGCTATATTTGACATACGGTACCTCCCTTATTATTGTTTATGAAGGAATTGCCGGCAGCTTTGTTTGAGAAAATGCTTACCCGGCTTGACTTGCACGACCCGTACACTCGGTCTATCTGTTTGCCTAAACCGGCTGCAAACAGGCCGCCAGCATTGCATTAAACTGTTTGAAATGCAATTTATTGAGAATTCTAGGTTAATTGATTTCTATACGATAAGTTTTAAAGATATGCCATTTACGCCGTTTCACCTGGGGCCTGGAGCCGCAATCAAAGCTGTTGCCGGGCGGTTTTTTAGCTTGACGGTATTCGGCTTTGCCCAAGTGCTGATTGATCTTGAGCCATTAATACGGATTTTGCGGCATGATAAGGTCTTGCATGGATTTACACACACATATTTAGGCGCATTAGCGATTGGATTATTGGCACTTTTTTTAGGCAAATTAGTTTGCCGGCAGTTGCTTAAAACCTGGAATAGGTTATTGAATTTCAAATATTTACGCCGGCTACAAGTTAATCCGGATATTTCTTGGCTTGCCGCTTCTACAGGTGCATTGATAGGCACAGTTTCACATGTTTTTCTCGACAGCATCATGCACGCCGATATGCACCCGTTTTGGCCTTTTGTCCATGCTAATGGAATGTTGCATTGCATACCGGTGGCTTGGTTATATTTACTGTGCGTTGTACTTGGTATGTTAGGGTTGATGACTCTGCTTGTTGTTGGTTTATGGAGTCTATGGGCAATTGAAATCGATTAAATTATCGCATCACAAAATTGACTCAATATTTAAGAGAACATGGATAAAATAATAAAACCAACCGAAAGATTTTCCGACCGGGTGGCAAACTACATTAAATACCGGCCCGGCTACCCGGTTGAGATGGTGGCATTTCTGGTTTCGCAAATGTCCTCACCGTGCGATAAAACCTGTGCCGATTTCGGTTCCGGCACCGGCATTTTTGCTAACTCTTTGGCTGAACATTTCAAGGCGGTTTATGGGATAGAACCCAATCCGGAAATGCGCAGCGCAGGCGAACAAAACCTTCAACACAGAGCTAATTTTTTCAGCCTGAACGCAACCGCCGAACATTCCGGCTTGGCGCCGGGCAGTGTGGACTTGATAACGGCAGCCCAGGCTTTCCATTGGTTTGATCAAGACGCTTTCCAAAACGAATGCCGCAGAATTCTGACCGGCGACGGTTGGGTTGCCTTAATCTGGAACAACCGGTTAACCAACACGGCGTTTTTGAAACGCTACGCTCAGCTGCTGAGCCGTTATGCTACCGATTACCATGAAGTCAACCACCAAAATTTAACGGCCGATCAATTCAACCGATTCTTTCAAGGTGGGTACCGGCTGCATACATTTAACAATGTTCAGCGGTTTGATTTTGCAGGTGTGCTGGGCAGGCTTGATTCTTCGTCTTACTCCCCTAAACCCGGAACCCCTGAATTCAAAAGCCTTAGAGAAGAACTAAGCCACGCTTTTCAGGACTTTTGTGAGAATGGTTGGGTGAGTTTTAATTATGAAACCCAATTGTATTTGGGAAGGGTGGGGTGAAATATTTTAGCCTTAAAATTACCTGCATTGGCCCGGCCAAAAGCAACGCAGTTAAATGCCGCAAAAGAAACCAAAAACTAGCGAATATTAAATTTTTGAATACCGGTGCTCAACTTGAAAATGAATGATGCAAAATTTCGCGTAGGCCTGATTTCCGATACCCATAGTCTGTTAAGACCGGAGGCTAAAGCATTTCTGCTAGGCAGTGATTATATCGTCCATGCCGGCGATATTTGCGATTCGGCTATTTTGGAAGAGCTGGGTGCAATTGCGCCGGTAACGGCGGTGCGCGGTAACAACGACAAAGGCGATTGGGCCGGGCAATTAGCCGGCGATGAGTTTTTGCAGGTTGGAGAGGTTTTTCTCTACGTTATCCACGACCTGGCTGATATGGTGATCGATCCTAAGGCCGCAGGGGTTCGCGTGGTAGTTTCCGGACATTCGCACTCGCCATCCGTCCGCGAGCGTGACGGTGTCTTCTTCGTTAATCCGGGCAGCTGCGGGCCCCGGCGCTTTAAGTTGCCGATAGCGGTTGGCGAGCTGCTGATTTGCGGGCAATCGGTTTCCGCCCGTACACTTGAGCTGGACATAGCGCCGGCTGGCTAATCCGATCAACAGTTTTCACAGCTTTCAAATGCCAGGTGGAACAATGATTCGGCCGGTATGCGTTCAATCCGTAGCCGTTTAAATAATGGTAAAATTTGAAACTATCTTAAAAAAGCCAAGGAAGTCGTGTTCTATAAAGAAGTTTTAAGCGCTATTGCCATTGCGCTTACGTTTACCGCCTTTATTCCCTATATCCGCGGCATAATAACGGGCAACATCAAGCCGCATATGTTTTCATGGGTGGTTTGGGCTTTGACTACCGTGGTGGTTTTCTTTGCCCAGCTTAAAGGGCAGGGCGGCGTAGGGGCTTGGCCGATTGGGGTGTCCGGTTGCATCAGTACCACAATCGCGGTTTTGGCTTACTTAAAACGCACGGATATCACCATTACCCGGCTGGACTGGGTATTTTTTATGGTAGCCCTGTCGTCGCTGCCGTTTTGGCACTTTACCGCTGACCCGGTATGGGCTGTGGCTATTTTAACACTAGTCGATTTACTCGGGTTCGGGCCCACCATCAGCAAAGCCTATAGTTTTCCGTATTCAGAATCCGTAGTGTTTTTCGGCATGTTTGCCGCCCGTAATAGCCTGGTGATTTTGGCGCTGGAAAACTATTCGGTGACCACGGTGCTATTTCCTGCTGCCATTGCCGCAGCTTGTTTGTTTTTGATACTGCTGGTTGCCATCAGGCGGCAGCAGCTTGCCGGCTGACGGTTAGCCGGATACGGTTAAAGCTACTACTGAATCGGCAAAGCAAAGGGTTTATACCCTCTACGGTGCTTCAGAGCTTGGGCCGGGCACAACGCATAACCGAATTTTGCTCTATACTTAGTTCTGCCCAAAATCTTTAGTCGCAATACGCTGCCGGTACTGCCTTTTAATCGAAATCAAGGCGGCATTCATCATAATCAATAATGAGTTAGGTATAGAAATGGCGATAAATAAAGTGCAGTTTATAGCATATGAAATCAACACCTTCCCCATTGAGTTAATCACTGGCGGCTGCTTGTATAAAGGCCTTCCCGATCCCGCTACCGACGCTAAAGCTCGGGTCAACTCTTTGAAGATGCGTTATTGGCTGCCCATGCCGATAGCGCTTGGGATCGCAACAAAAATACCTTGAAGATTTTTATGGCGCCCGAGTTTTACTTTCGCGGCACTCGTGGGGCTTACCCCATTGAGAACCACGGTGTGGTGATGGCCGGTCTTAAAGACATCCTCAAAGATGTTATGTTCGAGGGCTGGTTGTTTGTTTGCGGGTCGGTGATTGTGCGCTGGTTGGGCGACATGGCATCCACCAAGAAAGCCGGCAACGCCACCTTGGTGCAAAATATAGTGCCGGTGATCAAAGGCGGTGTTGATGAAGAACCGCGCGTTGTAATCAAAGAACACATGTCGGGCATCGATTTCATCAAAGTTAACGATAAAATCAAACGTAGCGATTTTACCATTGCCGATGTCCGGCATCCGCTTGCCGGTAAACCCGGCCGGTTTTGGGGAAACAACGCTAAAACCGGCAGTGGCAAAGAAAGTCAAGGTCTCACCAAGTATTCCGGCTTGGGCATTTTCGACGAGTGCGGCCTGACCTTCGGCTTGGAAGTCTGTCTGGATCATGCCTTAAAGCGCCTGAGAAAATCCCCGCCCGGCAGGAACCAAGCCTTTGTGCAACTGCAGCTTATCCCCTCGGCGGGCATGGAAATCATAGACGAAGCGGTGGTTGCCGTTAAAAACGGCTTGGTAATGAATTGCGACGGCAGGCCCAGAGCCGACGATGACACCCCAATGAGCCAATGCAAGCGGGTAACCAAAGCCTGCGGCCGTCTCGGTTCCGATGCAACAACTACAGACATTGCCATTGCCAAGCGCATCCGCGTGCATCCCGGCGCAAATTGCAGCCAACTGTTCGACGATACCCACGGCATCGTGCGGTTTTATGCTCGCACCGGCATCGATGCCATCACCGGCGTCAATAAGCCGCGTAACACTAACTGGATTTTCGATCCGTATTGATTGAATAAAGCAGGAAGTAGTCTTTAACCCATAGCCGTTTATTAGGTTTTCAGTCATCGCCCATCTCGCCGCCATTGCCACCCCTTTCGGGTGCATGGGCTCAACGGGCGGTGGTCCGCCCAGGGTTTACCGGTAGCCTGTTTGCTTCTGGCAGTGCTTCCGGATGCCGATTTCTTGTTTTGGCGGTTTCTGCCTATCAACCCGGAACCAAGATTTAAACACCGCCTAGCGTTTGCAAATACACTCAAGCAACTAAAGCGTACCTGTTTTCAAAAAGTCCGTTTAGACAACTTCTAGATTCGGCTTTTTAACGTCTGAACCACTCGTGCTGAGCTTGTCGAAGCACACGCACCTTTCGATAAGCTCAAGGCGATCGGGCGTTAAAACTTCATGAGGCCGAATCAATAGGCAAAATCTAAGACACCAACACAGACGCTCCAAACGCTGGTTAAGCTTGTAACCGGCACATACACCATTGACGACAAGATGCGCTATTCCAAAGTTAAGCCTAATCGCGATCTTAACCTACGAGGATTTGATGTCATGGGTCGTGATTTAGGGTTTGGTAGAGCATTAAGGCTGGACTATAAAAACGAAAGACGTTCAATATCCGGGAAGTAGAAAAATCGTTATCACAGACGCTGAACAAATTTTATGAGGCACTACTGTATGAAAATTGCTGATAATAAAATTCACGGCTGTGAAGGGGAGTTTTCGCCCCTTTGCTACCGATATGCAATAATTTGCAAGAACCGGAAATGACAAATAAGCTGTCATTCAAAAAACGTAGTTGCGATTAGCTTGAGTAATTGTTCATTTCGAGTCAACATTCCTCCGAATACACCATTGGTAATCGAAGCTATATGGGCTTCGGCGATTTAAGAGCCGATGGATAGAGCTTTCCCCATTACGGTATTCTGGTGATAGGCGAATACAACAAGGCACAACGGGTTTATGCTCATGTAGACTTGAACGTCGTCGATACCGGGCGCCGAGAAGGCAAAGTGTTCAATTACCCAGAGCGGCCCAAGCAGTTCGATTGCCGTTAACGTAGATCAAATTATAGAGAGCTCAAACCTATGGCCCATGCCAGTATCACCCGCGTTGTATTACGAAACTACAAAAGCATTGGTTATTGTGATGTAAAACTTGGCCGACTGAGCTATCTGGTCGGTGCAAACGGTTCCGGTAAAAGCAATTTCCTTGATGCCTTGCACTTGGTACGAGATGCCTTAACCAGTTCGTTGGACAACGCATTAAACGAACGCGGCGGCTTGTCGGAAGTGCGTAGATATTCCAGCGGTCATCCAAACCATTTCGGCATTCGGTTGGAATTCTCATTAACTAATGGGCAAAAAGGACATTACGCATTCAATGTTGGAGCGCTTTCCGGCCAAGGTTACGAAGTACAAGGCGAGGAATGCGTGTTGGGGGGTATCGGTAAAGGTCAGTTTTTCCGAATCGATAAAGGCAAACTGCGCAACAGTAGTGAGACGACTTTCCCCACCGTGACCGCCGACCGCTTGGCCTTGGTAGCCGCTTCCGGCTTGCCCGGGTTTCGCCCGGTTTTCGATCTGTTCTCAACTATGGGATTTTACAATTTAAATCCCAAATTAATGCGGGAACTGCAGAAACCGCAGGAGGGTAAGTTACTAAAGTCGGTTGGTGAAAACATCGCTAGTGTCATTGGGCATTTAGAAAGGGTATCTCCAGAACGCATGGACATCATCCAGGAATATTTGCAAACTGTCGTACCTATGGTTCATGGTGTAAAGCGTAAGCCCATTGGCCCTATGGAAACCCTCGAATTTCGCCAGGAAATGGCCGGGGCCAAGCATCCCTGGCGTTTTCTGGCGCAAAACATGTCTGACGGCACCTTAAGGGCATTAGGAATATTGGCAGCAATGTTTCAAGGTAACCGCGATTACGCTCCCACCCTGATAGGCATCGAAGAGCCGGAGACGGCGTTACATCCGGCGGCAAGTTCAGCTTTGCGCGAAGCCTTGAATCGGGCTTCGCAAGAAACTCAAATCATCGTCACCAGTCACAGTCCTGATCTGCTCGACGATCGGAAATTGAGCGCCGATTCTTTATTGTCGGTGGTTTCCGAAAAAGGCGAAACCAAGATCGGCACCATTGACGAAGCTTCTAGGCAAGCGATTCTAGAATCACTGTTCTCTGCCGGCGAATTGCTGCGTCTAAATCAACTGGCGCCTAACCGCAAACAACTAGAAGCGCAAGAACAAAAACAAACCGATATATTTGGAGACAGCCAGCCTTGATTAATGTGACTGCCATTGTGGAAGGTGATGGCGAAGTCATCGCTTTACCTGTTCTATTACGGCGACTCAACGAGTGGTTAACCCCGGAAGTATATGTTGATGTAGGTTATCCGATTCGTGTGCGCCGAGACCGCTTCCTAAGCAAGGATGACGAATTTCGTCGCCACCTCAGTCTTGCCGCCCATAAATGCGGCAACGAAGGTTGGATATTAATCCTATTCGATGCGGACGATGACTGTCCCGCCGAACTGGGACAAAAGATATTGCGCCGAGCCCAAAATATCGTCCCTCACCGTAGAATTTCTGTTGTGTTGGCAAACAGAGAATATGAAGCCTGGTTTATCGCTGCCGCCGAATCGCTGCAGGGAAACCGAGGCTTCAATTTTGACCCTACAAAGACAGTCAATCCAGAACAACCGCGCGATGCCAAGGGCTGGATTGAGGCTTGCATGACCAACCGTTCGTATGGTGAAACCACCGACCAACCAGCGTTTTCCGCGCTAATAGACTTGCAGCTGGCGTTTGATCGTAGTCGCTCGTTCAGAAAGCTGTGTAGTGAATGGAACAAACGATCAGGTGTTTCTAGCGACTAACTTCTACTACTTCGATCGGCAATTTCCCACCCTGTGGCCTCGCGCTTCCATTATGATTTTCAGCATAGCTAATAGCTGACTAGGGTTAATCAGGTAACCCCCCCCCGTCAAAATAGTTGTCGTCAGCGGATTTAAGGGCCGGGCTAACGCCTCAAATTCTCCCATCGCCTCAAAGCATCTCTTGCTCAAACCAATGGCTTAACACATACAAGCCCCAGATGTGTTGCTTGAATTTGCCCCGGCGGCCGAATTCAAGATATTGGCCTAACACGTCGTGATTAAACAAACCGGTTTTAAGGTTAACTTGCCGGATTAAATCGATGCGGTTGGAGGCGGTCAGCCATTCCAGGAACGGGTTGGCGAAGCCTTTTTTCTTGCGGCCGATAATGTCATCGCTAAGATAATTGCGCGCCACTTGCTTGAGCAGGCTTTTGCTTTGGCTGCCTATGCGCAGGCCGGGCTCTATCGAGAATGCGGTTTCGGCCAGCGGGTGGTTTAAAAAAGGCGTGCGCGCTTCCAGCGTGTGTGCCATGGCAACCCGGTCCAGCTTGGTCAGGAAGTGTTCGCCCACAAAAAGTTTTAGATCGATAAAACTGTACCATTGCGCGGGGTGACTGTGGCCGCTACGTTCGAAGGCTTCCCGGTAAGGCGCCAAAAAGCGCAGGGAGGCGTCATCTTGAACATTTTTGCGTAGCAAGCGGTTTTGCTGCAAATCGGTAAATTTTTCGCCGGAGGTGCGGAACAGCAGCGTGCCTTCAAATACCCGTTTATACCATTCCCATTCGCGGTGCATGGAAAAATGGCTGTGGAAATAGTGTTTAAGCCAGTTTTTATGTTTTAGCAGCGCGGCTTGTTCTATATCCAGATATTCAAAATACTGTCGGTAACCCAAAAACAACTCGTCGCTGCCTTCACCGCTAAGCACTACTTTATAACCTTGAGCGGCGATGGCTTGCATCAGCATAAACAAAGGCAAGGCGGCGGGATCATTAAGCGGCTCGTCCATGTGGGTTAACAGTTTATCAAGATGCGCATCAAAATCGCGACGGCCGATGACGATTTCGGTATGCTCCAAACCCAGTTCGGCGGCCGTGGCTTTGGCGTTGGCGCGCTCATCGTAAGCACCGTATTCGTCATAGCCCAGGGTGAATGCCGGCAGCTTTTTGCCTTGCGCGGCCGCTATCGCGCAAATCATCGCGCTGTCCAAGCCGCCGGAAAGCAGGGCGGCAACGGGCGCATCAGTTTCCAGACGGCTGCGGATTGAATCGTGCAGTTTTTGTTCTAGCGTGCGCAAGGCAATGTCCGGCTCGGTGATGGCCGAAGCGCTGCATTCCAGTGGCTGATAATAATTGTGCCGACTAAGTTGCCCGTGCTGGTAACAAAGCCATTCGCCGCTGTGCAGCGTTTCAATGCCTTGATAAAACGTATGCGGTGGTGCCGGAGCCAGAAAGGAAAGATACGATTGCAGCGCCTCTTCGTTCAGGCGCACCGAAGCCAAAAACGGCTTGATCGCCTTAATTTCCGAAGCAAACACCAGGCCTTGGCCGTTCAGATGGTAAAACAACGGTTTCTCGCCAAAGCGGTCGCGCACCAGATAAAGCCTTTCACCATCCTGCAAAGCGAAGGCGAACATACCTTCAAACCGTTTGACGCAGTCGATGCCCCATTCGGCATAAGCCGCCAAAATCACCTCGGCATCGCTTTGGGTTTGCCAGGCAAAGTTTGTTAGCAATTTGCGTAGCGCTTGATGATTGTAGATTTCGCCGTTGAAACTGAGTAGTAGATTGCCGTGCCGCATAGGCTGGTTGGCACGAGGATGGTTGTCGGTAATGGCCAAGCGGTGGTGTGCGAAAAACAACCCCGGCTGTTCAACGACACCGCTATGATCGCGCCCCCGGTGCGCCAGGGTTGCGAAGGCCGTCCGGGCCTGTTCGGGCGAGTACTCGCCGATGATGCCAAATAGGCCGCACATAAGAAAACGCGTTATCTTTTATGGCAATTTATGAATTTTGTAACCCAGTCCAAACCACTCGCCAGCCAGCACCTTGCATGTCCATGTTGAGATTCAAGAACCATCTGAACGGGGTGTTGGGGCTTCCGGCGAGAACTGTTTTTGCTGTGCTTGACATAGCGCCATCTTCTCATAAGTTGCGGTTTTTTGAGGAACAGTAAGCGGCTTACATGTTTTATTAAAGCAGAATAACCAGAGCTAGGTAGTCTAGACAAGTTGCCTAGTATTCGTTAGTTGGGAGTCCGGAAAATCGAGTAAAACTCGGGGTCGGCGAAGTCGGTCGAAATATAGCAAATCCCGAAGGTCTACCCGAGCGGTTGTTGAGCTACTAGACCGTAACCTTTGGGTTCCTGGCCCTGCCGTAAAACAGGTGCTGGCGACTCAGGCCCTCTCCTTTTTCAAATTCAAATTGCCAAAGTTTATTCTATAGCATCTCCATGAAAATAGGGCACGAACTTTAATGAAGCTGAACAATTACAAAAATTTTGCAAAGTCTGTCACAAAGTTATTTCCAAAATCGTCTAAGAAAAAGAACGAATAAAAACTTGAATTATTAGGGCACCCAATATGTACATTTTATATTATCATCCATATTCTCAGCACGTTAGACGCGTCGTTGCATTGTTGGAAGAGGTCAAATTGCCGTATGAAACACGTAGTTTGGCGCTGGAAGCCGGCGAGCATTTAACACCTGAATACCGGGCGATTAATCCCAATTGCCAAGTGCCAACCTTACTTGACGGGGATGTGAAAATTTATGAATCCAATGCCATTTTGCGCTATTTGTGCCTTAAGCATGAGTTGGAGTCGTGGTTCCCCAGTCAATTAAACATCCGTGCTTTGGTAGAGCAATGGCTGGACTGGAATCAATGCCGTTTGGCGCAGGTTGTGGTTGATATTGTACTTAATAAGGTTTTTATGGGTGATAAAGGGGATCAGGCAGCCATAGCTCGAGGTTTGGAAAAACTAACCACGCTTACCGAAGTTTTGTCGGATGGTTTGAAAAATCGCCAATTTCTTGCCGGAGACACTCCAACTATTGCCGATCTTTCGGTGGCCTCCAATATATTTCAACTTAGCTTGGCACAAGCTGCGCCGCAACAACCGAATATAACTGCATGGTTTGATCGCGTTGGTAAAATCGAGGGTTTTCAAAAAGCATTACCCAAAGTTTAAACGGTAAGCAAATAGAAAATAAAAAGGAGGATGTGATGAAAGTAAAGTCAATATTGGTTTTTGGTGCTAAAGACCACATCGGCAGTGCTGTAGCTCGTTATGTGTATAAGCATGCTCCAGGAGTGAGATTAAAAGTTGCGACGCATAGCAGCGAAAATTTGCCTCAGCTAAAAGCTATGTTCCCGCATGCCGAGCCGGTGGTGGCGGATTTTTTTGATTTGAATTCACTCATAGCCGCCTTGGACGGAATAGAAGGTGTGTTCCAGATATCTCCTGATTTTTTTAATGAGGATAATCTGGTACAAAATTTGGCGCAAGCGTGCCGGCAAACCGGTTCAGTCAAGCATATCATCCGTATTTTAGGCACACCACCTGGGGCTGATTTTTCCATGATTCCCGAAGTGTTAAAAATATACCGTTACGGACCGGCCATGCAACATTTAGTCGCTAAGGAGAATTATCAAAGAGCAGGTTTGCCAGTTACTTTCATTAATGTGGCAGGTTACTATATGGATGATTTTACCCGTATGTTTATTCAACCCATCATCAACGACCGCGCTATCCGCATTGCATTCGATAGAACACTCGCCTGGATCGACCCTACCGATGTAGCCCATGTTGCTGCCGAGTTGCTGCTTAAAGAGCCGAATGGATATTTTGGAAAGTTGATCGATGTTACCGGCCAGGATTTGTGCAAACTGAGCGAGGCAGCACAGTTATTTACCGAAGTCTTAGGGGTCGAGATTCGTTACGACGGTGACGAAACCCGATTTTTTAACGCCATTCAACCGGTATTTTCCGAAAAATGGGGTGCTGACACCCCCGAGTATTTTATGAATTATTTTAAATGGGAAATGCAGCACGACCACCTATTTGAATTGACCCCGCATGTTAAAAATATATTGGGCCGTAATCCTAAGGCTTTTAATAGTTGGATTCACGAGCACCGGGATTACTTTCTGCCTCCGATAAAAGTACTACCGGCAGCCTGAGCATGGAAAGCAACAAGCTCTCACAGTATCCAGGTGCTGAGATTTTATTCAAACGACCCATTTCATAAGCAAAGAGGATGCTGCAATGATAAAGATTTATCCGGAAAAAGACAGAATAAACCTGTTAGGTCTCGTTGAAGAAGTAAAACAAGGTGACAAGGATGCCTTGGATAAATTGCTAAGGGCGCTCAAGGACGGCGTTTTTGCTATTGCTTTAAAAATGGTGACTTGTCCCCACGACGCGGAAGATATCACTCAAGAAGTTCTCATTAAGGTGATTACCAAACTTAGTACATTTCGTGGTGACGCATCACCTAGAACTTGGGTTTACCGTTTAACCGTCAACCATATTCTAGATCGGCGCAAATCGCGCGTTGAAGCACTGGATTTGAGTTTTGACAGCTTTGGTAAAGATCTTATGGATGGTTTATCCGAGCCTTCGGAGAGCGATTTTTTGCTTGCCGATGAAGTGAAATACGGTTGCACACTGGCGATGCTAACGTGTCTTGATCGTGAGCACCGAATTGCTTACGTGCTGGGTGAGATTTTCGATTTACCCGGCCGGCTTGCTGCAGAAATTGCCGGTGCTAAACACGATTTGTTCAGACAGCGGCTGTCGCGCGCCCGAATTGAGATTGAAAGTTTTACCGAAGCTTATTGCGGTGTGGTTAATCCCCAGAACGTTTGCCGCTGTGAAAAAAAGGTCCAAAAAGCTATCCGAGTGGGGCGGGTGAATCCGCAACAGCTTGTATTTAGCGATCCCAAAAATCTTAAAAAATACGTTGAAGAAGTAGATTTGCTGAACAACACCGCGTCGGTTATGCGCAACCATCCAGAATACGCAGCCCCGGAGCGGTTAATTGAAGGTATAAGAAGTCTTTTGGAAAATAACACGGTAAAAATATTAAACAGTTAACCAAATTTAGGAGCGGAGTAAAGAATGGATTCAAGGTTGTTACACGCCGGTAGCAGCCAAATTAAATGCAAAGTAGACCTTACTAAGACAACCAATATAACAAGAGGAAATAATCATGAAACTGATCATAAGCCGAATAGTTTTATTGCCTATAGCTGGCTTGATTGCATTAACCCATAATGCAGATGCAAAAGAAAGTTCTGCCCGTAAACAGCTTAAGTTTGAAAACATAGCGGCAAGCTTGTCGCCCACATTTCAAACCGACGGTTTTACCTTTATGCCCGGAGCCGGTTTTATTGATTACAACAACGATAGCCATTTAGATTTATATGTTATGAATGGCAAAGGTAAACCCAATGCCTTATTTCGTAATAATAAAAACGGTACCTTTACAGATGTGGCCGCGGCAGCCGGTGTAGCTGATCTGGGTCAAGGCACCGGTGTCGCGGTGGGTGACCTTAATAACGATGGTTTTGACGATTTATACGTGGCAAATGGTTCCACCATAGGAGACGGCATTGACTCTAATGACGGCCCAGACAAGCTCTATATCAATAATGGCGACGGCACTTTCCGCGATATTACCAAACAGGCCGGCATTTCAGAAGATGGTTATAACAGCAGCATTGCCATGGCCGATTATGATAATGACGGCGATTTGGACATTATGGTGGGTCGCTGGGTAGATCTTGACTTTAATCCGCCCGAGGCAGGCCGCGATATTATTCCGGTCGCTCCCAGTCGTCTTTACCGTAACAATGGCAATTTAACTTTTACCGATGTTACAGAACAGGCCAATGTGGTTGCCGGTTATAACACTTGGGCGATTGTGTGGTTTGATTACGATAACGATGTCGACATAGATTTATTTGTTGCTACAGAACGCGGGCCTATTGAAGTTTTCCGTAACGAAGGCCAGGGCAAGTTTACTAAAGTAACTGCCCAATCGGGTGATTTAAATGCATATGGTGCATGGATGGGCATCACTATTGGTGATTACAACAATGATGGCTTGATAGATATTTTCAGTACTAATATCAGCGATCTAAGGATTACCCGTGATCCTTCTTTACCCGCTTTAGTGGTGCCACCGCCAAGTACTTGGGATAACCCGCGTCCGACTTTGTTCCGTAACAACGGAGATGGCACCTTTACTGATGTTGGTAAAGAAGCGACTGATTCAGTGCATCAGCAGTTTTCCTGGGGCTGCGCAATGGCTGATTTTAACAACGATGGCTGGCTGGATTTATATTATGCAATGAATTTGGCACCGGTAGGTGTAATCGGAAGAGAGCGGGAAGGCGCTGGTCCTAGCCGGTTGCAAATTAATAACGGCAACGGCACTTTTCGCGATGAAAGCTTTACCTCGAATATCGCCAATTTCGGTGATGACGGTAATTACTTGGATGCGCGCGGTTTAGCGATTGCCGATTTTAATAAAGATGGTCAAATGGATATTTTCTTGCAAAACGTGGCTCAGTACGAAGAAATATTCCCATTCGGCAGGACTGTAATCCCAGGCAAAGGAACGCCAAAATTTTTTAAAAATCTAGGCACTGACGGAAATTGGGTAGAGTTGCGCTTAATAGGTAATGCACCTAAAAGCAACCTAAACGCAGTAGGAGCGAAATTAACGCTGACTACACGTAGCGGTAAAAAAATGATCAGAACCATTGCCGGTGGAACTTCCACTTATAGTGCTTCTAGCAGAATTGTGCATTTCGGTCTTGGCAAGGAAAAAATTGCCAGTCTTGAAGTCCGCTGGCCCAACGGTAACACGCAATGGCTGGATGATGTGGCCATGAACCGAATTTTGACTTTGCGTGAAGGCCGTAACAAATTGTTATCCGAATCGGCTTATGAGGCGAGTTTGAAAAAGATCCGGTAAATAACTATCGCGATTGCTCAAAACTAAAATTTAGCAAGCTTTAAATAATTAAAGCTTGCTAGCTTATAAATTCGTCTATAAGAGGCTAAAAAGGATGAACAAGCTCATTAAAGTTCTCATGCCCGTTATGATTGCCAGTATTGTTATGCCCGTTTCTTCATCGGCAGATGCCGTCAAACGTACGATTCATGGACGTGTGGTGACAGGTACTAACCGCTTTTTGGGACAGCCGTTGACAGATTTTGGCGGTGCATTAGGAACAGCCGGTTTTACTAATGTTGGGGCTTTTAATCCACAAGGTGATCAACCTGATGAATTAACGCCGGATACGCCTGTTGGTAGCCTGTTGGCAACTTATGTTGACCCTGATTTTCTTGCGCTGGTGGGCAAAAGCCAGGCTGATATTGACGCTGGGACGCTCAATGTTTCACTCAAGAAAGTGCCGGTGAATGTGGATCCGGCCGGACAAACGCGAGTTTCTTTAGCACCAATTACACAATCTTTACCAACTCAACCCAGCATTGCTGACCCGGTGCCGGACATTACCTTAGCTCGTTGGGCTCGTGCCGAGGGTGTAGCGGTCTTCAAATGCTCAAACGCCAACACCGCGACAGTAAGCCTAACGTTAAAAAAGTTTTTACCTAACCGGCTGTATAGTGTCTGGGCGGTTTTAGGCGGTAATGGCTTGTCGGCGTTACCGTTAGGAGGTGTGCCGAACGTATTTGTAACCGATCATGTCGGTAATGCTAAATACAGACGTGTACTTAACTTTTGCCCTTTTCAAAGTCATGTCGGTAATCCGGAGCTTGTAGTAATTGATATTGTTTTGCACTCGGATCAGCAGCTTTATGGTGCTGTACCTGATTTGCCCTTCAGCAACCTGTTCACCGGCATTGTTAATCAGACACAGTATGAGTTTGAGATTAAAGGTACTACGTTATCAATTGCCCGAAACAAGCTAGACAGCGTTAGAGAAAGCCAAGCGTTGGTCGGCTTTCAAGATGATTGATACGGCCTTAATAGTTATTAATTCTTAGGCGCAAGAAAATTCTAATGGTGCGGGAGCATCGGTAAGTTCCGGTCATTTTCAGATTAATTGGGAGATAACAATGTCGTTAGCATTATCAAGTCAAACCAATAAATTGCCATCAATTGATTATGTAGAAAAACTATTTGATTCAATTGTATCGGCAAATGGCGGTTTTAACATCGAAGGTTTTTGGTCGGCGATTGATGAAATGGAGCGTATTTTAGGCATTCCCTACGTGCGTTTGGATTTTGGCGTGCCAGGCCTTACGCCTTCGGATATATGTCTATCCAAACATTCGGACGCACTTCTAAAGGGTGATATTCCGCATCACTATCCACCCTACTCCGGTTTGCCCAAGCTATGTTGTGAAGTTTCGGTGTTTATCCAAAATCGGTTGGGTATTGCCTGCCGAGGTGAAGATGTATTTGTGACCTGTGGCGGCACGCAAGCGCTTTTTACTGCGCAGGCTATTGGCGCGCATTTAGTGGAAAATAAACATCGTATCTTGTTTTTAACGCCTACATATCCGCCGATGATGAGTCAAGCGCGATTTTTAGGTCTGCAGGTTGATACGCTAGAACTAGATGACTTAAGGGGCGAGCGGTTAATCAGCAAAATTCATGAGAACTTTATGCAAGGCGATGTGGCGGCTATTTGCTGGGCTAGCCCGAATAATCCGACTTGGTCCGTGCTTGACGCATATGAGCTTGAGAATTTGGCGAAGTTGTGCCGGAGTTATGGCGTTTTGCCTATAGAAGATTTGACTTATTTAGGCATGAGTGGGGCGGAAAGTAATAACGATAGTATACATTTTCCAAGCATTGCCCAGTATAGCGATGAATATTTTTTAGTATTGAGTACTTCAAAAATGCTCAGTTATGCAGGTGAAAGGATTGGCTTTCTGATTGGCTCACCGGCATTACTCAACCGGAAAAGTTCAAATTTGGAGCAAGCAATGAGCACGGGGATTGTACGCCGCGCGTGTAGTTCGTTTATTTTCAATTTGACGGCTGGAGCGCCGCACAGCGCCCAATATGGTGTGGCGGAAGCGTTTGCCGCCATTAATAACGGCATGACAAATTTGGATCAATCCTTGTCAGTTTATTCAAGACGGTCCGAGTTCTTGAAAAGCCTGTTGGATCAGAATGGTTTCTATCCTGTTTATGATCATGAGTTCAATCAAAATGCAAACGGTTTTTATGTTTGTTTTGGTTACCCCGGTTTATCAGGTTTGGAGCTGTTAAAAAGATTACTCAGCATTGGTGTCGCCGTCCTGCCGCTAACTGTCTTTAGCAGTTTAAGAAACGATGGTGTAAGGGCGTGTGTTGGCCGTCTTGATGAACAAAAGATTAATTTATTGGCAAAACGTTTGGGACGATTCTCGGGAGAGCAAAATTATGCTGTCGGATTCTAAAAATACGCTACCTACTTGGGCAGTGCGTCAAGTGGAAAATTGCCCGCAAATTTTTCTTGAAGGCTTCAAGATGTTTCGCATCTTAGATGGTTCAGGTTTTGAGGGCATGGGCTGTGAATATGTGGTATTGGAACCGGGAAAAGTTTTAGAGCCGCATATCCATGAAAAAAGCCATTCAATTATTTTGGTTATCAGAGGTGAAGGCTTTGCCTTTGTCGATGGGCGTCGGTATGTGCTCAAAGAAAACTCGGTGATTAATGTTCCGCCAGGAATTAAGCATGGTCTTGAGGCCGGTAACGTTGAATTGGTTGTTTATGGTTTTCAGCACCCCGGAATTATCAATGACCAAAACGATGCGGATATTTATTTTGTGGAGGATGGACGTAAAGGATTAGTGGGTTGATAGTGCGGGTAATTGGTTTAAGGCTAAGCAATATAACTTATAAAAAATATTACAGCTTAACTATGGTAAAGGTTAGCTGTATTTGTAAAGAACTGATTAATGCTATGCACTCATGGCAACTTGGCTAACTCTGCCGGTTTTGCCATGAGTTTTTTAAAAAAACTAACCTGGAGAGAAATTATGCAAACAAATTTGGATGACACTCGATTTAACGTAATTGCGGCATCTTATGAGTACGCCATTGCCAAATATCCCGATGCTAGAAATGACGGCGAGTGGTTAATCAATAATATTAATGTGCAAGACCGTGACGTGATTTTGGAAATCTCAGCCGGAACGGGTTTTTTAACGCAAAAAATTGCCAAGCAAAACACCGGTGGCGTGTTGTATGCACAAGATATTGCTCCCAAAACACTAGAAATCAACAGTAAAAAATGCGGTTCATTTGAACATATCAATTACATAACTGATTTAAACACCATAAAAGATGAATCCTGCGATAAGGCCGTATCTTTGGGCGGCTGGCATCATATGGAAGATCAAATCAGCATTACCAAATCAGCATTAAGCAAATTGAAAAAAGGTGGCGTATTCTGCGTGGGTGATTTTTCAGATGATTCCAGCATTCAGCGTTATTTTGATGAAATCGTAGATAATATTACCGTAACCGGCCACCAAGGCTTGTTTGCGTCAAAATCAAGAATGGTTAATATCGGCCGTTTCGCGCAAGCGGCAAAAACGGATGTAGAAGTTTTCGATGTGCCGTTTAACTTTGACTCAAAAAACGATATTGCCGAGTTTTTTCAAAAAGTTTTTGCCTTAGATTTACCGTTGGAAGAAACTTACGAGGGCGTTGAGCGTTATTTTGATATAAAGCAAGCAGACAATGGCAAATTGGCGGTTATGGTGCCTTACATATATGCTAAATTTACCAAATAAGCATTGATCTATCAGGTTTCAAAATCGGTTTACCGGGTAAAGTCGGAACTTTGTAACCAACTTTACCCGGTTTTCTTGCCCGATCTTGCTCGCGGGAAGTTTCAAGGCACATCTCGCCTTGCAGCCCCGGTATAAAGCTGGCGGGGGCGGCCTATGCGTTGTTGCGGGTCGGAAATCATTTCGTCCCAGTGCGCAATCCAGCCGACTGTACGGCCCATGGCAAAAATTGCGGTAAACATGTTGGTTGGAATGCCTAGGGCGTGTAGCACAATGCCGGAATAAAAATCGACATTCGGGTAAAGCTTTTTGGCTATGAAGTAATCGTCTTCCAGTGCGATGCGTTCCAGTTCCAGGGCCAGCTTGAAAACCTTATCGTCATGCAAACCTAATTCGGTGAGCACTTCATGGCAGGTGGCGCGCATGAGTTTGGCGCGCGGGTCGTAGTTTTTGTAGACCCGGTGGCCGAATCCCATCAATCGGAACGGATCGTTTTTGTCCTTGGCTTTGGCGATGTATTCCGGGATGCGCGAGGCATCGCCGATTTCGGTAAGCATGTTGAGGACGGCTTCGTTGGCGCCGCCGTGCGCCGGGCCCCATAAACAGGCAATGCCGGATGTTATGCATGCGTAAGGATTGGCGCCGCTGGAACCGGCCAGCCGGACGGTGGAGGTCGAGGCGTTTTGTTCGTGATCGGCATGCAAAATCAAAATGCGTTCCAGAGCGTTAACCAATACCGGGTTGGGAATGTATTCGTCGCAGGGAGTGCCCAGCATCATGCGCATAAAACTTTCCACATAAGTCAGTTTATTCTGCGGATACATAAACGGCATGCCGCTGCTGTATTTGTGGCACATGGCGACTATGGTCGGCACTTTGGCGAGCAGGCGGATGGCGACCATGTTGCGTCGTCTTTGGATTTAATATCCATGGCATCATGGTAAAACGCCGATAACGCACCTACCACGCCGACCATGATGGCCATGGGGTGGGCATCTCGTCGGAAGCCTTTGAAGAAGTTGTTGAGCTGGTCGTGCACCATGGTGTGGATGGTGATTTTATCATCAAAGCTTTTTTGCTCGTCTTCGTTAGCCAGCTCACCGTTCAGCAGCAAGTAACAGACTTCCAGAAACGTGCATTTTTCGGCAAGTTGTTCTATGGGATAACCGCGGTAAAGCAAAATGCCTGCTTCTCCGTCTATGTAGGTGATTTTGGAGCAGCAGCTGGCAGTGGAAGTAAAACCGGGGTCATACGAGAACATACCGGTATTCTTATAGAGCTCCTGTATATCAATGACGTCCGGACCTGTGGTGCCGGTAAGAACTGGGAGATCGCATGTTGTTTGAGAATCTCCGCTTAGCTTCATACTGCGTTCTGTAGTCATAGCTACTCCCTATAACATTGTTGATTCGTAACGGTTCAGCTGGATAGCCCGGCGGCTTCGGTCGCCCGGCGTTTGATTTCATCCCAGTCTTCCGCGTCGACCAATTCAGCCGGCGCCATCCAGGAGCCGCCCACGCAGGCGACATTTTTCAGGCTTAGATACTCCAAGGCGTTTTTGGGGTTGACGCCGCCGGTCGGGCAGAAGGTAATCTGTGGCAAGGGGCCGGCGAAAGATTTCAGCATCGGCACGCCACCGGCGGCCTCGGCAGGAAAAAATTTCATTTCGGTAATGCCTTTTTCCATTAGGCGCATAGCTTCGCTAGGCGTAATCACGCCGGGAAGAATCGGTACGCCGGAGTCTAGCACGGCGTCGATTAAGGTTTCGGTAACGCCGGGGCTGACTAAAAATTCAGAGCCGACATCCAGCGCCTGCTGCAAGGTTTCCAGACTAATAACGGTGCCGGCCCCCACGATAGCGCCCGGCACGTTGGCTTTAATGGCTTTGATCGCCTCCAAAGCGATAGGTGTGCGCATGGTAATTTCCAGCACTTTTAAACCCCCTTCAACCAAAGCGCGGGCCAACGGCACTGCGTGCTCCAGTTTATTGATCACCATCACGGGGATCACGGGCGAGGTATACATGATGTCTTTAATCAATGCAGTCATAAAAATTCTCTAAGTTTATTGCTATGGATTGCATATCCCGACCCTTATGGTCAGGATAGCACACTCTTTTAATCGGCGACAAATAGATTGCAAGCCCCGGTTTCTGCCGATGAAGCGCCTTGGCGGAAAGCACCGAACAACTCGCGCCCCATGCCCACATGGTGGCCTTTGGCATGGTTGGCTTCGGGTTCGCGGGATTCGAATTCGATCTCGTCAACCAGTACGTTGACTTCGCCGGTTTGGGTGTTGAGATAAATGCGGTCGCCGGTACGAACTTTAGCCAGCGGGCCGCCTTCTATGCATTCCGGGCACATGTGGATGGCTGAAGGCACTTTACCGGATGCGCCGGACATGCGGCCGTCGGTTATCAGCGCCACTTTAAAGCCTTTGTCCTGTAGAACGCCCAACGGCGGTGTCAGTTTATGGAGCTCCGGCATGCCGTTGGCTTTAGGGCCTTGAAAGCGCAATACCACGATACAGTCTTTTTCCAATTCGCCGCGCTTGAATGCTGCAACCACGTCGTCCTGGTCGTCAAAAACTACGGCAGGCGCTTCGACAACTTGGTGCTCCTCGGCAACGGCGGAGATTTTGGAGATGCCCCGGCCCAGGTTGCCGTGCATCACGTGCAAGCCGCCGCCGGCGGCGAACGGTTTGGCCACTGATGACAGCACACTGTCGTCCAGGGAATGCGCCGGGCATGGCTCCCAAACCAGTTTGCCTTCGACCAGTTTGGGTTCCTGGCCGTATTGTTCCATGCCGTGCCGGTCGCCGATGGTTAAAATATCGCCATGCAGCAAGCCGTTTTTGAGCAGCTCGGCAATCAGCACGCCCATGCCGCCGGCAGCTTGGAAGTGGTTGATGTCGGCTTGGCCGTTGGGATAAATGCGGGTCAGCGATGGAATAATCTTGGAGAGGCGGTCGAAGTCGTACCAGTTAATAGTAATGCCGGCTGCGCGCGCGATGGCAATTAAATGGATGGTGTGATTGGTGGAGCCGCCGGTCGCCAGCAAACCGATAATGGCGTTAATGATGGCTTTTTCATCGATCACTCGGCCGATAGGTCGATAATCCTGGCCTAGCGCGGTAAATTTAAGTATTTGTTTGGCGGCGGCTTTGGTCAGTTCGTCGCGCAACGGCGTATAGGGGTTGATGAAAGAGCTGCCCGGTAGGTGCAAGCCCATGATTTCCACCATCATCTGGTTACTGTTGGCGGTGCCGTAGAATGTGCAGGTGCCGGCGCTGTGATAGGATTGGGACTCCGATTCCAGTAATTCTGCGCGGCCGACTTTGCCTTCGGCGTAAAGCTGGCGGATGCGGACTTTTTCCTTGTTGGACAAGCCAGTGGTCATCGGGCCCGCCGGTACGAAAACCGCAGGCAGGTGACCGAAACTTAACGCACCAATCAACAATCCCGGCACGATTTTATCGCACACGCCCAGGTACATGGCGCCGTCGAACATGTTGTGGCTTAAGCTGATCGCGGTTGCCATGGCGATGACGTCGCGGCTGAACAGCGACAGTTCCATGCCCGGCTGGCCTTGGGTAATGCCGTCGCACATGGCCGGTACGCCGCCGGCGAATTGGGCGACACCGCCGGCTTCAGTTATGGCGGCCTTGATTAAGGCCGGGAAGTCTTTGTAGGGCTCGTGTGCCGACAGCATGTCGTTGTAAGCCGAGACGATGGCGATATTGGCTTTTTGGTTGCCGGCCAGATCGGCTTTTTCGGCGGACGAGCAGGCCGCGAAACCGTGCGCCAGATTGCCGCAAGCGAGCGTGGAACGGTGCGGGCCATTGTCGATGGCCGCTTGGATGCGGGCGAGATAAGCTTGGCGCGGCTCCCGGCTGCGTTCGATAATGTCTTGGGTAACGTGTTCGAGTACAGGGTGCATAAGAAAATCCTCAAGGGTAATGGATTACGGCCGGGCAGACCGATACTGCCCGGCAAGCGTGGTAGGCGGGTTACTCTTCCCAGCTTCTACCGTCGCATTTTAATAATTCGTCAGCGGCTTCCGGGCCCCAGGTGCCGGCGGCATAGGTTTTTGGCGGTTGGTTAAGCTGGTGCCAGGCATCCTGAATGGAATCGATCCAGCGCCAGGCTTGTTCGATTTCTTCGCGGCTCAGGAATAAAGTCGGGTTGCCGCGCATGGCTTCCAGCACCAGTTTTTCATAACCGCCGAAAATACGGCTGTTTTTAAAAGCTTCGGAAAAACTCAAATCCAGTTTGGTTTTTTGCAGCTTGATGTTTTCGTCTATGCCGGGGATTTTGTTAAGTATTTGGATTTCCACGCCTTCATTCGGCTGTAAATGGATAATCAACTTGTTGGGCGGCAGATCGGCATAACTTTCTTTAAAGATATTCAGCGGTTGCTGTTTGAAATTAACCACGATTTCCGTGCGTTTGTGCGACATGCGTTTGCCGGTGCGCATGTAAAACGGCACGCCGGCCCAGCGCCAGTTGTCTATGTCCACGCGCAAAGCCACAAACGTTTCGGCGGTGCTTTCGGTGTTGGCGCCTTCCTCTTCCAGGTAGCCCGGTACGGTTTTGCCTTTGATGGCTCCTGCGGCATATTGCCCGCGCACGGTTCTGGCTTCAACATTGTCGCGCGTGATCGGCCGCAAGGCTTTAAGCACTTTGATTTTTTCGTTATGAATGCTGTCGGCTTCCAGACTGACCGGCGGTTCCATGGCGGTTAACGCCAGAATCTGCAACAAATGATTTTGCACCATGTCGCGCAGCTGTCCGGTGTGGTCAAAATAACCCCAGCGGCCTTCAATACCCACTTCCTCAGCGACGGTAATCTGGATATGGTCTATGGTGTTGTGGTTCCAGTTGGTGGTGAAAATGGAATTGGCAAAACGCAAAGCCAATAGATTCAGTACGGTTTCTTTGCCTAGATAGTGGTCGATGCGGTAAACCTGTTTTTCCTGAAAAACCGTGGCCACGACATCGTTGATCTCTTGGGATGATTTAAGATCGTGGCCTATGGGTTTCTCCATGACCATGCGCGATTCGTCATTTAAAATGCCGGAGTGATGCAGCCCTTGGCAGATGTTTTTAAACAAGAACGGCGCGACCGCGAAATAATTAACCAGTACTCTGGTTTTGGTGTCGGTGACGGCGTGCAGCTGGTTGAATTGCTCGGGCTGGGTGACATCGATTTGCACATAGGCCAGCCGGGCGGACAATTTTTGCCAGACGGCGTCGTCAATCGGTTCTCCGGCAAATTCCTGCAGGCTGTTGTGGGCGATTTGAACGAAGCTCTCGCTAGTCTCGGCTAACCGGTCTACTCCGATGATGTGGGTGTCAGGTTCCAGCAGATTGGAATTTTCCAAACGGTATAAAGACACCAGCAGTTTTCTGCGGGACAAGTCGCCAAGACCGCCGAAAATCACCAAATCGCAGGGTTTGAAAGTTTGTTTATCTGTCATTGGTTATTATTGGATTTATTAAACAAGGGGACGTTATCAGCTGAAAACGCATGCCGAAATGACCGTCATTATCGCAGAAATGGCGGTGGGATGCTATTTAGAGGGGTAGGGTAACGGCCGGTCGAAATAAACGCTGCCGGCGATGATCGTTAGGTTGGGTTGGCGCAGCGTTCAGGCCGCGCCCAGGGGGGGATTATTTTTGCAGTAAATCAAGTTTACCGGGTTTGCCGTTCCAGTCTTCGGCGTCGGCTAGCGGCGATTTGACTTCGGTAATGGTTGGCCAGGTTTTTGAAAGTTCTGCGTTCAGTGTTAAAAAAACTTCCTGACCTTCCGGCAGCTCGTCTTCCGCGTAAATGGCATTGGCGGGGCACTCAGGCTCGCATAAGGTGCAATCGATGCACTCATCAGGGTCTATAACCAAAAAATTCGGGCCTTCATGAAAACAATCGACCGGGCAAACATCCACGCAATCAGTAAATTTACATTTAATACAGTTTTCTGTGACTACAAAAGTCATAACGATCACCAGGGTTTAAGAGTTAATTATTATTTGGTGTTATCAGCATAGTTTAACAGAAACTCAGCCCTGATTAAAAACCGGTAGGCTGTGTTTGTGGTATTTAACTATTGTGCTAGTTGAGGCTGACCGTGCTTAATAAAGAGTGAAAAATAGTCCGGCCTTTGCTGATTTTATGTTGTTGGGCATTTTTTAACGCTATACGCGCCTCCGATTGCAGTTGCCTGTCGGCATAAGTCTGCTCTTTTCTGATCGGGGCGTTGAGGGCTTTTTCAAAATACCGGGCGGCTTGCTCGTGCTGGTCCAGCGATAACAGAAAGTCGCCGTAAAAATAGTTGCTGTCTATGCCGTCCGGATTAATTTCCAAAGCAGTTTCCAGCAGTTTTTTGGCTTCTTCAGTATCGCCAAAAGCTAATGGCCATTTGGGCGCCATGTAGTAAAGCGTGCCCAAGGTTACGTAGGCAGAGCCGCCTAAGGCTTTGGGGTCGGTGGCAATGGCTTGGTTGAGTAATTTACGGGCCTCGTAAATCGCGTCCAGCGCGGACACCGCATCCTGGTGATCAGCGTTGGTAGCGATCAAAATAGCTTGCCAGATCAAAGGCTCGGCCGCTTGCGGGTATTGGCTAGATAAATCCTTGGCTTGTTGCAGCAGCTTGAGATAAACCTCGGGTTTATTATTGTTGTTACTGTAGTAAACCTCCGCCCACGCGCTTTCGATGCGGTTTAGGGAGTCGTTAAGACTCGCTGCCATGCACAGTGAGTTGGCAAAAAGCAACAAAACAACAAATGCGATTTTTTTCATACAACAAAATATAGAATAAATCGCCGTTGCATTCAATGGCTTTTTGAAATAATTAGCTTTTTTTCCAACTTGAGTACGGATTGTTAGCCAGATTGTTGTTGTAATAACGCAAATCATGGGTGACTTCTTCGCCTATCCAGGACGGTTTGGGAAAATCTTGATCGATGCGGTCAAGCTCGATCTCGGCGACGATAAGACCGGCATTGTCGCCCAAAAATTCATCTATTTCCCAAATATGCCCCTGGTAATCGACATAATGCCGTTGTTTTTCCACCAAGGGGCGTTTGCATAGGTTATCCAGGATCTCCTGGGCATCGGCCAGCGGGATTTCGTATTCATATTCCAGGCGGTTATTTCCGATGGTGGCGCTTTTCAGGTTCAGCCAGGCCTGGCCGCCGCCAATACGCACGCGGATTGAACTGGTGGATGCCGAGCTGAGATAGCCTTGTTTGAAATAAACCGAGCGACTGACTAACGGCCGCCAACTGTCGTCGGCAAGCAGAAATTTATGTTCGATTTCTAGCGCCATGGTGTTAATTTTCGTGCGAGTGGCTGCCGTCGCAATACGGCGGGTTTTGCGTTTTTGTGCACATGCACAACCAAACCTGGCCGTTTGCTTCCGGAGTAAATTTGACTGACCGCTTATCGGATTTTTGTTTGTGGGTGCCGTCGCATATCGGCATGGTTTCGGCTAAACCGCAGCTGCACCAGGAATACGTGGTGCCGGCAATGACATCAATGAGGACAGGAGATTTCTCAGACATTTTTTAGGATTCAAGTGTTGAAGTTTAGGTTGCCCCAGTCCATGAAACAGGCCTACAAGCCTTGATTGTGGCTTTGTTTTCATAGTCCGGCATGGTAAAGTTGTACTATATCAAATTAATTGGTATTTGTTTTTTGACGGGTATAAACAATTCACAAATGGAGAACTAAAATGGCTTTCGAACTTCCTGCGTTACCTTATGCAAAAAATGCTTTGGCCCCCCATATTTCAGAAGAGACTCTGGAATACCATTACGGCAAACACCATCAAACCTATGTTACCAATTTGAACAATCTGGTTCCAGGCACTGAGTTTGAAGGTCTTTCACTGGAAGAAATCGTCATGAAATCCTCCGGCGGTATTTTTAACAACGCCGCGCAAGTTTGGAATCACACGTTTTATTGGAACAGCTTATCGCCAAACGGCGGCGGCCAGCCAACCGGCGCCTTTGCCGATGCTTTATACGCCAAATTCGGTTCGTTTGCCGCGTTTAGAGAAGAATTCACTAAAACCGCAATCACCACGTTCGGTTCCGGCTGGGCTTGGCTGGTGAAAGACGCCGACGGCAGCCTGGCCCTGGTCAGCTCCAGCAATGCGGCAACACCGTTGACTTCCGGCCAAACCCCGTTGTTGACTTGCGATGTCTGGGAACATGCTTATTACATCGATTACCGCAACGCTCGCCCGGCGTATTTGGAAGCGTTTTGGAATCTGGTTAACTGGGAATTCGCCGCGAAAAATTTCGCTGCTTAAATCAAAACAGTGACCTAAAAAACCTCTGTATCGTAAGATGCAGAGGTTTTTTTATGGGAGGAAGATTATGGCAACCGTTTTAGTGACCGGTGCGAACCGAGGTTTAGGGTTGGAGTTTTGCCGTCAGTACGGCGCGGAAGGCTGGCAAGTTATTGCGTGTTGCCGGTCGCCGCAGCAAGCTAGCGAATTGCAGTTACTGAGCCAAAATTACTCCAATGTTGTGATAGAAGCCTTGGATGTGGCTGATTTTGCACAAATCGACGCTCTTTCGGCCAAATTGGCCGATGCCGGCATCGATGTTTTGATCAACAATGCCGGGATTTATGCCGACCAGCGTGATAACGCTTTCGGGCATTTCGATTACCCGGCCTGGAGCCGGTCGTTTTGGGTGAACACGCAAGCGCCGTTGAAAATGGCGGAGGCGTTTTTACCGCAAGTATCGCGCAGTGAACGGAAACTGATTGTTGGTATTAGTAGTTTAATGGGCAGCATGGCCGACAATACCAGCGGCGGCAGCGTATTTTACCGCTCCAGCAAGGCGGCTTTGAACGCGGCATTAAAGGCTTTATCGCTGGATTTAAAAGCGCGCAATGTCGGCGTGATCATTTTTCATCCGGGCTGGGTGAAAACCGATATGGGTGGCCCCAACGCCTTAATCGAAGCGGATGAGTGCATTACCGGCATGCGCTCGGTTATCGAGCAATTTAACATGGCGCAAACCGGTAGCTTTTTAAAATATGACGGTAAGGTGATGCCATGGTAAAGCGTAAATACAAATATCTGGCCGGTTGTTTGACCGTGGTTTTGTCTGTACCTTGTTTTTCCGGTATTGACGAATTGCCGGAATCGCTTCGCCCGCCGGAAGCTTACCGGCAACTTCAAACCGTGCATGCCAAAGGCGATCAAATTTACCAGTGCACGCTGGACAAGGCCAATACGTCTGGAAAGTGACCGCGCCGGATGCGGCGCTTTATGACGACAACGGCAATATCGTGGGCAATCATTACGCCGGGCCGATTTGGGAGTATAAAGCGGGCAGCAAGGTGCGAGGTAACGTTGTGGCCAAGGTCGACAAGTCAGCTGAAGGCGCGATTTCCTGGTTGTTGCTGGAAGTGGTTGAACATAACGGGGCAGGCTTTTTAGCCGACGTCAGTTATATCAACCGTATTAATACCCAAATGGGCTTGCCGCCGGCAACGCCTTGCGGCAGTAACAATCCGGGCGCTGAAAAGCGTTCGCCTTACCAAGCCGATTACGTTTTTTACGGTAAATAATTAACTTGCAATTCCCGTAGTTGCATCAAGGCATAAAGCGATTGCAGGCGCGGGCAGGCAATGCCATGTTGCTCGGCGGCGCGCACGGTATTGCCTAAAATGGCTTCGGTTTCCATGGGCCGCCCGTGTTCAAAATCCAGCAGCATGCTGGTTTTGTAGGGTGGCATGTTATAGGTGCGCTCAATATTGTTGTCTATGATGTCGTCGGGCAAGGGGTAGCCCAGCGCCTTGGCGGTATCGAATACTTCCTGCATGACGCCACGCACCAATGCTTCCTGGGTTTGCAAAATAGCCAGCGTCGGCAAGCCGCCGGAAAGCACGGACAAGGGGTTAAACGGCGCATTCCACACGCATTTTTGCCAGCGTCCGGCAACGATGTTTTCGGTAGTTAGGCATTCGATACCGGCTTGGTTAAAGCGCTGGCTCAATTGCAAGGTTTTGTCGCTGACCGAAACCGGCCAGTTGCCCAGAATCAGGCGGCCGTAAGCCAGATGGCGGATAACGCCGGGCGCGGTTTGATTGCTGCAGATAAACGCCAGGCCGCTGATAATTTCATGCCAGGGGAAAGCGCTTTGCATTTCGCTTTCGATGGCAATGCCGTTTTGTATCAGCACGATAGCGGTTTTGGCTTTAACCGCGGGCTGTATCAGTGCCGCTCGGTCCAGGCTTGGAATAACTTTGGTGCAGACCAGAATGTAGTCGGGATCGCCTTGGTAATCGCCGGCGTGTTGCAGCACTTGCGCCGGCTTGAACTGCCATTGTCCCAAGTCGTGGCTGTCGATGTGAAAACCGTGTCGTTTCACGGTATCAAACCCCGACCGGCACAACACGCTGACCTCGCAGCCGGCTTTGGCCAGCAAGGCGCCGTAAAACCCGCCGATGGCGCCTGCGCCGGCGACCAGAACCTTACAAGTCATGGTTGTTGGTGAGAAATTGTTTTAAAAACGGTACCGTGAGTTTGCGCTGCGCGGCCAGGGTGGCGCGGTCCAGTTGTTCCAGCAGTGTCCACAGGGAAGCCAGATTGCGGTGGTAGTGCGTCAGCAAAAATTGCCCGGCGGCGGGCGGGATTTCCAGGCCCATTTGCCCGGCGCGTAGGGTTAACGCGGCGATTTTGCCGGTATCGCTTAAGCTGTTAACACTTAAAGTGAGCCCCCAGTTGAGCCGGGTTCTTAAGTCCGGCAAGCTAAATTGCGCTTTGTTGGGTTTCAGGCTGGAGGCGACAATCAAGGCATGCCCTAAACCCTGTAACTGGTTATACAGATTGAAAATCGCCAATTCCCAGACGGAATCTCCGGCAATACGGTCTATATCGTCCAGGCACACCAGATCGTAGTTTTCCAAACCGGTTACAATCTCGGGCTCGGCCAGCGGCGACCCGGTGAAGCCCAGATAAAACGATGAGCGCCCCTGCTGTTGAGCGTGCTTGCAACTGGCATGCAAAAGATGAGTTTTGCCGTGTCCGCTTTGGCCGTGCAGAAAAATGAAGGGCTGGCCGTTACCGGCACTGCAATTTTTAAGCTGTTCCAGCAACTCCTGGTTATTTTCAGGATAGAAATTGCCGAAATTTTCGTTGCCTTTGAACTCAAATTGCAGGGGAAGTTGTTGCATGGCCGCATTCAGGCTGTTGTTTTCAGGCTGCGCACATACAACATGGAGCCGGTAAACAACAGCAGGCTAAATACCGTTTCCAGCGCAGGATAAAGCTTTGCCCCGGCGTCAGCATAAGTTGCTGAAGAGCCATGGATAAAATACAACAAGCTCACGTAAGCGGCCCAAGCGCAGGCCTTGCGATGTTTGCTAAGCAAGCCGCGCAAAACCAATAATAACGGGCTGATGGTGATCAGTAAGATTAAGGCGACAGGCAAGCCTTGCGGCGGAGCTAACACCGTAGGCCATAGCATTAACAGCGCAAATAGCCCGAAAAAGCCGGTTAGCGAGGCCCAATAATAAAACTCAGGATTTAATTTCATAGTGAGGCTTTCAGCTTGAGTGCCGTCTGCGCAAGCCGTGTACCCAAAGCCCGGCACAAGGTTTTTTCGCTCTCGCTCAAAGCGCCGGGATTCATCGCTAGATGGCTGGGGCCGTAAGGCGTGCCGCCGGTGGTGGTTTCGCGTAAGGCATTTTCGGAGTAGGGCAAGCCCACGATGACCATGCCGTGGTGCAGCAACGGCAGCATCATCGACAACAATGTGCTTTCGTGGCCGCCGTGCTGGCTGCCCGTGGAAGTAAACACCCCGGCCGGTTTGCCGGCTAAGGCACCGGCAAACCAGGCCGATGTAGTGCCGTCCCAAAAATATTTCAGCGCCGCCGCCATGTTGCCGAAATGGGTAGGGCTGCCCAAGGCCAGCCCGTCGCAGGCTTGTAAATCGGCCAGAGTAGCGTATACCGCGCCTTCGGTGGGAATCTCAGGCGCGGTTTGCTCGCAAACCGTGGATACCTGCGGCACAGTTCGTAAGATGGCTTCCGCGCCGGCTACGGCTTCCACGCCATGGGCCAGGTAACGCGCCATTTCGGCGGTAGCGCCGTCGCGCGAATAATATAAAATCAGGATTTTAGCCATGTTAGCCCTCTGGCAGAACGGCTAAAACCGCTTCCGGCGGTCGGCCCAAGGCGGCTTTGCCGTTAGCGATCACGATAGGGCGCTCGATCAGGATAGGGTCTTTGACCATGGCGGCGATCAATGCTTGCCGGTCCAACGCGTCATCGCCCAAGCCATTGGCTTGGTAGGGCGGTTCTTTTTTGCGCATCAAGTCGCGCGGCGCCATATCCAGCATTTGTAATATCGCATCCAGTTCGGCGGCTGTCGGTGGCGTTTTCAGATATTCGATAACCACCGGCTCAATGCCTTTGTCTTTTAGCAATTGCAAGGTCTGCCGCGATTTGCCGCAACGCGGATTGTGATAAATGGTGACTGTCATGCGCTCTCCCCGCTCCATTCAATATTGGATTTATAATAACATACTCGAAAAACCCTTAATTTAAAGCCCAATAGCCGCAGGTAATTTGTGTTGACCGCCACCTTAAAAGACCGCGCCAGACATACTGGCTCTTAGCCCGTTTTGACCGCCCCATAGGCATTTTGATCTTGCTTTGGCCTACGCTGTGGGCGTTGTGGATAGCTGCCGACGGCAAGCCCGATGCGTTGGTGTTCAGCGTATTCTTTCTAGGCGTGATTTTAATGCGCGCCGCCGGCTGCGTGATTAACGATTACGCCGACCGCGATTTCGACCCTCACGTAGAGCGCACAAAATTACGGCCCATCGCCGCAGGCAAAGTCGCCCCTAAAGAAGCGCTGGTGTTGTTTGCTGTGCTGTGCTTGACCGCATTTGCCCTGGTGTTGCTGCTCAACACCCTCACCATTGCCTTGTCGTTTGCCGGCGCGTTTCTGGCCGCCAGCTACCCGTTCATGAAACGCTATACCCAGCTACCTCAGGCGTATTTAGGCATGGCTTTCGGCTGGGCGGTGCCCATGGCATTCAGCGCACAAACCGGCAGCATACCGGCTGTGGCCTGGGTGTTATACGCCGCCGTGATGTTATGGGCCTTGGTGTACGACACCATGTACGCCATGGTCGATAAAGACGACGATTTAAAAATCGGCGTCAAGTCCACCGCCATCTTGTTCGGCGACTACGACCGCCACATCATGGCTGCATTGCAAGTGGTGATTGTCGGCTTGCTGGTTGCCGTCGGCTTAATAAAGCACCTGGGTGGGTTTTATTACGCCGGTTTAGCCGCCGCCGGCGGGCTCTCGATTTACCAGCAGATATTGATTTTCCACCGCGAAAAAGCCAAATGCTTTAAAGCGTTTTTGAACAATAATTGGTTTGGTTTCGCGGTTTTTGCGGGCATTGCGTTGGATTATGGATTGGGTTGAGATTGATTAAAAAAACTATCGACTATACTTAAACCCTAGCGTGGCAGGCATAGCTTTGGGCCGCTATAGTTTTAGCGTCCCAATATTTACGGTTGAATAAATAGAGTTCGGCTATGGACAACTCATCCTGGCCGATTGAGGGATTGGTAATTGATAATGAGTCAAAAATTACTCTTGGTTGATTTTGAAAATGTACAGCAAATCGATTTAACAATGCTGGATGAAAATTTCAAAATTGTCATTTTTGTAGGGGCAAATCAAAAAACGGTTCCTATTGAACTAGTGGCAAACGCCCAGGCATTCGGTAACCGTTTAGAATGGCAAAAGGTTGATGGCATCGGCCCCAATGCGTTGGATTTCTTTATCGCTTTCTACCTTGGCCGGGCGGCAGAAAACAGCCCAAAATTTCACTACATCGTATTATCTAAAGACAAAGGCTTTGATCCTTTGCTTAAGTTTTTAAACAAAAACGGTCTGAAATGCAAACGCGTAAACAGCATGTTGGAGCTGGGTACTAAATCAGTCACTGAAATTACTGCCGAGGAAGATGTCAATTTCAAACGGGCAGTAGAATTACTCGGTAAAATTGAAAAGAAATCCAGACCCAGAAAGTTAACAACATTAAACCAGCATATTCATTCAATGTTTCAGAAAAAAATTGCCCAAACCGAGATTGTTCATATTATTGATTTACTTTTTGCACGCAAAATGATTTCTGAAACTAATAATACAATTAACTATAACTTTTAGAACTCAATAACCTAGCAAACCTTTCAGCGATGCCGGACGAACAAATAGACTATTCAGACATACCCGCCGCCACCCCGGAACAATGGCGCGAAGCCGAGCGAGGCCGATTTTCCCGCCCCGTCAAACAACAACTGACCCTTCGCATAGATGCCGATGTCATTGCCTGGTACAAAAGTCAGGGCAGGGGCTATCAAACGCGCATTAATGAGGTGCTGAGGCAAGCCATGCAGGAAGAAATCAAGCATCCGTAGCATAGGCTGGAAAAGGTTTGCCAGCCATTTCGAAAAATTTTTGCTGTTTGACGGTGCTACAAAACATTGATGCGTTGATGCGAAATCTCGACTCGCTCAAGAGGTTATTAAAATCATGACCATTTTATCCATGGGTCTTACCGGACAACATGGCGGAACGCCTGAAACAAACCGCCAGACTGCGCAACATTAGCCTGAATAAACTGATATTTGAAGTTTCTACGCAAGCCTTGGCGGAAGAAGATGCCAGCACACTTCCTCGCCACCTAACCACGCGGCTAGTCTAAAAACGCTTTGCAACGTTGGATAAATTGGCTGGTTAGGGGTTTTAGATGCGTAGACTAGGCAAGTTATTTTGCCCACTTTGTATATTTCGAATTATGCGTGAGAACGGACGGCGCGCGCCCGGCATTTTTGTTTAAGTAACGTTTGGAATTCAGTTTAGAGAGTTAACCCACCCATCAAATTTAGGGTTTTATTTGATCTCCATCGTTAGCGACTAAGCTCTGGATTAAGGATAATGTTCAACATCATCACATTTCAAGAATAAAAAGCTATGACCGAACCAACAATCACTTGCCCCAACTGCGCCACTGAAATCCGGTTGACTGAATCCTTGGCGGCTCCGCTTTTAGCGGCTACCCGCCAGCAATTCGAAGAACAACTACGAGAAAAAGATCGCAACATATTAGAGCGGGAGCAAGGTCTGCTTCTTAAGCAACAACAATTGTTAGAAGCCCAAAAAACCTTAGAGCGCCAAGTAACAGAACAAGTAGAAGCTCAGCTTAAATCGGCTCGTAAACAGCTTATTGAAGAAGAGAGTAGAAAAGCAAAACTAGCGGTTGCTGCTGAGCTGGAAGCTAAAAGCCAGGAACTACAAGACCTAAACCAAGTACTCAAAAGCCGCGAAGCCAAACTTGCCGAAGCTCAACAAGCCCAAGCCGAACTCATCAAAAAACAGCGCGAACTCGACGATGCCAAGCGCGAACTGGAATTGACCGTCGCCAAACGCATCCAAGACGGCCTCGCCGAAGTCCGCGCCCAAGCCAAACGCGAAGCCGAAGACAACCTCAACTTAAAAGTGCAGGAGCGCGAACAGACCATAGCCGCCATGCAACAAAAAATCGAAGAACTCAAACGCAAAGCCGAACAAGGCTCGCAACAATTGCAAGGCGAAGTGCAAGAACTAGAACTAGAAGCCATGCTGCGGGCAAAATTCCCGTTTGATGCCATCGAACCCGTCGCCAAAGGCGAGTTCGGTGGCGATGCCCTGCAACGCGTCATCAGCGCCACCGGACAAATCAGCGGCATGATTTTATGGGAAACCAAACGTACCAAAAACTGGAGCGATAGCTGGCTGGTGAAACTACGCGAAGACCAGCGCAACGCCAAAGCCGACATCGCCGTGCTGGTCAGCCATGCTTTGCCCAAAGGTTAGAAAACTTCGAAGAAATCGACGGCATTTGGGTCACCAGCCCCCGCGCCGCGCTTCCCGTCGCCACCATCCTGCGCCATACCCTGCTGCAAATCGGCCTCGCCCGCCTCGCCGCCGAAGGCCAGCACGGCAAAACTGAAATGATCTACCAATACCTCACCGGCCCGCGCTTCAAACAACGCGTAGAAGCCATCGTCGAAGCCTTCTCCACCATGCAAGAAGACCTGGACAAAGAACGCAAAGCCATCATGAAGCAATGGGCCAAACGCGAAGCGCAAATCGAACGGGTGATGAACGCCACCGTCGGCATGTATGGCGATTTGCAGGGAATCGCTGGGAAATCGTTGCAGGAGATTGAGGGCTTGGAGATGAAGG
>PERF01000007.1 GCA_002928495.1 Methylobacter sp. | reverse complement strand
CAAGCGAGTAATGTCTTAAACCTATCGCCGTTTTACCGCTTTTGCCTGGCCCGTGATGCCTATAGGCAAATATGGCCTGAAACCCGGTTGCCGGATATAGGTCGGCGGATTGATTCCGATGCGGCGTTTTCGGCCGATTTTTCCCAAGTAAGTCCGGAAGCCGATTACACCTATGAACGAAAATTTAATCTGGATCAGTTATTTAAACTGGTTATCGGGATTGAGGGTGATGTTGCCGAATGCGGCACGTTCAAAGGCGGTTCCGCCTTCTTTCTTGCCCGGCATATCGCTAGCCGCAAGCTGGCCAAGCGCCTTTGCTTGTTTGATTCATTTCAAGGTTTATCAACGCCGGCCGATATCGATGGCAATTGGTGGACGGCAGGCGATTTGTGCAGTTCCATGCAAGAGCTGCGGCGTAATTTAGAGCCATTGGGCAAGTTGGATTTTGTCGAACTTTACCAGGGTTGGATACCGCAGCGTTTTCCTGAGGTATCAGGCCGCCGCTTCTGCTTTGTTCACATCGATGTCGATTTGGCCCGGCCGACTAAAGATTCTTTGGAGTTTTTCTATCCCAGGCTAAACAAAGGGGCGGTCTTGTTATTCGATGATTACGGATTTGATAGTTGCCCCGGCGTAACCCAGGTTGTGGATGAATTTATGTGCGATAAACCTGAACTTTTGGTTAATTTATCCGCAGGCGGTGCGTTTTTTATTAAAACATAAGGAAGCCAAGATGATTGACCAAGCAAACCGAGTCAACAAAAATATCTTATCAACGGTGTTACCGAATCCGGATTTTGATGATGGCTTGACCATTTGGGACGATGCTTATTCAGGCCAATACCAGCCGGTGGTTTACGCAGAACAGTTCGACGGCCAATGGCGTTTGTTTTTGGAGAGAAAACGCGGGTATTGCAACCACACGGGCGTGGAAACTTCCGATCAATATATCGACGATAGGATTTATGAATTAACCGGTATTCAGGACGTTATGTTGCGGCGACGGTTCGGAGCGTTTGCAGGCATGGCATCCAAGCTATCAAAAATGGCCGGCAAGCAAAGCAAACGCGCTGTTGGCGGCAAGCTTTATCTGGAACCCAAGTTTCCGCTGGATTATTTCCAGGGCAAAAAATGTTTGGACATAGGCTGCGGAGCCGGACGTTGGACGCGCACATTGCTGATGCTGGACGCCCAAGTCAAGTCGGTGGATGTCGGTGAAAATGCGCTACGCTCGACCCGGCGTTTCAATGCCGATACAGAATATTTGGATATATTCGATATTCAAAGTCGCGCCGATTTACATGCGGCTTTCGATTTTGTGTTGTGCTGGGGAGTCATAATGTGCACCCACGACCCGAAAATTGCTTTTCAACAAGTGGCGTCAACGGTTAAACCGGGGGGAAGCTTGTACGTCATGGTGTATGCGCCAACTTACCATGTGTCCGAATTTGTGCGCGCGACAAGATTGAAATTTCACCGTGAATGCAAAACTGCCGAAGAAAAACAGAATTTTGTGATGAACATCGCCGAAGATCCCGATAACGCGATTAATTACATGGATATGCTCAACACCTTCTACAACTGGACGATTCCGCAAGAGGTCGTCACTAACTGGTTTAAAGAAGCCGGTTTTAAGTCAGTGGTGGTGTTGAATGAACATGAGCCCCATAACTGCGCCTGGCATGTTTTGGGGACAAAGGCTTAGTCGGTGGTTAGCGAGGGCAAATCGGCAAATGCCGAAAATACCAAGCACAGGCTGCGGCCAGCTTCGGAAGCGGAAGTGAGATTGAGTTTGCTGCGATTGCTATGCAGGCTTTGCACGAGCAACAAAACCTGTCCGGTGTTGAAAATGCCAACAAGGCTTGGTTAGCTAACCATGTGCGGCATAGCGGGAATAATTGACTGGAAGGCCGGCTTCGGCAAAGCAAAACTGGCTGCCATGACATTAGCCATGCGCGATGAAATGATCCATCGCGGGCCTGACGATGCCGGGCTTTGGCTTAACGATTCGGCAACCTGCGCTTTGGCGCACCGGCGTTTGTCGGTTATCGATTTGAGTGCAGCCGGACAACAACCGATGTCCGATGCGGCAGGGACGGTTTGGGTTACGTTTAACGGCGAAATCTATAATTTCCGGCAACTTCGTAAACAGCTTACCGATCAAGGCTGTCATTTTCGCTCGCACACCGATACCGAAGTGCTGCCGTATTGGTTTGCCGGCATGCAAGCCGATCGCGTTAACACCTTGGACGGGATGTTTGCTTTTGCGGTTTGGCATGAAGCAGAAAAGCGGTTGTTACTGGCGCGCGATGCTTTTGGCAAAAAGCCGTTGTATTACTGCCAAGGTGATGGTTATTTTGCTTTTGCTTCGGAATTAAAAGCCTTACGGGCATTGCCGGGGTTTGATGCCTCGATTGACCGGGAGGCTTTATCGCTGTATTTGCTTAGCCAATACATTCCGGCTCCGCATAGCATTTTTACCGGCGCCAAAAAATTACCGCCCGGCCACTATTTGGAAGCGGATTTTTCCGGGGCGGGCGCACCCAAAATCGGTATTGGGCAATATGCCGATTTTTGCCCGGAACAGCCCGCTACCCGGCCCGATTCGGTGAGTTCTTTGCAACAGCTAAAAACCGTCGTGATCAATGCTGTGGAAAAGCGGCTGGTGTCCGATGTACCCTTGGGTGCCTTTTTATCCGGCGGCGTGGATTCATCCCTGGTCGCCGCTATCGCAACCCAAGAGCTGGGCCAAAAGCTGAAAACCTTCACCATAGGCTTCGAAGGCGCTAATGACAGCGAGCATTTCGCGGCGCGGGAGATAGCCGATTACTTGGGTACCGAGCACTATGAAAAGCTACTAAAGCCTGATGCGGTATCCCTGGTGGATGAAATTGCCGCGCGGCTGGACGAGCCTAATGGCGATTCCAGTTGTTTACCGACCTTGCTGCTTTGCCGCCACGCCCGCGAACAGGTAACGGTTGCGCTGTCCGGTGACGGTGGCGACGAGATGTTCGGCGGCTACGGACGTTACCGCGACACCCTCAATGAAGCCGTTACCGCCGGGCCCGAATGGCGCGCCTCTTCGGCGTATTTATCGCCGCGCTGGCTGATTTTTCAACCGGAAATCGTACACGCGCTGATGGGTGAAGCTTCACCTGCCATGGCGCATACGCTGTACGAATGGCGCGGCCTTCTCGACAGCACGCGAACGCCTTTGATACACCGTATGCGGCAGCTGGATGCGCGCACGTATTTGCCGGGGGCGGTGCTGGCCAAGGTCGATCGTATGAGCATGCAAGTCTCGTTGGAAGTACGTTGCCCGCTACTGGATGTAAATGTCAAAAGCTTTGCCCAAAATCTGAGCGCCGACCAATGCTGGCAAGCCCCGGGCGAAACCAAACGCTTGTTAAAGCAGTTGGCGTCCCGGTATTTACCTGCAGAGTGGATGAACCGGCCCAAGCTGGGGTTCGGGTTGCCGGCGAACGCGTGGTCCAAGGCTGTGGTAATGGCTTTGGCCAGGGAACTGATCTTGGGGCCGGAAAGCAAATTGCGTCAACATCTTGAAGCAACCGCACTGGAGCAGCTGTTAGCCGGACAGGAAAGCCGGTATTTTTCCATTTACCAGGTCTGGCCATTGCTGATTTTGGAAGCCTGGTTAAGAAAAAATGCCTGAAGCTAGTGTTTATCCCCGGCGTGCTTGAGCTTCCGGGTTAAAGTGGGAACGAAGGCGTTGATTGATTCGAATGAAAACCTCCATTTAAAAAAACTGCCCTCTGAGATGTCGTAATGGGAGCCTACACACATTGGTTTTATGAAAACCGGCGTAAAAAATCGCCTATCCTAAGCTATGTCCGTAAAATCCGGGGAAAACTCAAGCGCCACTTCAGCCTGACTAACCCGCCCACGCCGGAACAGCTCAAGCAACGTTGGTTGGCACGGTCGGAGTTTTTGCTTCCGGGCCTGGAAAACAGCAAGCGGGATACGCTCTTGCCTTTGCCGGCCCGGCCCAAAGTGCTGCATTTAATCGGCAGCCTGCAATCCGGCGGCGCCGAGCGGCAGTTGTGTAACTGTGTCATCGGCATGCATAAGCGGGGTTACGAGGTGACGGTTTTGCTGATTTATCCGCCCGCCGCCGAACACGGCCATTATGTCGAGCTTCTGCATGCTGCCGGGGTGCCGATCCGTGTGGCCGGCAAGCAATTTAATCCGGAATTTGAAACCGCAGTTAACCAGCTCCCGGGGGGTGAAGCCTGTTTAGCAAGCATCCCGCATGAGTTTCGTACCTTCTGTATCGATGTTTTGGGCGAGCTGCTTACCCAGCCACCGGATATTTTGCATACGTGGCTGGATCATTCCAATATCTGGGGCGGGGTAGCCGCGATATTCGCCAACATCCCGTTAATTGTTTTGAGTACGCGTAACGTCAACCCAAGCCATTTTCCCTATCTTAACGACCCGTATTTTGAGGTTTTATACTCAAAGTTGGCGCAAAGCCCTAAGGTGCGTTTCATTAATAATTCACGCGCCGGCGCCGAGGATTATGCAAACTGGTTGGGATTACCGGAAAGCAGGTTCTCGGTGGTGTTGAACGGCGTTGACTATCAAGGACTGGCTAGAGCCGGTGAAGAGCAAATTGCCGATTTTAGAGAGGCCGTGGGAATTCCCGGCGGCGCGGCGATTATTGCCGGCGTGTTCAGATTATCCGAAGAAAAACAGCCCTTGGTTTTTTTGCAAGTGATCAAACGGCTGATCGGCCGCCGGCTTCCCGTGGTGGCCGTTATCGCCGGCGTAGGGCCCTTGGAGCATGCAGTGAGAACTTTTATTGCCGAGAATGGTTTGGATGCTTCCGTGTTTCTATTAGGCCGGCGCTCGGATGTAGCAACCATTTTCTCTGCGGCAACCTTAAAATTACTCTGTTCCCGTCAAGAAGGCACGCCCAACGTACTGTTGGAAGCCCAATGGCTGGGCTGCCCCGTGGTTTCGACCCAAGCCGGCGGGGCCGCTGATGCGGTAGCGGACGGCGAAACCGGTTTTCTGGTCGAGGTGGGCGATGTGGATCGGCTGGAAGCGTCGGTGACGGCCTTGCTTGAAGACCCAGCGTTACGGCAACGCATGGCCGAGGCCGGCCCCGCGTTTATTCAAAACCGGTTCGACAGCGACCGCATGGTGCGGGAAACCCTGTCGATTTATAACTTAACTAATTAAGGCCGAAATGACCAACACCCCACTGCAAACACAGCCTGGCGACCCAAACGCCATGCAATTTGATTTCGGCGCCAACTGGGCCGATTACATTGCGAAAAATTTTTCCGAAGAACGCGTGCGGATTTCACAACAGCACCTGTTAAATTTTTTAAAACTTACCGATCTTAACGGCAAAACTTTTTTGGATGTAGGCTGCGGCAGCGGCTTGCATTCGCTGGCGGCGTGGCGGGCAGGCGCGGAGCGGGTGATCAGTTTTGATTTGGATGGCAACTCGGTCACTACCACGCAAAAATTGCACGCATTCTCCGGCAGCCCGGAAAACTGGCAAATTCTTCAAGGTTCGGTATTGGATGCCAATTTTTTAGCAACCTTGCCCAAAGCCGATATTGTCTATAGTTGGGGCGTGTTACATCACACCGGCGCCATGTGGCAGGCTGTCGAAAACGCGGCCGGTTTATTACACGATGAAAGCGTGTTTTATATCGCCTTGTACTCTAAAGACATGTATGTCGATCCGCCTGCCGAATATTGGCTTACCGTAAAACGCCGGTACAACAGCGCCAATCCACTGATGAAACGGTGGATGGTGTGGTGTTATGCCTGGGATGAAACCATTAAAAGATCGCTTAAAAAACGCAAAAATCCGTTTAAATACATTCTTGAGTATAAAAAATCCCGCGGCATGTCGTATTGGCACGATGTTAAGGATTGGCTGGGCGGCTATCCTATGGATTTTGCAGGCAATCAAGAAACCGTAGCGTTTGCGCAACAGCGGTTGAATCTTGAATTACTCAATATCAAAGCAGGCGAAGGCAATACCGAATATCTGTTCGCTAAACCCGGCGCGCAAAATTATTGGGTGCAAGCTAATGCGCGGTACTGTTTTAGTCAATTTGGATAAACCGTTTACAGCGCTCAACGGCCACGCCTGGCGTGTTGACTTAAGCGATTGGGACGATAGCCTGGGTGACCCTTTAAAATTTATGCTCTATGAAAACGGCTTGCCGGTGGGCTGGCCCAATGCTCCTAGATACGCCATAGAGCAGTGGGGGAAAGGGCGTTATCGGATTGAGGATAACGGCTTGATTTTTTCCGCCACTGATAACTCCGACCCGAATCAAGCCGGTAAAACCTACAGCTTCCGCACCGATTTTATTTAACGGTGGGATTACAAGCCATGCCCAGCCTGGTTTTCGTCATCGATACCTTAAGCAAAGGCGGCGCGGAAAACGTGTTGCTGCAATATGTGGAAAGCCTATCGGGCCGCTATGTGATTAAAGTCATGGTGTTAAAACACATTGCCGATTACCGTTTGCCGGAACACGCCGAGATTGAATTCGTGCTTAGCCCGGAACAAAAACTGACCGAGAACGGGTTTTTGATTCTGCATAAGCTCACGGAAGCCGCCAAAGCCGCCGATTTAATCATAGGCTTCAGCGATTTTTGGGTTAACTATGTGTGCGTGCTGGCGGCCAAGCTGGCGCAAAAGCCGGTCTTGCTGTCGGTGCGCAATCAATTAAGCCGGGAACTGGAGCGCTTTGACTTGCCGGCCATAAACCGGGAGTTGGTGCACTTTTGTTACCAGCACGCCGATAAGATCGTATGCGTGTCGGATGCCGTTAAGGCGGATTTGGTGCAAGCGTTTGCAATTCCGGCAGCGAAAATCCAGCGCCTGCCCAATCCCGTCGATCTGCAAAAATTCGCTCAAAACCACTTGCCGCCCCAGGGCTTGGAGCCGTTTTTTGCGGCCGGCCCGGTCATTTTGGTGATTGCCCGTCTGGTCAAACAAAAAAATCTGGCTTTTATTGTGCGGCTTTTTGCCAAGCTTAAAGCCGATGCCCGGCTGTGTATTGTCGGCAAAGGGCCTGAATACGAAAGTTTACTAGCTTTAACAGAACACTTGGGCATAGCCGGTAAGGTATGTTTTCCGGGGTACCGGGACGATATTCCGGCGCTGCTGCAGCATGCGGCCTTGTTGCTGACCGCGTCGCACTATGAAGGTCAGCCGAATGCGGTGTTGGAAGCCATGGCGGCGGGCACGCTGGTGGTGGCGCCGAAAATTCCGGCTATCCGGGAGTTAATCACCTCCGGATACAACGGCTTACTGTTTGAAAAAGCTGATGAAGCCGACGCCATCCGCTGTATTGAGCAGGCTTTGGCTAATGCCGGGCACACCAGGAATCTGGTGAATAATGCCGGCAATACGGTAACACCCCATGATAGCCACCACGCCAGCCTAGCCCTGGCTGCAGTCATTGACAGCATTATCGGTAAAACCAAATGAACGCTACAGAAAGAGAACGTGTGCTTGCACAGATTATAAATCAACACATTGAAGCTTCCGCCAAGCCAAGCTACCAGTCTTATTTAAAGACCAAATTGTACGGCTACGAAAAAATCAACCGCTATTTTAACGGGCGCGATGTGTTGGAACTCGGTTCCGACGAATCCGGCACATCTTCCGTTTTAGTGCGTTGGTCCGAAAACCTGACCATAGTCGATAAGCAGGATAAATTTTTCCGGCAAATTGAAACCGATGCCGCGTTATCAGCGGCAACGTTTATTCAGGCAAACTGGGAAGACTATCGGCCGGAGCGGCGCTTTTCCGACATCATCATGACCGATAGCCTGGAACATGTGGTTGACCCGGTACCCCTATTGAAAACAGTGTCCACATGGCTGGCCGAGGACGGCCGCATCCACATCATCGTGCCCAACGCCCAAAGCGTGCACCGGTTGCTAGGCGTGCAAATGGGCATGCTGGCTTCGCCGTATGAACTGAACGCCAACGATTTATCATCCGGCCACTTACGCGTTTACGACATGCAAAGCCTAAGCCGGGATCTTAACAATGCCGGTTTGGCAATGGAGGTTTTCGAGGGTATTCAATTTAAGCCGTTGACCGACAGCCAGTTGGCGGAGTTTTCCAATGCGTTTCATCGCGCGATGAATGCGTTATCGGTGCACTTTAATGAATATTGCGCCGAGATCTATGCTTGTTGCTACAAAAACTAAGCGGGCAATATGGTTGCTGCAAGCGCAAACAGGCAAACACTGTTAATTTTGACCCATAATCTGGATATTGGCGGCGTGCAAAAAAATGTGGCCGCGCTGGCGAATGATCAAATTAACTATCGCAAGGTCATAATCGTTTTGCTAGAAGACGATAAGGAAATCCGGTATTCGCTTAATCCAAATATTGAGGTTAAGTTGATAACCCTCTTGCTAATCGATCAAAAAGATTATGAAACCGGATTAAAATTATTTAATTACCGGCTGCAACAATTGAATACGGTATTCAACGGAATATCAGCTGATATTGCCCTCAGTTTTGAGGATTACAGTAATATTTTATTAATGCAGGCGAATTTACCGGCAAAAAAGTATTGTCTTGCCGGGTATCGCTGAATCATTACCAAAACTTTCCTAAAACCCACTTATTGCCGCCCGAATTTTATTACGACAATATCGCACACTATTATCCATCGGCGGATGCCATAATCTGCGTGAATCGACTAATCGCATCCGAGTTACGGCAAAGGCTTGATCATGCCGGAATTCATGTTATTTATACCGGCCTGGATTTTGCCGGTATCGAGTTATATAAACAGCAACCGGTAGAGATAACCCAGCCGTTTTTATTAAATTGCAGCCGGTTGCATCCGCAAAAAGGCTTACCGGTATTATTTAAAGCGTTTGCCCGAATTGCCGGCCAAGTGCCTCACGATTTAGCCATTATCGGTGATGGCCCCCAGCGCCAGGAATTAATCGAACTGGCGAATGCCTTGGGAATATCCCAAAGGCTGCATTTATTGGGCAAACTCAACGAACCTTACGCGTATCTATCGGTGGCGGATTTATTTGTATTTCCATCGCTAAACGAAGGATTTTCCAATGCGGTCTTGGAAGCCCTGTATTGCGGCGCCGGCGTAATCGCCAGCCGCTATACCGGCCACGAAGAGATTTTAAAAGACTACGGCAATCTGGTAGCAATCAATGATGTTGAAGCGTTGGCAGCAAAGATGCTGCATTTTTTAACCGATACGCCGGCATTGGCCAGGTTAAAAAATCAGCAAAAACGGGACGCCGGTGGCTTTGATGTGAAAAATACCTGTGCCCAATATCAAAGCTTGTTGGCAAGCTTGTATCAATGATTCAGGCCTGTGGCCAGCTGCAATTCGGCGTAGGCTGTATTTTAAGATGTGGTTAGAAACTATGCGTTCTAAAAACTAATAAAGCTTTTCCAATAAGCGTCTATGCTTAACTCCAAGACACACTGATTGAACAGTTGTTAACATACCCGATTTGCAATATTCACAGTTTGGAAGCCATTGTTAATGTGCGGCATTGTTGGCGGTAATTGCTTGCCGGAAACCTCTATTGATTCGTTGTTGGGCCTGCTTAAACATCGTGGGCCGGACCATCAGGATTATTTTAAGCATCGCTCAAATTTCCTAGGCCATACCCGGCTTGCCATCATTGATTCGCGCGAGCTTGCCAACCAGCCCATGCAAATGGATGATGTCAGCATCGTGTTTAACGGTGAAATTTATAACTACCGCGACATCATTAAGGCGGAAAATTTTGAATGCCGCACGCGCGGGGACACGGAAGTAATTTTGCGGTTGTATTTAAAATACGGCACCGGGTTTTTAAACCGGCTTAACGGTATGTTCGCGTTTTGCATTTACGATGCCGCCAAGGATTTGTTTTTTTGCGCCCGAGACCGCTACGGCAAAAAGCCGTTTTATTATTACCATGCCGGCGGAAAATTTATTTTCGCCAGTGAAATCAAAGCAATTTTGGCGCAGCTCAAATTCCGTCCGCCGCTTAACCGGCTTGCCTTGCAGCAATATCTGGCGTTTCAGGCACCCATTCATGCGCAAACATTTTTTCAGGACATCCATAAATTACCGCCGGGCCATGCGCTCACGGTTACTGCCGATATTTTTGATGTCACCTGTTATTACGATATTACCAATATTCCCTATCACGGCGACAGCGAGGCGCTAGCCATTCAAACCATAGACGGGTTACTCAATCAGGCGGTTGAAGCACGGCTGGTGGGGGATGAAGAAGTGGCGGTGCTGCTGTCCGGCGGTTTGGATTCGGCCATGACCGCCAGGCTTTATAGCGAACATAGCGACCGTAAAATCAATAGTTTCAGCATCGGCTACGACGACCATAACCATTACTGCGAGCTGGCTTTAGCCAAACAAACCGCGCAGGAAATCGGCACTCAACACCACGAATTACGCATAGGCATAAACGATTATATTCATAGCTTTGAACAAATTTTAGATTATCTGGATGAGCCTATGGCGGATTCGGCATCGATTCCGTTATTTTTACTCTCCGGTTATATCCACAATCAAAATATAAAAGTTGCTTTAAGCGGTGAGGGTAGTGACGAGATATTTTTAGGCTATGATAATTATTTTAATTTACTCAACGCTTATTCCAGCCTGCCCGAAGACCCCGGTGCCTATAATTTGAGCAGAGAATGGGCTATTAAAAACCGGTTGTTTAACAACCGGGAGCTATTTTTCTCAACCGGCGAAACGTACACGCAGGAACAACTGAATATTCTCTTTAAAGGTGAGGTTATTCCTAAATTATCAGAATACCAATCGCCTTATGCCTCAAAGGCGCGCTGGTTGACGTATATTGACTTTAAAATCTGGATTGCTGAAGTTTTAATGTCTAAAATTGATAGAATGTCCATGGCACATTCGTTGGAGATCAGAACGCCTTTTCTCGATTACCGGTTAGTGGAATATTTGTTGGGGGTTGATGATACGATTAAAAAAGGCAATACCAATAAATATTTATTAAAACAAGTGGCTTTAAAATATCTTTCGAAAGAGATTGTTAATAGAAGAAAAAAAGGGTTTAGCTCTCCGTTTATTGAATGGCTTTACGATTATTACCAGGATGAAATCCTGGCAACGATTCGCCGGGTAAATCGAGAGCTTATGTTATTTTCCGATGAATTTATCGAATTCCTTTATTTAGAAGGTAAAGCCAAGCGGTTTAAACAGCATGTTTATTCGCTGTTTTTATTCGCCCGATGGTATGAAAAGCTTTATCTATAAATAGTTAATATAAAAATAATAATATGATTTGGTTTGATTTTGTAACACCTAAATCGGTGCTGTTTTTTAAGCCCATGATCGATGAAATCAAAGCGCGCGGAAGGCAATTATTAATAACCGCGCGTTCCAGTGAAGGTTATGAGGAAATAACCGACTTACTGGATTTATATGATATTGATTACATCAACCGTGGCGGTTTCGGCGGTAGTCAGTTAAGCGATAAACTAAAGGCGTCAATTGACCGCCAGTTATCCTTAATCGAATTCGTATCGGCTTATAATATCAACCGGTTGGTTTGTTTGTGTAGCGTCGATGCCAATCGCGTGGCCTTTGGATTGGGTATACCGATCATCAACTTTTATGATATTCCGTTATCGGATTTCAGCACCAATTTCATGAAGGCATTGCCGCAGGCCCGATTAACCTTGCCGTTATCCAGTAAAGCCTTTAAACCTTTTGTGGTTCCTGACGAAATATTCACCCGATTTTCTTTAGAGCCGCATCAGGTCAGGGAATATAACTTTATCGATCCGTACATTTGGCTCAAGGATTTTGTGCCGGACTTAGAATACGCCAAACAAGTACTGGCACCTTATCATCTGGATTTCAGCAAGCCGTTAATCGTGGTCAGGGAAGAAGAATACAAAGCCAGTTATGTCGATAAACACTATTCGCTGCTTTATGATGCGCTAGAGGATATTCATCAACTCACCCAGGCTAATATCGTCATTATCCCCCGATACGAAAGCAGCTATCTCGTGGATTTATTTCCTTTTGCGACGGTGCTGCAGGAAAAAATCATCATTCAACACCTGTTGGCGTTCACCGATCTATTTATCGGCGGCGGCGGCACCATGAATACCGAAGCCTGTTTACTGGGTGTGCCGACCATATCCACCCGAAGCTTTATCTGCCACTACGATAAATTTCAAATCGATTCCAAATTGATGGTCTGGGTCAGCAACCGCGATGATTTGCTGGCTGCCGTTCAAACCATGTTCAGTCACAGAATCGACGACATTGCCAAGCAAGTGATTGCGCGCATGGATTTGGATATTAAACATCTGGTGGATGAAATTTTAAGTGGCTGAGGTTTTATAACTATATAAAGTAAATCAATAGTTTATATGGCTTTTCAGGGTGATTGGGCGACTCTTAAGCGTCCCAATTGTTTCTTATTAAGAAATATAGTATAAATCTTTAAGAAACTATAGTAATTTCTTCCATCTATTTGCTAAACTGAATTTAGATCAAAAGCACAGAAAAGCTGGGGTAATGAAAGTCTAGTCTGTGGGTATTTCTAAACTCCGGTCATTGAGAAAGCGGAAAGAAAATCTCGGGTTTTGTCCAAGATATCTTGATTTGATCGCTTTGGAAGGAGGAGTCCATGAATACTGGCCTGAATAGAGCGTTACCCGTCATAGTCGTTACGATTTTAAGTTTTTTTCAATTTGCTTTTGCTCAGACGGAAAAGCATCCAATCGATACGCCGGATGCGGCTAATCCGGTCCCAAATGAGAGTGAACTCACGCCGGTAGATGTTGTGGGCAAGCGGGTTAGCCTAAGCACTGCGCAGGAAATTAAGCGCGAAAAATTGGAAATTGTTGATTCTGTGGTCGCTGAAGATATTAACAAGTTTCCCGATTTTAATTTAACCGATGCCATTTCACGGATTTCCGGCGTACAAATTCTCCAGGATCGTGGTGAAGGCGCCGGCGTTGCGATTCGCGGCCTCACGCAATTGGAAACATTACTCAATGGCCGAGAAATTTTTACCGCCGGTTCCGGACGCACATTGAATTATGCCGATATTCCGTCCGAATTGCTGGCCGGAATCGATGTGTATAAAACCTCATCAGCCGACCATATTGAGGGCGGTGTCGGTGGTTTGGTCGATATTCGAACACACCGGCCGTTCGATTTTAAAGGCTCGCAAATTTTCGGTTCGGCGCGGGTCATCTACGGTGATTTGGTCAACGCCGCCAAGCCGCAGTTTTCAACGTTATTAAGCAACCGTTGGCAGTCGGAAAATTTTGGCGAATTCGGCGCATTGATTAATTTTTCTTATCAAGAACGGGCATTCCGCGAAGATCAAAAGGGTATCGGCAACCCGGTCGCCCGGACTAACCTTATTCCGGGGCAGACCGTTTTCGTGCCTAACGGTACTTCCGAAACCAGCAGTCTCGGCCAGCGTAACAGAACCGCCGGAAACTTGGTATTGCAATGGCGCCCTTCAGATAGCCTTGAACTTTATGCCGAAGCGAGTTATGTGGAGTTTAAAACTATCCAGAACTCTTACCAAATCAATGTCACGCCGTCGTCAAGCTTCGTTCCCGGCAGTATTCGATTGTTTCCGGGCAGCAATGATTTACAGAGTATTACTTGGCTGAATGCGCCAATTTCCATCCTTAGTTTTGCGCGCGATACGGTGGATAGAACTGTGCAAGAAGCGATCGGCGGTAGTTGGAGCAAAGGTGCATTGACCTTGAAAACGGATTTAAGTTATACCAAAAGCGAAAACGATCTGTTGTTTTCCGGGCCGGTGTTAAGCGGCACAGCGCCGGTTTTTAGCCAGGATTTGTCGGGCTCAATACCCAGCACCGGCGTTAGCGGCACCAATTTATTGGACCCTGCCAACTTTCGTTTTGCCAGTATTGCCTTCCGTACCTTACCGTTTCAGGGCGATTTATGGGCAGCTAAAGCCGATGGCGAATATCAGTTTAATAATGGCTTTTTCAAATCCGTCTCGGCAGGGGTGCGCTATGCCAAACGTCATGCCGATAATGCTCCTGGCTTGATTCTGGCCGATCAAGCCGTGCCCGGCATAGTCTCGGCAGCGAATGTTCCCAGCCTAGTTATTGCCAATCCCGCGAGTGATTTTTTAGGCGGCGCCGGAACAAGCATAAGCAATTTTTTGGTGGGAAGTCTCAATAATGCCCGCGATGCAACGGCTTACCGCAGTGCTTTCGGCATAACCACTCCGATTCCCGGTGCCGGCAACCCTACGAGCGTCTGGCGCATCGACGAAGAAACACAGAGCGCTTTCGTGATGAGTGCGTTCGAGGCCGAAGACTTTCCGATAGATGGTAATGTCGGCATAAGAGTCGTGCGCACGATAAATTCGGTTAGCGGTAGCCAATCAACGCCTTTAACCGGTGGGAATGCGCCCATAAATATTGAAAGAGACTTTGTTGATTATCTGCCCAGTTTGAATGTGCGCTACAAAGTGCAGCAGGACTTGTACTTAAGGGCTGCCTTGTCGCGAACACTGACCCGCCAGGATTTTAACCAGCTTTCTCCTTCACTGGTGTTGATACGCAATACCGTCACTCCCGCATTAAACCAGGGCAGCGCCGGCAATCCCGCGCTTAAGCCGGTAAGATCGGATAATTTCGATATTTCGGTGGAAAAATACTTTAGCCCGACCACGTCGGTTTATGTGGCCGGATTTTTTAAGCAAGTCGATGGCTTTTTGGCAACAGTCAGCAATCCGGAAGTTTATGACGGGATTACCTACCAAGTCAGCCGGCCGCAAAATACTTCAGCAGCCACCATTAATGGCTTTGAAGTGGGGTATCAGCAGTTCTATGATTTTTTACCGGGTTTGCTCAGTGGTTTAGGCTTACAAGCTAACTATACCTATGTCGACAGTGAAACCCCGAGTACCGTGTTAGGGCAAAATGTACCGCTGCAGAATATATCCCAAAACAGCTTTAATATTATCGGTCTTTATGAGAAAGGGCCGGTTTCGGCCCGTATTGCATACAATTGGCGCGATGATTTTTTAAGCGGCGTCAGCAACTTTGTGGGTATCGGCGCTGTGCCGGTGTTTACCCGTGGCTACGGCTGGCTGAATGCTTCAATTGGCTACCGGATCAATAATCATCTTTCGATTTCGCTAGAGGGCACCAATTTGCTTGGCACGGTCAGGCGTTCGTTTTTTGGCGTTCCAACCAGGCCGCAAAACACATTTGCCAATGATACCCAGGTCAGTTTTACCGCATCGGTCCGTTTTTAACGGCCGGGTGTGTAAATCTAACAATGTGGCTGTGGCCGCTACGTTTTGCTGGCAGGTTGTGTCCCGGTATACTTTATGCGGGATTATTAGAAGCACATTGTAGTTAGCCATGTCAAAACGGATCGGTATGTTCCTTGTGTTGTTCTTGCTGAGCATAGCTGCTTACGGTCAACTGTTGTTGGCCGATTGGCGCACATGCTTGGACAGCCTGAAAATGTTGATCGATAATGATGCTCCCAAAGCTTATCAAGACATTCAACAACTGCAAGCCAACGTTCCTGTGGATGCCAGCCCTACCGACCGGGTGCGCTTACTGAATCTCCTGGCCAGGGCTGAAATCATTTTAGCCGAAACCGAAAAAGCGGCTGTTCATGCCCAGCAAGCTTTCGATCTGGCCAAGCAAAACGATGATATCGCGGGGCAATCGGAAGCCGATATCAATATTGCCTGGAATTCCGTCAATGAAGGTCGGATTGACAAAATGATTGCTGCCGATACGCATAATTTAGCCATACTCGGTAGCATCGACCGTCCTGATCTTTTGGTTGAGGCGATGTTTCGCGGCGCTATGATGTACACCCGCATGGAAAAATGGGATCAGGCCGTTGCTATGGCGGTACAAACGATGGAGATTGCCAAAGACAGCGATAATCCACAAATGCTGGTGTTTGGTTATCAGGCTATGGCTGTCGCTTACGACCAGAATATGCGTTACCAGGAGTCCCGCGAATACTACGCTAAAATGCTTGAGAATGCCAAAGCGATGAATTCGAAAACGTTACAGGCTACAGCATTATTGGGTATCGGTAACTCCTACAGCAATTCGGGCGAGAGCCTAAAAGGAGAACATTCCACTCGTGAAGCCATCAAACTTTACCGGGAAGTGGGCGGGCCGTTCTATGTAGCCCGCGCGCTTTATTCACTGGCGGATAATTTGTACAAGCAAGGGAGGATAAACGAGACGATTCCGATCTTGGACGAGGTGGCCTCAATATACGAGCAACGTAACAATAAAATCGGATTATGGTGGACACTTATCTTGCGCAGTACCAACTATGAGACGCTCGGTAATATGCAGCGAGCCAGCGCGGATGCCGAGCAATCATATCGTATTGCTAAGGATACCGGTTTTCCGGTTTATTTAAGCAATAGTGCCAGGCGTATGGCGGCAATTGCCGGCGCCTTAAAAAACTATAAACGCGCGTATGAGCTGGAGCATGAGGCCGATATAACGGCTGCGAAGTTTGCCAGTGAAAAAGCAGGCTTGCGTATGATTGAGTTGGCCAACCGCTTCGAAAAAGAAATCCGGCAACGTGAAATCAATGAACTAAACCGGCGTAACCGGGAACAAGAAGTGGAGTTGGAACGCCATAAATTGCAACAAGGCTGGTTGTGGACCGTCATCGGCGGGGGCGCATTGATGTTGTTAGGCAGCAGCGGTTTTTTGTATAGGTTGCGGCGGTCTAATCTTCGGTTAGCGGCACTCAATGCCCAAGTTTTACAGGCTAAAAACAATCTACAAGCGACATTGGATGCAATTCCCGATCCTCTTTTCGAGCTGGATTCCGAAGGTCGTTTTTACGCTTACCATTCACCGCGTGATAATTATTTGGTCTCGACAGAGCAGCTGCCTATAGGAAAAACCATCAACGAAGTATTACCGGAAAATGCAGTATCAGTTTGTAAATTTGCGCTTGCCGAAGCTCAAAATATTGGTATTTCATTGGGGAAACAATTTGAGTTGGCATTACCCTATGTTTCAATTTGGTATGAATTGTCGGTTGCCGCTAAACCCAGGTTTTTAGGCCAGGAACCGAGATTTATCGTAATCGCCCGCGATATTTCGGGTCGTAAGAGCTATGAAAGCGCCTTGTTGAGACACGCTGAGTTGGAGAAGAGGCAATCGCAATTTTTTAAAATTGCGCCCGGTTTTTTCTTTATCGCCGTTAAACAAACCGATGGCAATTACAGATTGCCTTTTGCGAGTGTTGGGTTGCAGCAACTCTGCGGCTTAAGTCCGGAACAGGTTCAAAACGATGCCAGCTTGCTATGGCAAATGGCAAAATCGGTAAATATCGAACAAATATTGCATACCGTTGAGATCTATGACGGTGAAACTGAAACCGTATGCGTGGAATTTCGAGTCCGGCATCCTGAAAAAGGCGAGCGCTGGGTAGAAATCCATGCCTTACCGCAAAAATCTCAGGAAGGTGAAGTTCTTTGGTACGGCTTTATGTTGGATATTACTAAACGAAAACAAGCGGAGGATGAACTTAGACATTATAAAGACCAATTGGAATTTACTGTGGAGCAACGCACACAGGAACTTCAATTGGCAGTTCAGGCGGCGGAAGCAGCCAACCAAGCAAAAAGTATTTTTCTCGCTAATATGAGCCACGAATTACGCACGCCGTTGAATGCCATTCTCGGTTTTTCCAACATTGTGCGTAAAAATCCACAGATTCCGGAAAACGAACAACGCAACATTGATATTATTCAGCGGAGCGGAGAACATCTGCTTAATTTGATTAACGATGTTCTGGAAATGGCCAAGATCGAAACCGGCAAGATAGAGTTGGAAGAGGCGCCGTTCGATTTGGGAAGAATGGTTCACGGCATTACGGAAATGATGCAAGCCAAAGCGGCGATGAAAGGCTTGAAATTAGTTATAGACCAATCTTCAGAGTTTCCACGCTATATTGTTGGAGACGAGGCCCGATTAAGCCAGGTTTTAATCAACTTGGTGGGAAACGCGCTTAAATTTACCCAAACCGGCGGCGTCACAATACGCCTGGGCACAAAAAATAATTCGTATTCACACTTATTGATTGAAGTGGAAGATTCGGGACCTGGGATTGCCATGGAAGACCGGGAACGCATTTTTGAGCCTTTTGTGCAACTTAACCAGCCATCGGATAGTACAGGTACCGGCTTAGGGTTGAGCATAACCAAGCAATTTATAGAGCTAATGAATGGAAACATCAACATTGAAAGTACCTTAGGCAAAGGAACATTGTTTCGTATCGACATGCCCTTGAAGTTGGTAGACGCAAGCGAGTTAGCCAATCTACGTTCGGTTGACACAAGAGAAGTCTTAGGAATAACGCCCGGGCAGCCGGAATACCGCATTCTGATTATTGAAGACCAATTGGAAAATCAATTATTGTTAGCCAGTTTGATGGAATCGGTCGGCTTTCAAGTCAAAGTTGCCGGCAATGGCCGAAAAGGGGTGGAGATTTTCCAAAACTGGCAGCCGCACCTTATCTGGATGGACCGACGTATGCCGGTAATGGACGGCGTGGAAACAACAAAGCTAATCCGCACCTTGAAGGGGGGCGCGGAGGTGAAAATTGTCGGCGTTACGGCTTCGGTATTTTCAAAGCAGCGCGACGAAATGCTAAAAGCCGGCATGGATGATTTTGTCCGCAAACCCTACCAGTTCAATGAAATTTTTGAGTGTATGTCAAAACTTTTAGGTGTCCGGTTCATCTATGCTGATAAATCCAAAGCCGTTACTCCCGTTGAATTAACTGACGCCATGCTGGCTGGTTTACCATTAGAATTAAGGCAGGAACTGGAACAGGCACTGATCAGTTTGGATAACCAGCTGATAAATTCCCTAGTTAACAAAATTAAGGCCGATGATGAGCAGCTATTTGGCGTTTTATCGGGGCTAGCCAATAATTTCAACTACCCGGACATACTAAAAGCTTTAAGAAATGTGCAACAGAATAATAAATAACAAAAGCAACATTTTAATCGTTGATGATACTGTGGCTTCTCTAAAACTGGCTTCGGATATTCTTACCGCCGAAGGTTATCAGGTGCGCTCGGCAATTACCGGTGAACTGGCTTTGGAATCCGCGGTAGAGCATCCGCCTGATCTGGTTTTGCTGGATATTTTAATGCCCAGAATGAATGGCTTTGAAGTCTGTGAAAAATTGAAAGCGCATTCCAACACCCGCAATGTGCCGGTAATTTTTGTCAGCGCCCTGCCCGATACTAAAGATAAGGTACGCGGTTTCGCATTAGGCGCGGTTGATTTCCTGACCAAACCTTATCAGCGAGAAGAATTATTGGCCCGTGTGCAAACTCATCTGGAAGTCAATCGGTTACGGAACCATCTTGAGGATATGGTAAAAGAACGTAGCGCTGAGCTAAATGCCAGCGAAGCACTTCTTAAATCAAGTCTGGAACGGCTTACCCAAGCAAACGCCCAACTGCGAACATTGTTAAATACAATTCCGGACTTAGTTTGGTTAAAAGACCCGGATGGGGTTTTTCTTGCCTGTAATTTACAGTTTGAACGTTTATTAGGCACTAAAGAGGCCAATATTATCGGCAAAACCGACTACGATTTTTTAGAGCAAAAACAGGCGGATTTTTTTAGAGAAAATGACCGCAAGGCGATTTTATCCGCTAAGGTTGTCTCCAATGAAGAATGGATAACGTTTGCTGAAAACGGCTATTGCGGTTTGTTTGAGGCCCTGAAAACCCCTATGTACGATAATACCGGTAAACTGATCGGCGTATTGGGCATAGCCCGGGACATTACTGAACGCCATGCCGCAGAAGCCAAAATTCAGCGGCATATGCGCTTATATGCTGCAGTCAATGACTGTAACAAAGCCATCGTACACAGCACCAATGAAACGGAATTATTTCTAAAAATTTGTAAAGCGGCTGTTTTATCCGGTGGTATGAAAACGGCTTGGGTTGGCCTTATCGATCCCCAGACCTGTATGGTTCTACCGGTTGCAAGCTTTGGCGATGGTGCTGATCAACTGCAAAATATCCAAGTTTCAGCCGACGCTGATAACCCGTATGGCAACGGTCCGTGCGGGGTCTCAATCCGCGAGCAACAGCCGTATTGGTGTCTGGATTACATCAACGACCCGGCTACTGTGCCTTGGCATGCGCTGAGTTCGGAATTCGGCTGGTCTGCTTCGGCATCCCTGCCGTTATCCAGAGACGGCCAAGTCGTGGGCGCATTTATACTTTATTCCGAAAAACCAAACGCGTTTGACGACGATACTCGGGATTTGTTGGAAGGTATGGCCCAAGATATTAGTTTTACGCTCGATAACTTCAGTCGTGAAATTGCCCGTCATAAGGCTGAAGACGAAATTGCTCGGCTGGCGTTTTACGACCCGCTTACCGGCTTGCCGAATCGCCGTTTGTTACTTGACCGTTTGCAGCAATCCCTAGTCGACAGTGAACGCCATCCCGATTATGGCGCGGTTATGTTTATCGATCTGGATAATTTCAAGGCGCTCAACGACACCAAAGGCCATAGTTTGGGGGATTTATTATTGCAGGAAGTTGCAAGCCGGATACAAGGCTGCCTGCGCATAGGAGATACCGTCGCCAGGCTGGGCGGAGATGAATTTGTGGTTATTCTCGATCATTTGAGTGATGACATTACTACGGCCGGCGTTCAGGCGGAGGCGATCGGCAACAAGATACTTGACGCCATCAGCCGGTCCTATGAACTGCAGGAGTACGAGCATTATTGTTCGGCCAGTATGGGTATAGAGCTATTCCATAACAATAATAATAGCGCCGGCGAACTGCTTAAGTATACGGATATAGCCATGTACCAGGCTAAACGCAACGGCCGCAATTCCTTGCTGTTTTTTGATCCCGCTATGGAGTCCGCCTTGGAAGCCCACATGGTTTTGGAGAAGGATTTGCGTTCGGCCCTAGCTGAAAACCAATTCGAACTTTATTACCAATTGCAAGTGGATAAAGATCGTAAAATCGTCGGCTCGGAGGCATTGATACGCTGGCACCATCCTCAACGCGGACTGGTATCGCCGATAGAGTTTATTCCGTTGGCCGAAGAAACCGGATTGATCATTCCAATCGGCAAGTGGGTGCTGGAGGCTGCTTGTGCCCAACTGAAAAAATGGAAAAACAGTCCGTTTACACATAGTTTGCAGGTTGCCGTCAATGTCAGCGCCTCTCAATTCCATCAACATGATTTTGTCGACCAAGTGCGAGAGGTACTTAACCGTTATCAACTGAATTCGGAACAATTAAAACTCGAGTTAACTGAAAGCCTGATTCTTAAAGATATTGAAGACACTATTGTTAAAATGCATCAGCTTCGTGAGCTGGGAGTCAGTTTTTCTCTGGATGATTTCGGCACCGGTAACTCATCGTTGTATTACCTGTCGAAGCTACCCATCCACCAGTTGAAAATTGATCAATCGTTTGTGCGCAATATCAATAAGCAAACGAGCGATACCATCATCGTTCAAACGATTATCGCCATGGCCAACAGTTTAGGTTTGGAAAGCTTGGCCGAAGGTGTTGAAACGGAAGAACAGTACCGTTTTCTTACCGAGCTGGGTTGCAAACTTTATCAAGGTTATTGGTTTGGTAAACCGGTTCCCCTGGACAAATTCGAGACACTCATACAGATAGATACCTCGCAAGCGGCATGTTAAAGTTTTTTATACTCAAGTATCCAATTGTAACGGCGGTAATTTTTTCTTTTTCTCAACCGGGCAGGTAAGCATTGAAATGCCGGTGATGCAACGGTTGGGATCCGGGTTGAAAGCGTTGCGATAAGCAAACGGTATGCCTTGTAGGTCATTAAGGAAGTTATCTTGCGGTTACTGTCTTGCAATCTTCGCAATGAATACACCGGTGCTTTGAGCGATGTATCAATTTCGCGCATTTAAGATAGCGCCGCAGGGGTAAAAAGCACAGGGCGGCTGTTTGCATCCCCAGTACCGGCGCCGTGCAGTATAGCCAAAAGTGCTGCCATGAATGGCCGGCTATCGCTGAGGCGAAGCTGCGCGCCGGGTTCATGCTCATGCCCGACAAAGGCGCTTCGAAGGTAATAAACAACGCCACCAGGCTGCCGGCAATCAAGCCGGTATAACGCGATAGTTTGGCTAGCCGCATCACCTGCAAAACAGACACCATCAATCCCATGGCAATACCGAACTCGGCGGCAAATGCGGTGTTTATCCCGGCTGCGCCCGGCAGTGTCGCAATAAAATTAACCCTAGGCTCCGCCAAAGCCGGGCCGATCAGGCTCAAAGCCAAGCCCATACCCAGGGTGCCGCCGAAAAAGTGGGCAACCATATAAAACCCGGCGTCTACAAGGCGAATTTTGCCCAAGGTCAAAAATGCCAGCGTTACCGCCGGATTAAAATGTGCACCTGAACGGCGTCCCCACGGTGAGTATATCAATCCGATAGCGGTTAACCCCATGGCCAGTCCGATTAACCCCCGGCGGTAAGCCGGATTAGCGATGAGGTGAGGAACCGGAGAAGCCGATGCTTCCATCAGGCAGGTAAACATGCTGGCGGAAATCATAAACATGCCCAGCCCCCACGCTTCGATGAGATATTCCGGCCAATGCCGGCTTAGCGCGGAACGCACAGACAGGGCTTGAGAGTCGCGGCTTGAATGGTTCGCCTCACCACTACGCTGTTTTTGTTTAGGCATGGTCTTCTGTCCCGGTCGAGTCCTGGTCGGTTGCCAGCAGGCGGTCAAGCCGGTTTTCCAATTCCAGCAGCTTACGGTAGGCGCGCACGTTAACTTCGTAATCCAATTCGGCGCGTTTTTCCGAATAAGCGTATTGGTGGTTTTGGCTGATCAACAGAAAACCGGTGACCAAAACCGCCTCAATAGCCAAAATGATGCTCAATAAGCTGTAAGGATAGGTGTCGAAACCTTCAAACTTGTCGAATACGCCCTGGTTGAGGAGAATCCACACAGCGAACCAAAGCACGTGAATAATGATAAATTTCGGTTTGGCGATAAAACCGCTAACCTTATCGGCCAATTTTTCGATGGCGCTACGCGAACTGTCCAGTTCTTCCAGCACGTATTTGAACTCGCCCAGCGCTTTATGGCATTGGTGGTTGGCGCAGAACACCGCATTGGCGGGATTTTCGCCGCCGCAGGCCGGGCAAATCAGGATGGTGTCAGGGTTGGGTCGGGTAAGGGTTGGTGTGTCCATAGGTTCCTCTTTAAGCGGTTTCTAGTCGGAGAATCCGGCCAGCTCCCGGCCGTGGCAACGCAGTACCAGATTCGCCAGTAGGCCGGTCCAGCCGGTTTGGTGGGCGGCACCCAGGCCTTGCCCGGTGTCGCCGTGGAAGTATTCGTAAAATTGCAGGTGTTCCCGCCACAAAGGGTCGGTTTGCCAGGGGCTGCCGGCGGCAAAGGCGGGGATATTACCGGTTGCGTCCGGGCAATACAGGTTGCTCATGCGCCGGGCCAGGCGGGCTATGACTTCGCCTAGGGTCAACTCGTTTTCATCCAGCCCCGGCGCGCAAACTTTAAAGCCGTCGCCTAAAAAGCGATGGAATTTTTCCAAGGCCAGCATCAAAACATAATTGGTGGGCATCCAGACCGGCCCGCGCCAGTTGGAGTTGCCGCCGAACAACCCGGTATTGGACTCGCCCGGCACGTATTCGATGAGTGCCTGACCTATGCCCGGTATGTTCCCCAGGTTGCGTTGTTCGGCATGGATACGGCTGACGCTGCGGATGCCGTGAGGCGAAAGAAATTCATTTTCATCAAACAAGCGCCGGACGATAGCCGGCAACATGGTGTGGTCTACCAACGATAATAAATGTTCGCCACGCTCGTTCTCAAAGGCCGGGCAGGCGCAGATAAAATTGCCGTGAAAAATGCCGCCGGCATGGGATTTAAGCAATCGGCTGAATCTGGGGACGGCCGCCAGCAGGCGCTGGTCTATGACTTCGCAGGCAAACAACGGGATCAAGCCCACCCAGGAATACACGTTTATTCGGTGGTGATTACGCTGGGGGTCGACCAGTAAGTCTTTAAAGAAACCGTTGTCGGCATCCCATAACGATACGCCGGTGCCGGTATGCCCGGCCACACTGTTGGCAATGTTGAGAAATTGCTCGTAAGTTTGAATGGCGGCGTCTTCGTAATCGGCATCGTCGGTGGCCAGTTCCAGCGCCATTAAGGTCAGGTTTAGCGCGAACATCGCCATCCAGCCGGTGGCGTCGGATTGCTTGAGCTTAAAACCCTCGGGCAGGCGCATGGAGCGGTCGAAAACCGAAATATTGTCCAACCCCAAAAATCCACCTTCGAAAACATCCAGGCCGTCATTGTCCTTGTTGTTGATCCACCAGGTGTAATTCATCAGCAGTTTATGGAAAACCCGCTGCAGGAAGCCGCGGTCGCTGACGCCGCGCTGCCGTCGCTCGGTGCGGAATATTTGCAGCGCCGCCAGGGCGTGCACGGGCGGGTTAACATCGCCGAACGCCCATTCATAGGCCGGAATTTGGCCATTGGGATGCAGATAGGTTTCGTGCAGCAGCAGTTCCAGTTGCTGCTTGGCAAAGTCGACATCGATCAGGCTGAAAGCCATGCAATGAAAAGCCAGGTCCCAGGCGGCGAACCACGGGTATTCCCATTTGTCGGGCATGGAGATGACATCGCCGGCGCGCAAATGCTTCCAACGCGCATTGCGACCCCCTTTTCGACTGTCCGGCGGCGGTTGGCCGTCGCCTTCCAGCCAACGCATGACGTCGAAATGGAAAAACTGCTTGGACCAGATCATGCCGGCCATGGCTTGCCGGAATAAACGTTGGTCGTCGGCACCGCCGTGCGGCAGAAAGCCGGCATAGAAGGCATCGGCTTCCTGGCGGCGGTTGTCGAAAACGCGGTCAAAATCGGCAAACGCATCACTGCAATCGGTTTGGGTTAACACCAATTCCAGCGTGCGGGCAGCGCCGGCCGGCACGCTGAGTTTGCTGCAGGCGGCAAATTTGGTGCCGATATGGCCGGGATTGACTGCCGAGTGTTCGCCGTCGATGAGGTAACGGTGAAAACTGTCTTTTACATAAGGGGAGGCGTTTTTTAGCCCCCATAAACGCTCCACATTACTTTCGTTTTCGGTAAACAGCAGATCGGCTTGCTGGCGTCCGTACAAAAAGTAATTGCCCAATGCCGGATGAGTAGCTTTCACTTGCCATTCAGGCCCGGCTTGCCTGGTCAGCGCTAAAAACGGCGGGTCCTGCCCGGTGTTGTCCGACCAGTTCCAGGTGTTGCGGAACCACAGGCTGGGCAGCACATGAATATCCGCCGCCGCATCCGACCGATTGTTAACGGTAATGCGGATACAAATTCCGCTTTCAGACTGTTTGGCATATTCCACTTCAACGTCCCAATACCGGTTATCGTCAAACGCACCGGTATCAAGCAGGTTGAAGGGTGGCTGATTGCGGCCGCGGCGGCCGTTTTCCGCCACCAGCTGGGCATACGGGTATTCGGTTTGCGGATATTTGTACAAATACTTCAGATAAGCGTGGCTGGGCAGGGCATCCTGGTAAAAATAGTAATCCTTGACGTCTTCACCGTGATTACCTTGGTTACCGGTTAATCCGAACGCGCGTTCTTTAAGAATCGGGTCGCGGCCATTCCACAACGCCAGCGCGAAGCATAGATGCTGGTGTTCGTCGCACAGACCGCCCAAACCGTCTTCGTTCCAGCGGTAAGCGCGGGAGCGGGCGTGGTCATGCGGAAAATAATCCCAGGCCGTGCCTTGGGCGCTGTAATCTTCGCGTACCGTGCCCCAGGCGCGCTCCGCCAGATAAGGCCCCCACAGTCGCCAGTTTTCGCTGCCGTTGCGCTGGTTATCCAGGCGTTGCTGTTCTTTAATGTTATTGTTGGTCATATTGTTCTCCTTAGGTTGGCGTCACCAGCTCTTGTGCAAGCGGATTGCGGGATGGAACCGGTGGTGTTTTGTTGCGCCCGTTTCAAGCGCCACCAGGCCTCCAGCACACAGGCTACAGACCAGGCTTGGGATGGAGCGCCGCCGGGCGTATGGGGTGGCTCGGCGTCATAAATTTCGCTGACGGTGCCCAGACCGGCATCGAACAAATGCTCCCGGATCGGCTGCAAACGGGATAAAGCCAGATCGATATTGCCGGTAACCCGGTATTCGGCCAGCGCATAATGGCCTAACAGCCAAGTCCAGACCGTGCCTTGATGGTAAGCACCGTCGCGTTCCGGCACGCCGCCGCGATAGCGGCTTTGGTAGGCTTGGGCGTCGGGCGCCAAGCTACGCAGGCCGTAAGAGGTCAACAGCTGTTTGGCGCACAGCCTGACCACATCGTGCTGAACAGTTTCCGGCAGCGGACTGAACGGCAGACTGACCGCCAGGATTTGGTTGGGGCGGATGCTGCCGCCGTCATCGCCGGTATCTAAAACATCATACAAACCGCCCGATTGCGGGTTAACAAAACGGCTAAATCCTTTTTGCGCGCTGTCCGCCAGTTGTTCGTATTCGACGGCAGTGTTGCCCAGTTGTTCGGCAAAGCCGGCCATAGCTCTCAGGGCGTTGTACCAGAGGGCATTGATTTCCACGGCCTTGCCGGTGCGCGGGGTGACTACCCAAGCGCCGATTTTGGCGTCCATCCAGGTCAGCTGCACACCGGCTTCGCCCGACCTGAGCAAGCCATCTTGCGTGTCCAAGGCGATGCCGTGGCGGGTTCCGTCGCGGTAATAGCGGATAATTTCTTCCAGTTTGGGGAACACCGCCTGCAACGATTGCCAATCACCGGTAGTTTCGGTGTAAGCCCGCCAGGCTTCGATATACCAGAGTGCGGCATCCACCGTGTTGTACTCGGGTTGTTCGCCGTTGCCGGGGAAGTGATTGGGCAGCATGCCGTGGTCAATGAATTCGGCGAAGGCACCCAGAATATGGCGGGCGCTGTCGTAGCGCCCGGTTGCCAGGGTCAGGCCGGGCAGGGCGATCATGGTGTCGCGGCCCCAATCGCCGAACCAGGGGTAACCGGCAATCACCGATTCACCTTGTTGGTAGCCGGCTACCGGCCGTTTAATCAAAAAGTTATCCGCCGTCAGCAGCAGCTGGTTGATCCAGTCCGGGCTATCGTGCAGCGCCGGTACGTTAACCTGCGCTCTGGTCAGCAAGCCGTCATCGTAAGCGAAAAACCGGCGCATGGCTTCCTCAATATAAGGCGGGCTACGCTGTTCCAGGCTGGCGCTAAAACCGCTCCACTCGTCGTTGCACAAGGGCAGGCTAAGTTCCGCCACACATAAATGCTGGTCGCGGAAGGGCAGGCCGCGTTCGCGCTCTACCGGCATGTCGAAATGTTCTATCCATTGCTGCATGGGTTTAAACACGCCGCCGCGAGCCTGGAGTTGCAAGCGGTAAGGCGGATAGCTTGAATTGGGCGGATTACTGACGTAAAGCCCGTCCGGCCCGTTGGCTTCAATCAACGGATTAAAACGCCAGGGTTCGACGTTGCCGTGGTGGTCTCTGGCATTGACTAATAACCGGATAGTCAACGCCAGCGGCGGGTAATGCGCGCTTAAAAACGTCGGTTTGTAGGCTACATAAACAGTGTTTGCGCCCGGCTCCAGCCAAATGCGTTGTGTCAGTTGTAAATCCCCGAAAGCAAACTCCCATACCGGCATACGGCCATCCAGGTGAAAGCTTTCAAGATGGATATGGCCTTGCGGGTTAATTACGTTATCGGGCCAACGGTTGCTAAATAACGGCCAGGTGTGGTCGCCGGCGTTCAGCCAAGCGTCGGCTTTGGCCAGCACCAAATAACGGCCCAAAGGCGGCACGATGGGCGCGATCAACAAACCGTGGTAACGGCGCGTCAAGCTACCGGCAATAGTGCCTGCGGCGTAAGCCCCTAAACCATTGGCCAGCCACCATTCGCGGCGCTCGGCCTGGTTGAGATCGCCGCATACGGCGCGGCCGAAGCGGATGAAAGCAGGCCCGGTCATATTGCCGCCTCGCCGGTGTTTAAAAGGTGGCTACCCAACCTTAACCCCCAAGCATAAATGGTTAATGCGGGATTGACCCGGCTGCTGCGCGGCAGAATGCTGCCGTCCGCAACGTATAAATTCTCCATACCGTGGACTTTGCCGTGGCTGTCCACTACCGACTGTTTGGGGTCGTTGCCGGTAACCAGCGTGCCGCAGGCATGAGCGGTGCCGGCCAGTGGGATGGCTTTGGTCAGGCAAATGCATCCGGCACGCTGCAAGGCTTTACGGAAACCGGCGACCATCCGGCTATGTTCGTGGGTATTGACGAGAATCCGCTGCGGGTCGTAATCCAGTTTAGGCAAGGTGTTATGGTGCGGATACGTCGATACGCTGATTTTATTGCCAGGATGCGAGCCGTCCTCGGTCTGTAGAAAAAAGCCGTAAGCGAATTGGCTGAGCCAGCTAGCCAGCCGGTGCGGCATCCACGCGGGGAACAAAGCGCTCAAGGCATCGGCGCTGAAACCCAAGGGCTGCACGCTGCTATGGGCAAATTCCGGGTGTAGCCAAAACACGGTTTTCCGCAGGCGGTCGGTTTTCCGCCCTGGCGAGAACGCCAGCATGGCGGTAAGGATATGGCGTTTAAAATACCGTCCTGCCGTTTGCGCGCTCATCAAGGTCGATGCCAAGCCGCTGCGATTCAAGTAGTCTAGCAACAGTCTGGGCGAGTGCATGGCGCCGGCGGCCAGAACAATGGTTTGCGCGCTGAAAAAGCGGCCGTCGCCAAGCATGACGCCCGCCAAGCGGGCAGGCTGGTCGGCATCGCCCAGCAGATTAGCCACCGGCTGACCGGTGATCACGGTCAAATTGGGCAATGCTGCGGCTTTTTGCAACAGCGAAACCTCGGCGTCGGCTTTTAAATTCTTGGTTGATGCGAAGCCGTCAAAATGCCGGGCTTCCTGTTCATCCTGCGCGATTGAAGGATGCAGCGCCAGCGGCAGCGGTAAACTTTGCCAACCGCTGTGTTGTTGCAATAAGCGGTGATTGAGGGCTTTCAGATCCGCTTCCACGGCAAAGACATGCACGCCCAACAAGGTTTCCGCTTCTTGGTAAAACGGTTCCAGCTCGGCATAACCAATAGGCCAGGGCAGGTAGCCAAACGCGGAATCGGCTTCGAATTCGGCAGGATGAAACCGTAGCAGTGCGGCGCCGTACCATTTGGTTTTGCCGCCCGGATTAAAGTATTCTTCGGGCATGAAAGTCCGGTTATGCGCATCCAGCCAGGTTTCGCGGCTTTTAAACAAGCCTAGGCGGATGACTTTGCGGCAGTCCTGAGTGGAGCCGTCTGCCGGCAAGGGTTTGCCCTTTTCCACCAGCAGCACCTGTTTGCCGGCCAGGGCCAGTTTATACGCTGCCGCCGAGCCGCCCGCGCCTGAGCCGATGATAATGATGTCGTAATGCATAGTGTCAGACTCCGAAAATTAAAATACGGCGGCGGGCGCTACAACGGAAGCGGTTGAGCCGCGGGTCTTGGCATGGGTCAAGACAAACAAAAACTTATAAATTTTGCGTTTGGCCAATGCCTCGGTCGCCAGATTTTCCAGGCCGAATAAGCCCATTTGCACGTACATGGTCTGCGGCACCTGAAACGGCCGGTCGGCATCCTCACCGGGCACCGGGCCGTAACTCCAGGTGTCGGCGCCGGTGATGGCGATACGTTGTTGGTAAAACCATTGCACCGTTTCCAGGTTGACGCCGGGTTCGCCGGCCAGAAACTGTGCATTGTCCAGGCCGTATAAAGCGCCCCAGCCGGTATGCACCAGAACCGCGTCACCCCGTTGCAGAACCAGTTTTTCCTTGGCAAGCGCGCCTTTAACGTCGGCCAGCGTAATCGCATAACCCTGGGGTAGGCGGTCCACACCCCGGTATGCCGCCATATCCAGCAGCACGCCGCGGGTAATGATGGGAGGCACGGTTTCCATGCCGTAACGGTTCAAGCCCCAAGCCTCAACCACTTCGGCTGTGGTTTTGCCGTTGTAGAACCGCTCGCCGATTTGGATATGGCCTATCGAATCCAACTGGGTGCCGACCTGAAACGTGCCGGTTTGTAGTTCGGTAATCCAGTTAATCTGGTTTTTACCCCAGCCTTTGCCGGCCGCATCCGGTCGGCGCAGGTTGCTGAAGTGGGCGGTGACGTCAGCGGTTTGTTGCCAGTAACGGCCGGGAAACTTAGGTGTGTTTTCATCCAACACCCGGCCCAGATCAATCACTTCGCCTTTTTTGACCAGTGCCGCGGCGGCCAAAACGGCTTGAGCCGTAATCTCATTAAGTGTGCCCAGTTGGTCTTCAGCGCCGTAGCGGCTGGGCCACCAAGGTTTTACGCCTTCAGGTAAAGCGGAGTCGGACAAGTCGCCCGCGCTGGCCGGCACAACAGTGCCGGCAGCCAGCAAAACGATGGCAAGCAAGGTTTTCATGTTAGCCGCCTTTATCGAAACCGGGGTACAAAGTCATACCGCCGTCTACATACAAAGTCGCGCCGGTGACATAGTCGGATTGATCCGAAGCCAGCCAGACCGTGGCCTTGGCAATATCTTCCGGTTCACCGACGCGGCCGTAGGGGATTAGCGCTAACAAGGCTTCAACTTCTTCCGGCGTGTCGCGCGCTTCCAGGTTGATCGGGGTTTTGATGGCGCCGGGGGCGATGCTGTTGACGCGGATTTTATGGTGCGCCAATTCCTGCGCCAACGTTTTCATCAACAGGGTAACGCCGCCTTTGGATGCGGCATAATTGGCATGGCCGGCCCAGGGGATGACATCGTGCACCGACGACATGCAAATGATTTTGCCCAATGCGCTGGATAGGGGTTGCGGGCCGCGCCGCAGGAATTCGCGGGTGGCTTCACGGGCGCACAGGAACTGGCCGGTCAGATTGACGTTGATGACGGTATTCCATTGTGCCAAGGTCATGTCCACCAAGGCGGCATCTTGCTGCAATCCGGCGTTGTTGACCAAAATATCGACACTGCCCCAGGCCTGGACGATGGCGGCAAACATGGCCTGAACCTGGTCTTCCCGGCTGATGTCGGCTTGAAAGATCATGGCGGTGCCGCCGCTGGCTAGTATGTCCGCCGCGACTGCTTCGGCTTGTTCGGGTGCGGTGACATAGTTGATTAGCACCTTAGCGCCGGCTGCCGCCAGCCCTTTGGCGGCGGCCGCGCCTATGCCGCTGTTGGCGCCGGTGACGATGGCGCGTTGCCCGGCTAAAGGGAGATGATCGGCTAATGACATGGTTGTACTCCTATGGTTTTCAGTGTGTTGGGGTTGCGGGGCCGGTTAACGGCGACTGGAAAAAACGAATTTGCCTAGCCAATAGTCCACAGACCATGAGCCGGGGCCGTGTAGCAGGCAGACCAGTAGCATGATGCCCCAGACCTTGTGCTGCTCAATGCCGGCGGCGCCTAGATCGGGATAGGAAATCACCGCGATAATGTTGAAGATAAATAAGGCCCCGGCCGCGAAGCGCCCGAATAAGCCCAGTGCCAGCAACACCGGCAGACCCAGTTCGGCAGCGGTGCCCAGATAAGCGGCCAGCTCCGGCGGCAACAGCGGCACGTGGTATTCATCGCTGAACAAATACAAGGTGCTGTCCCAGGTCTGGATTTTGGTCAAGCCGGATACGAAAAAGGCATAAGCTACCCAGCCGCGTAGAATCAGGTCTCCGGCGGGCGCCAGCCGATCCAGTCCGTTTCGGATACCGGCCAACACGGTTTTGGCGGTATGCCGGGCGCTTTGAGGCGTGGTTAAAGTAAACGTGGTCATGGGTTTGTGCTCCTTGGAATGTTTAGTCATGGCGAAGATAAAAATCGGTAAAAAGTCCGGCTTCCAGCCAATACAAAAGATGGGCGGAAACATCAAAATAAGGGTCTAGTTGATAAACCTGTTCGGCTGCGGACACCAAGGTGTGGCCGGAATGCAATAACGACAGCCATAAAAAATCGCTGTCGGTCAGCGCATCCACTTCGACATCCTGTTCCGGGCGGAACACCAAAAGCTTGTCGCCGCCCAGGCCCAGGTCTATGGTTTCACAGTGATCGCTACCGTCCTGGTTCAACATCCAGATCCGGTGAATGGGGTAGCTGGAGACCAGCAAACGCACGCTGGGATGGCTGCACAAGCACAGATCGGCGTGCCGGGTTTGCGGAATGGCAGTCAGCCGGTTTAGCATCATTTTGCCTTGGTCGGCCTCGTGGTAGGCCTCCTGCCAAAGCCATTCCAGCCGGGCGACATCGGCCAGATACGGCAACGGCCGGGCCGGTGGGAAATTGGCAATGAAGTGGGCAAAATCTCGCCCGTATTCCTGAAGGCAACCGGTGGCGGGCGGATATTTTTGGATAAATGCCGCCGCCAGCCCCTTAAAAAATGCCTCGCCCACCAGCTTTTCAACCACTGGAAAATTGGCTTTCAACGCTTCGGTCAAACCTAAGCGGGTATTGTTGCGGTACACATTCAATCGCTGTTGAGCGCTAAAGCCGTTAGGCGTGATGTCGGCAAACAATGCCTCAGCGTCGGCGTGGTCAAACACATAAGCGGTAAATTGCTGTTGCAGGGCATGCAGATTATTCATGCCATCCTCCAATCAAGGCCGATGCTTTTTCCGCTTCAGCGGTCAACACCGCGAGTTGGGGCAGCTCGCTGTCCCACTCGATTAAAACCGGTTTAGGTCCAAATAACGCCAGGGCGTGTTTAAGCAAAGCCCATACGTCATCGCATACCGGGCGGTTATGGGTATCTATCCAAAGACTGCGCCCGTTGATTTGGTTTAAGGTATGGCCGGCCAAATGCAGTTCTTCAACGCAATCGCCGGCTATGCCTTGGATATAATCCAACGCATTCCAGCCGTGGTTTCGGCTGGAGACGTAAACGTTGTTGAGGTCCAGCAAAATGCCGCAACCGGAATGCCGGGCCAGCGCATTCAAGAATTCGTATTCACAGTAAGTTGACTGCTTGAATTCCAGGTAGCTGGACGGATTCTCGATAAGAATCCGCCGGCCCAAAAACGCTTGTACGGCGTTAATGCGCGACACCAGGTGGGATAAAGTCGCATCGGTATACGGCACAGGCGCCAGATCATTCAAAAAGCGGCCGCCAGACGAGTTCCATGACAAATGCTCGGATACCAGACCTGGGTTTACCCGTTCGATCAAGGCTTTAAGCCTGTCCAGATAACCCCAGTCCAAGGTATCGGTAGAGCCCAGCGATAAACTCACGCCGTGCAGGCTGATGGGATATTCCATGCGCAGCTGCTCTAGCCAATGCAGCGGGGCGCCGCCTTTACCCAGATAATTCTCGCTATGGACTTCCAGCCAGCCGACACTTGGCTTGGTTGCCAGTATCTCGCGGTAGTGCCGGCTGCGTAGACCGATTCCGGCGGTTGCCGGAATCGAAGCCTGGGCGGTGCTGATTGAAAGTGCTGACGCCATGGCCGTTATCGCCTTAAGATTTAGGCGCTTCCAAACTGCCGCCGTTGATACGTTCGCAAGTGCCTTTAGGCAAGGCGATAAACGCATCCGCTTGGCTGTCGGCGGTGGAATGGCCGGCGCAAGCGCTGGTGGCGGTTTTGCAATCGTTTTTACCGGCTTTAGCCACGCCGTAGCATTTTTCCATGTCTTTTTTCTCTTCGGCATGGACGCTTTGTGCGCTGAATGCGCTTAAAGCAACCAATGAAGCCAAAGCGGTGGTTACGGCACGATTTGCATTTTTCATAGTGATATCTCCAAGTTTGTGAATTGAGTAAAGCCGCGATAAATTCATCGTGGCAACACTACTAGCGCAAAACCGGTGCCAAGTTTGCAAATAACCTATAAAAATCAATTAAAACAATATTTTATTTGGTATTGGCGGAGCGTTTTGCTGGTTGAGGCCAAGCCTTGGCCTCGCCACAATTCGCGGCAGGCCACCAATAGTTGCGGCTTTATTATTGCGGTGTTTAGTGTAGAATGATCAAACACTTAGAGGACCCGAACAATGCCCGCCGCCAACTGCCAAAACCCCATTCCTTCCATCAACAGCGAAGAACTCGCAGCGTTGGCTGCGATTATGGAAGGCACCGCCAGCGCGACCGGGGAACAGTTTTTTCAGTTGCTGGTGAGCAATCTGAGTAAAGCCACGGGCATAGCCAATGCCTTTATTGCCGTGTTCGGCCGCAGCAAAACTCAGGTGCAAACGCTGGCTTTCTGGCAAAACGGCAAACTCATAGACAATCAGTTGTGGGATTTGGACGGCACACCTTGCCAAGTGGTGTTACAAGGCGAGCTCTGCCATTTTCCCACCGGCGTTTCACGGTTATTTCCCAAGGAAAAAGGCATAGAAAGTTATCTGGGGGTTCGACTGGAGACGGCAGACGGTGAAGTGCTGGGGCATCTGGCCATCTATGATGAAAAACCGATGCCGCCGGAGTCCAAACTGATTTTTATTTTCAAGATTTTCGCGGCGCGGGCGGCATCGGAAATCAGCCGGATCCGCATGGTCGATAAACTGCAGCAAAGCGAACAGCGTTTCCGGGATTTGTTTGACGAAGCGCCGATTGCCTACGTCAACGAAGACATGGAATCGCGCTTCATCAGCGCCAACCGCGCGGCCATGCGCACGCTGGGCATTACCCCCGACCAGGTAAACGGCATGACCGGCCGCTCGTTGGTGCCTGATACCGAAGAAGCGTTAAAACGTTTCAGCGAGGCTTTTCAAGCTATAGGCCGGGGCACCGATACCGGCGGTGTGATTATGGAACTGATGCGCAAGGATAACGGTAAGCCACTATGGATAGAGTGGTGGTCCAACCCCGACCCCAGCGGCGAATTTACCCGTACCATGTTCGTGGACATCACCGAAAAAGTGCTCATGGAGCAGGAGAAAAACCGCCTGCAAGCACAAAATCTGTATTTACAGGAAGAAATCAACGCCTCCGCCAATTCCGGCGAGATCCAAGGCCGGAGCATGGCCGTGCAGAACTTACTCAAACAAGTGCGGCGGGTGGCGCCTACCGATGCCTCGGTGTTGATTCAAGGCGAATCCGGTACCGGTAAAGAGCTGATCGCACGCGCGATTCACGCTCACAGCCGGCGCAGCAGCCAGCCTTTGATAAAAGTCAATTGCGCGGCATTGCCGACCGGGTTAATCGAAAGCGAACTGTTCGGCCACGAAAAAGGCGCGTTTACCGGCGCGCTGGCCAAACGCATCGGCCGGTTTGAACTGGCCGACGGCGGCACCATTTTTCTGGACGAAATCGGCGAAATTCCCATGGATATTCAAGTCAAGCTGCTCAGAGTGTTGCAGGAGCGCGAGTTTGAACGTGTGGGCGGGCAGAAGCCTATCAAAGTCGACGTCCGCATCATCGCCGCCACCAACCGCAATCTGCTGCAGGAAGTGGCGGAAAAAAACTTCCGTGAAGATCTATTCTACCGGCTCAATGTGTTTCCGCTGACCACGCCGCCGCTACGCGAACGCCGCGAGGATATTCCGCTGCTGGCTTATTTTATGGTACGCAAATTTGCCCCCCGGATCGGCAAAAAAATCGATGGCATCAGCGAACAAGCCATGCAGCGTTTGAGAAATTACCCTTGGCCGGGCAATATCCGCGAGCTGGAAAATGTCATCGAACGCGCCATTATCCTAACCGACGGCGCGATACTGGAAATCGACCGGGATATGTTACCCGGCGGCGGCATGACCAGCGATAACCAGGCCAACCCCGCAGACACCGACAGCGCCAGTTTCGAGTCGGTGACCCGCCAGCATATTATCAACGTGCTCAAACAAACCAACTGGGTTATCGAAGGCGCCAACGGCGCCGCCAAAATCCTCAATATGCAGCCCAGCACCTTGCGCTACCGCATCAAAAAGCTGGGCATCAGCAAAGACAGCCGCTAAAAACTGCAGTTGCCACCGATATTGGTGGGCTGCACCGGCGGCTTTACCCGCTTTCACCTGCTACAGCGCAGGTTTTATTCAAGTATTGCAACAACTTATCTTAGTTTCCCAAAGCTGGCACCGTTTTCGCCTATATCCGACAGTTATTTAGGCTGAATGATCGTTAGGTGGCTTTTGTGGAAGATTTTGTTACGTTCAAATGTACCGGGAGATGGCTGCGGGCCTGGTTTACGATTGTGTTATTGTGTTTAAGTACCGATGTACCGGCACAAAACCAAATACCGGCCAATAACGTCAATGCCACACAAAAGCGCTTGATCGTCAATGCCATGACCGATCAGGAAGGCGCTTGGGTTGCCAATGCGGAAACGAATATTTACCGGTCGGGTACTTTCGAAAATGTTACTTTCGGTTATTCCGCCAAAAACGACTGGGATGTCAATCTATCCTTGCTAAATGTGCAAATCGCCGGCAGCAATCTAAGTTTTCAGGGCGAGCCATTCCTGAATACGACCAAAACTTACCAACTAAACAGCGGGCTCGAACTCGCGTTCGGCACGCTGAATGGTTTTACCCCCGGTACTGCCGGGCCAGTGCAATGGTTGTATTTTCATTTTATCGATTTTCAATACACGCCTTTTGAAGGCATTGAGCTTCATGGCGGGCCTTATCTGGCGAATAAGGCCATCACCGGCACTAGCCGGCAGGTTGGTCTGCAAACGGGGATAGAAATTGATTTACTGGCAGACCGGTTGGCGTTGAATATGGACTATATCAGTGGCGAGCACGCACTGGCAGGGGCAAACGTTAATTTAACCGTAAACTTAACGCCGTTGTTTCAGGTTTATTTAGGCGTATTGGTGCCGGAAGCAAATAGCGGTAATGAGTTTGCCGGGATAGTGGGTTTTAATTTCTCTTCACACCGACTATAGCGATGGCTCGCTGGCCAAGCGCTTCTGTTAACAATACTGACGCTAATATAACCAAAGTGGCCAAAATCAAAGAGGTAAGATTCGAGCGCTTATAACCAAAAGATTGTTTGGTGATCAAACCAAGCCCGCACGTTGTGGCTAGTGCTTTATGTAAATCCCGGTTGACGCTAGAAGTGTATTGTTGAATGCCATACGGAGACTACTTATGCAACCAGTAGTCACGCATGAGCTCATGTGACCAGACCGGCTGACAAACTTCCTGGCGAGGCAGAAACTCTGCCATAACGGGTTTGATGTCGAGCACTGGCGTACCATTGATAGCATCCAGTTCAGCGACGAAAAGCTTTGTCCCTTCCACACGATTTACGCGGCAGATCGTGCTGCCGATGCGGTTGGGACGATTCTTGCCACGCTGAGCGAAGATGCCTACGGCAGGCCATTCGCTATTGTTCCGTGGGTGGCGAGCGCCCTTGACAATTTTGGATGGCTCAACTTCATGGAAAAGGAAGAGCACTTCAACATGGGAAAAATCTTCAATCCCTAGCAATGCCTCAAAAGTGAATTCCGATGTGAGCGCGATACACGCTTCCTCTCCTCCCCAAAAGTCATCCTCCGCATGAGGACGAACGGCTTCGACAAATCCGATTGCTGCGATCCGTGTGTTCACTGAATTGTCTCCCATTTTTGTGCGGTGGTCAGGATGGTGTTGGCGTTCGTTCGTAACTTGCGTCCGATTACGCTAGGCTAATCGGATCTACGAGTTCTTGGCACGAAAGGTTGGCGAAGCTACCGAAGTCGTAAAAGCAATAAACCTTCAAAACCGCGAAAAAAGGCGCATCCCGCTTGAGCGTCATGTTAACAACTACCGTGAATACTCAGGGTTTATATCCTAAAGAGGGCGGATTTTCTGGATATTGAGGTAAGTTATCAGCGATTATAAGCCACGGTTGCTTTGACGATACCCAAAAGTGCATGTCAGGTTTGAAGAGTGACGGCTCGTCTAGGCTGCCAGCTGTTAAGCCGATGACCCCGGCAGAAACACGCCGCGAAAAAATGCTTGAACCACAATGAGAACAAAAACCGCGCTCAAGAGTTTCTGAAGAGTGAAATGTGCTGATTGGGCCGGAGACAGCAACATGCTCGATGCGCATGAGTGCGCGAGCATTGAAAGCAGCGCCGATAACTTTTTGACAAGCCTTGCAGTGACATACCCTCTGGTTCAAAGGATCAGAGGTCGTTTCATAACGCACGGCACCACATAGACAGCCACCACGCAATAAACTCATTCATCAATCTCCTGTGTACAAAAGTTTAACGTTAAGGTGAGGGGCGCAGCCCGAAGGCTGGGTTGAGGTACGAAGCCCGGCTTCAATGGTTGAATCGCTGGGTTACCCCGAAGCTCCAACCCAGCCAACAGTCCTGAAAAACAAAGCCGCATTATAACCGCGCTCCGGTTGAGCGCAATGTTGGACGAATATGTTATGGCAAGACCTGTCCCTGTTCTTTTTGTCCTGTCCCTGTTCTTTTTGTCCCTGTTCTTTTCCAAGACCTGTCCCTGTTTTTCCATTTATTTTCCTGTTTTAAATGCTTGACATACACATAGATAGATACCAATGAGTATCAATTTGCCGATAGACACATTCAAGTCTTTTCCAATCATCTGGGTAGCTATTAAGATTAGGGACTAAGCGAGACATTGTGTGAACTAGACCGTCTGATCTTACTGGCCAAAGAATATTGTTTTCCACTATCAAAGGTTCTTCCGGGAAATATTCAATGTTTTTGCTGATATAATGCACACCCGAGCTTAGCAGGACCAATGCAATTCGATTCGGGTCTGTATCAACCCCGATAGTAGAGTAAGGCCTCAAGTCACTTTGCAAGAATTTTTTCGCTTCAATATCAGAATTAAATTGATGTTCTGCTTCCTTTGAATAGGGGTTAGGAAACCAGACTGGCGATTTTTCATATATATCTATAATTCCAATTTTGTCCATTAACAGCTTATTACTGGGAATTTCACGCCAGATATCTTCCTCATCTAGATTTCGTGTATATTCACGATAACTTTTAACTAAGGTTTCGATTTCTCCCCGATGAGCCTGAAAATAAGCAATCATTTCTTCATCAGTAGAAAAAGGGTTGTGATGAGCCCAAACGATAATTAAAGCAATTAATAAAGCGATAACTAGAATGAATATAGAAATAAACTTCCATATTTTTCTGAATAAAAGTTTACTCATGTTTTTAACCATCTGAAAAATAAAGTGGAAACAGTATTGGGGTCAGATACCAATACTGCTACCTGAACAAAGTTATCTATTAAATACATAGGGTTATACTACAGTCTTATACCTTTAGCGCCGTGAGTGAAATGAATGAGGTCAGACACGATAAAAGAATAATCGTGTCTGACCCCAATACT
>PERF01000006.1 GCA_002928495.1 Methylobacter sp. | reverse complement strand
TATCTAAAGCCGGGTGGCAGAACTCCATAACCGAACCGATACCTTGCATCCAGGCTACATAATCGGCAAAAGCCACAATGGCAGTCTCTAGCCTGAAACCCTGGTACTGTTCAGCAATGTTGTAACTTTCATGGTGGTAACAAACTACGCTGTGATGGCATTGGGTAATTGCCATTCCAGACAAAACAAATAGCCGATTTGGCTGTGGGTTAGGCCGAAAAAGCGTTGTTCATTTTCCGGAGTAATTTGATATTGCGGTTTGATAGATTGTAAAAAATCACTGTAAGTTAGCCTGCTGGCTGTTTCCAGCACAATTTTACCGATATCGTGGAGCAGCCCTGCCGTGTAAACCAGGTCGGGTTCGGGGTGTTTTAAAACATCAGCGATTCTTTTGCTGAGAGCGGCAACAAATAAACAGTGTTGCCAAAAAAATAAAAGATTAAATTCACGTTTAAGTTGATGGTTAATCAGTTTGTTGTAAAACAGTAAGTCTAGCGCGCTTCGGCGGACTGCGGAGAAGCCTAAAAAATTGACTGCGCGCTTGATGGAGGCAATTTTATGAGGTAAACAATAGGCGGCTGAGTTGACATTTCTGAGCACTTTAGCGGCAAGAGCCGGTTCGGTCTCAATAATTTTGGCAAGATCGCTAAGTTGGGTATTGCTGTCCTGTGTTAGCCTGAGCAACTTCAAGGCAGCGGAAGGCACTAATTGTAAATTGTTAACCTCTTGTTTTAATATAAATTTAGCCGCTTCGCGTAGCTTATCAACCGCCTCCTTTTCTGTAGTTGTTGTCATTAATTTCCTCATCATTCGCAGTCAGCTTTATAAAAAATAAGCCAAATCCGGTTAATCAACCGAGAACTGTTTCTCGAATTAAAGGTTATTTTTCATTTAAGTGACATTTTTCTTATGCAAAGCTTAAATTGACTATGAATCGAATGATTTATAACGTTATAATATTTATAATTGTATACCTTTTGTCTTACCTGATTTAGTACGATAAATAATGATAAAAATTTTGTTAGCAGACGACCATGCCTTAGTCAGAACCGGAATAGAGGCGTTATTAAATGCGGTTGATGACATTGAAGTTGTCGGCGTAGCAATGTCGGGTGAAGAAGCCGTGGAGTTGGCCGGCAAGGTAGCGCCGGATATTATTTTAATGGATGTCAATATGCCGGGTATTGGGGGCTTGGAGGCTTGTTCGCAAATTTTAAAAAGTAAACCGGACACCAAAATTATTGCAATTTCGGTTTGCAATGACGGCCCCATACCCAATCGTTTGTTTAAATTAGGTGTGCTGGGTTTTGTTTCCAAAGGCTCGCCTTTGGATGAGATGATCCATGCAATTCGCTCTGTCATGGACGGCCGTCGCTATTTATGTAGCGAAGTCACCAATAACATGAAATTACATGCGTTGAATGGCGAAGATTCTCCCTTTAGTAAATTGTCTCAGCGGGAAACGGAAGTCGCTATATTAATTTTGCAGGGTAAGAGCATACCGGAAATGTCCGATATGCTGGCACTGAGCGATAAAACCATCAATACTTACCGCTATCGTTTATATGAAAAATTGAATATTAAAAACGATGTGGAGCTGACTCGATTGGCGATTCGATTTAACTATATTGATAGTAATTAAGCTATTTGCCGGACACGACAAGCCCGATTGTGATTGGTTTTTATTAGAGAATTTCCCGGGCTTTGTCGAATGCATTGCGGAAGTCTAAAAACACCGGTTTTTCCGATATAAGCATGGATTTCAATAATTCATGTTGTAACTGATATTTAATATCGCCAACCGCCAAAGCCCCGATTCCGACAGCTGAAGGGGATTGAGTGGCGTGAACTAACGGCATTCCCATATCGTTTTGTTTAATTCCATCAATACCCATGGGTGGCACAGCGTTTACGTCACCCGCCACTTTTAAATTTACCGCTTGCGCCAGAACACTGGCATTCAGCACTTGAATACCGGCTTTAGCAGTGCAAAAAATGATATCGATTTCGGCTATAGCTTTGGCCTTTTCGGCATCGGAGCCGGCGAAACTGCCTTCTAATGTGCTGCCAAAACGGCGGTTATATTTTTTGGCCAGATCGGATGAGGTTTCGGCGGACAAATGGTCTACCAACGCCACCTGCGCGCCTGCCAATGAGGCAATAATGCCGGTTGCGATACCAACCGGTCCGGTCCCGCCGAAAACCAGCGCCTTGCAATCTTTAAGTGCTTTATCATGCTTAGCGGCTAACTGTTTTTCCACGCAGGCAACCAGGGCCGCTGCTGTGGTAAATGCACCGCTGGGATCGGCAAATACGGAGACTTCGAACGGAGGCACCATCGCGCGTTTACAGTTTTCCAGCATATCCATCGCTAACCCTAAATCACGGCCGCCGATAAATATTCCAGTCCTTTTAACACCCGAGGCGCTTCTGGAGAAGATGGTATCTTGGGTAAGCCCATGCACATTTTCTAGCTTGACGTTACTGTATGGCATCAATACATCAAAGCCGGCATCCAACGCCATATTAATGTCAAACGGGCTATTATTGGGCATTGGATCAAGCATGTGCAGGATACTGCGTTTTTCCATCAGGAAGCCTCTTTATTTTAAGTTTTTTTCTAATGTTTTAGGATTGGGTAATAAACCCTCTACTTTTAGTTAAAGTGTAGACTTAAAGTAATCTCTTGCAACTTCAAAGGCATGTTCGAAGTGCAAATATACCGGTTTATCACCTTCAAGCATTTTCTTTAATAAGCGGTTTTGAGCTTGGTATTTAACATTGCCGATAGCCAGTGCGCCAATACCGACAGCGCCGCTTTTAGAGCCGACAATCGGAGTGCCGTTATGAAAAGCATCAAGACCAGCAATACCCGAGGGGGGGACGGCATTAACATCGGCCGCTATTTTCAGATTAGGCGCGGAAGCGATTAATTCGGCGCTCAGTAATTCAATACCTGCCGCGCCGGTTGCAAACACCACATCCGCCGTTTGCATGTATTCGGCTTTATCGGCATCGGCACCGGCTTCGATTTTAATTTTACCGTCGCCAAATTCTTCGCTGCACATGTCGGCAATTCGCTGTGCTTTGTCAAGCTGACGGCCGATAATCCTGACTTTAGCGCCTGCTTGCGCGGCTATTACTGCAGCCGCTTGGCCTACCGGACCGGTGCCGCCTAGCGCGAGCACGATTTTACCTTCCAGCGTGGTGTTGAATTTGCTTTTCAATTCATGCTCGACGGCAGCTGCCATGCCGGCCGCAGTGGTGAAAGCGCCGCTAGGATCGGCAAAAACGGAAACTTCAAAAGGCGGAACCATGGAATGTTTGGCAATTTTAAGCATGTCCATTGCTTGCTGGGTATCGCGGCCACCGATAAAGATACCGGTTCTTTTTAGATTTTTTTGGCTGCGCGAGAAAATGGCATCTTGAACCAAACCTTGTACTTCACTGGGCTCCACATTGGTATAAGGCACTGAGGAGACCCAACCGGCATCCAACGCCATATTCACATCAAAAGGGCTTAGATTTTTGGCTGTGGTGAGCATATGCAAGATAAATGGCTTTTCCATAATGTCCTCTTTATTATTTAAGCTAATATTCAAGTATAAAAGAAAACCAGACACAATCCTACTTTTGCCTGGCCCCCGATCCTAACTAAGCTTGCAGGATTTTTAATCGACTTTTCGCGATCACAATTCACCACAACCTAACTCAATGCGTGCGGATTTTACACCAATAGACTGGCATGAAATTAAATTTAGCTTACCTTCGACACCGGCTTTTGTTATCGACGAAGCAACCGTCCGGCAGAATTTGCAGAAATTGGCAGATTTACGCGCGTTAACCGGTTGTAAAGTTTTATATTCCGTTAAAGCGCTAACACTTGAGTATTTACTTGACTTATGTTTGGAGTATGTCGACGGCTTTTCTGTCAGCTCATTATTCGAGGCCAAATTTGCCAAAGATTGCTCCAGCAATAGCGGCACTATTCATTTAACTACACCCGGCATCAGGTCGGACGAGCTTGAAGAACTGGCCCAATCATGTACGCACATCAGCTTTAACTCGTTAAATCAATTCAGTCATTACGCAAATGATATTAACGGCTTGACTTCAACAGGCTTAAGGTTAAATCCCAGGCTTTCTTATTTGTCCGACGACCGCTTTAATCCATGCAGGGCTGCTTCTAAGCTTGGCGCAAGTATGGAGGCGTTGTCTCAAATAACGTGGCCGGAAAATTTACAGGGCTTGCATATTCATAGCATGTTTGCAGGCACTGATTTTACTCCTTTAAGAGCTGTTTCAAGCAAGTTGCTACAGCTTTTAAGCCCAAATCTTCAAAAACTTAAGTGGTTAAATCTTGGCGGTGGGTATTTATACGATGAAATTGATAATATTCAAGCATTTGCCGAACTAATCCAGGTGTTGAAACAAAGCTTTCAAGGCGAAGTGTATATTGAGCCGGGCAAAGCTGTCGCCGGTAAAGCCGGCTATTTGGTTACCAGTGTAATCGATTGTTTTCAAAGCGATGGCAAATCCATAGCGGTGCTGGATACTTCGGTAAACCATAATCCTGAAGTTTTTGAATATCAATGGCAGCCGGAATTGATAGAACACGAACCAGCTGCAGAGTGTGCCGTACTCCTGGCGGGCAGTACCTGTCTGGCTGGGGATTTGCTGGGGGAGTTTCGCTTTGCCAAGCCCTTGTCGATAGGCGACCGGTTGGTATTTCGTGATGTCGGAGCCTATAGCCTGGTCAAAGCCAGTCGTTTTAACGGCTTAAATTTGCCGTCAATCTATAAATATTCAAATACCCGGCTAACTCGGATTAAACAATATGACTACACTGATTTTAAAAGCCTTTGGAGCAATCAGCGTGCATAGTAAGTTTCCTTCAGGTAAACCTTAATGGCATCGGTAATAGCGATTACCAGCGGCAAAGGCGGAGTAGGGAAGTCCAGTGTTACCGTGAATTTGGGGCTGGCTTTGGCCAGCCGGGATGCCAAAGTTTGCCTGTTCGATGCCGATACCGGCCTGGCTAATGTCAATATATTGTTGAATATTAATCCGGCCCATACCCTGGAGCATTTGCTAAAGCAGGAAAAAACGCTTGATGAAATTATCGTTGAGGGTCCGCAAGGCATCCATGTTTTGCCGGCGGCCTCGGGTATACAAACCTGCACAAATTTAAAACCGCCGGAATTAAAGTTATTAATCGATTCTCTGGCAACTTTAGAGAATAGCTACGATTATATTTTGGTGGATACAGCCGCCGGTATTGATAATAATGTGCTGGATTTTGTTAGTGCGGCGCAATACCGTATTGTCGTCGTAACCCCCGAGCCGACCTCGCTAACCGACGCGTTTGCTCTGCTCCGATTGCTGGTAAAGCGAGGTACAAACAAAGCCGTTTTAATTCTGGTGAATAATGTTGCCAGTTATGAAATCGGTCATCGTATTTTTAAACGTTTTCAAGCTGTTGTTAAACGTTATATCAATATTCAAATGAGCTACTTGGGTTATATCGCCACAGACCGTGCTATGGCGGATGCAGTCGCGCGGCAAACCCCGGTGGTTGTGTTGCATCCCGATTGTCCGGCCAGTTGTTGTTTTTCCGCTTTAGCGGATTTAATCCGGCGGCATTTGGTCAACGAGCAAAACTTGCCTTATTTTAGCCATTTTTGGAAACAGAAAGCGCTTTCGGATGAGGCGGATAAAAATCAAAATACGCTTTTGCCGCCCGCTAAAAAAGCGTTGCTCGAATTTTACGGCCAATTCACCGATGAGGCTTATACCGAATCCGATATGAAAGAGCTCATTCTGAGCCTGGAATCGGTTTTTGAAAAACGCTACGGCCATCCGGTTAAAGATATTAGCCACATCATGGCCGTGCTGTTGGTCGATGCGCGCGGGTCTGACACCAAAATCAAGCAAATGTATCACGCTTTGGCTAAAACCTATGAGCGTCAATTTGGTCGCGCTATCGAAAATCCATCGGCTCGGGTTCTTGAACAGGTTGCCGGAAACACTGTTTCCCAGCAGGATTTTGATGACTTGTTACAAAACCTGTCGGCGGTTTATCGTCAGCGATTCGGTAGTGGTTTTTGGGGTGACAGCCGAAACCTGCTGGAAACCATCAGGGTATTGCTTAACAAATAGTTTTTAGGGTCAAGCGGCGGCGCTGGAGGGGAAAAACACTTGAAAGATAGCTTCGAACTCATCGAGCATTTTGTTTAACGCCCTATCTACCTTATCTTCGCTTAAACCCAGTCCGGCCAGACTGTGAAAGCTATGGTCGGGATGCATTTTACAGATATGGTTGGCGGCTCGGGTGATGGTTGCCACTGATTTAAACTCGCCATCATACGCTGGGTTGGTGTGCTGCAGAATGGATTGCCGAATCACCTCCGGCAGATTCCAAAGTCTGGCTAATCCGGCGCCGGTTTCAAAATGGTCAAACCCCAATATGGAAAGTTCCACTTCAACCTCGTTACTGCAGTTATCGTCAATAATCATATTGATTTCTCTGGCTAACTCCGGAATTCTGCGAAAAAACACCAGCTGTCCGATGTCGTGTAAGAGTCCGCAAATAAAAACGGAATCCGTATCCAATTTTTTCGGGGTATCGATCAGCATGCTAATTTCTTTGGACAATAATGCGCAACGTAAGCTGCGCGACCAATAATCGTGCATACAAATGAGACTGCCGGGTAATGAGGAAAACTTATCAATCAGTACCGTGCTCAGCGTTAAATTGAGTAAATCCCGGTTGCCGACCAAGGTGATTGCGCGATCAATTGATGCAATTCGAGCCGGGAAGCCATAGAATGCGCTATTAACTAACTTAAGAAGCTTTAAGGTAAGGCTGGGATCCTTATCTATCACGCGCGCAGCGTCCAGTGCAGACTTTCTAGGATCATCGATAACCTTGACTAACTCAAGATAGATACTGGGTAGGGTTGCCAGTTGTAAATCTCCGTTAAGTAAATCGGAAATCGTAAGATCATGATAAGTTTGTAGCGCCATTATTTTTTTTTCTCTATACTAAACAGTGTATTATTCAGCTTATATAAATTTTGCATGAAATTTGCCGTAAAACTTATACCAAAGACTAGTCTGTTTTTTTTAACATACAACTCGGGGCTTTTTAAAAAGGATCTATTTAATTAGCTAAAAAGTTTTAAGGCGCGATAATTACCCATGCTGAATCAGGTGCACAAACAAAAAAAAATCATCGTTGCCGATGCGGACACATGGTCGTGCGAGGAATTGGTGAAGTTATTAAAGAGCGGCGGCTTTACCAACATTGCCGTAGCCAATGACGGCAGCAAAGTATACGAAGTCTTAAGGCTTTATCAGGACAATCCGAATGATTTGGGTGTGGTGATCATTGATGAAGATTTGCCTCAATGCCATATCAAAGAGATGTGTAAATCCCTTTCCCACGAAAACGGCGGGATTTTTTTGTCGTTTATCATCCTTCGAAAAGAGCAGGCTCAAGAGCCTGAAGCATTAGGTTTGGGGAGCGAATACCAAACTTATGAGATTTTCAAACCTTACCGTTTTCAAGAGCTTCTGCAATTAGTTGGTTTTTTGCTGGTTTTAAAGCACGAACGTTTTTTGCGTTTTCAACAGCAGGAAAAACTGATCACCGAACTGTCTACCAGAAAGCTGCTGGATGCCAAGCTCAAGTACATGGTGGCCCATGACGATTTAACCGGTCTGTTGAATCGCCATAGTCTGGAGCAACATTTACGCTTGGTGTTACATAAAAACGGCAAATTATTGCAAAATGGCGCCTTGCTGTTTATCGATTTGGACCGTTTTGGTCTGGTTAATGATATTGAAGGCTTTGATGCAGCCGACCGGCTTTTAGTGGAAGTTGTTACCGTGATAAGAAAAGCGGTTCACGGCATGGGATTGTTTGCCCGTATCGGTTCGGACGAGTTATGCCTGTATCTGGATCAATCCTCGCCCGAACAGGCCAAAGCAGTTTCCGAACAAATCACCCGCCAACTGGAAAGTTTTCGCTTCAGGGTGCGTGATGCCAGCTATAACATCACTGCTTCCATCGGCATAGCTATGCTGGTTTCACCGGAGACTGTCAAGCATCCTGCCGAACTTATTTCCAAAGGCCACCAAGCGTGCACCATCGCCAAGAAAAAAGGCCGTAACAAAATCTGGCTTTATTGCGAGGAAGATCAGGCGTTTCAGGAACGTCAGCGTGATGCCTACTGGGTGCCGGTGATTCGGGAAGCGCTTAGCAATAACCGTTTTTTTCTAGCTTTTCAACCTATTGTTAATCTTCAGGATGGTACTATATCCCACCATGAAGTGCTCATTCGCATGAAAACGGTGGATGGTAAGATCATTACCCCAGGCGAGTTTATTCCGGTTGCCGAACGCATGGGCTTGATTCATGGCATTGAACTTTGGGTGATCGAAAAATCAATTGAGTTTTTGGCGGCCTTGCCGTCTCGCTTCTCGCATGTATCACTAGCCATCAACTTATCGGGCAACGCTTTTCAAGACGATGCCATTGTCAGATTCATACAGCAAAAACTGGAAATGTCCTGGGTCAGCCCGGACCGGCTGACGTTTGAAATTACCGAAACCGCCGCCGTGGAAAATTTTGATCGCACGCGTATTATGATCAATCAATTGAGAGCGTTGGGCTGCCATTTCGCATTAGACGATTTCGGCGCAGGTTTCTGCTCCTTCAATTACCTGAAAAAATTCCCGGTCGATTATGTAAAAATCGATGGTCAGTTTATCCGTAATCTGGTTGACGATGAAACCGATCAGGTACTGGTCCGCTCCATGCACCAAATTGCCCAGCGTTTAGGCAAAAAAACCATTGCCGAATATGTGGAAACCCCTAAGGCGATAACCATTTTACGGGATATCGGCATCAATTACGGGCAAGGTTACATTCTCGGCCGGCCGGATCCTGAGCTCAGCAGTCAACAACATTTTCTGCTGAATGACATCAAAATCAATTAAACCTTAAGATGATTGTTCATAAAAGATTCACTTTCAGCCGATTACAGTAGGCTAAAGGATCATAAATTTTAATAAACCGGCAATCCTGAATCGCTACCTGCTACCCGACAGGAAACTCATTTCCTATTTACCTCCATGGCACAATCCCCACGAAAACGCAGCGTAAGATACAACAAAGCCAAGACAGCAAACAAAAGCGCTCCCAAATGGCTGCGCAACTTTTTGTTACTGGCGTGTGGAGTGCTGTTTTTTCTCCTGGCCAGTTACATCGGTTATCTTGATTTCAATGTCCGTCAGCAATTCGAAGGCAAACGTTGGGCAATTCCAGCCCATGTATTTGCGAGCCCAGCCGAATTGTATGCGGGACTTAACCTATCTGCCGACGAACTGGAAACTTTACTGGTCGCCCTGCGTTACCGGCAAACCGGGCAATTGACTGCTGAAGGCACCTATTTACGTGAAGGTAACAGCGTCAGTCTTAAAAGCCGGGAATTCAATTTTTGGGATCAGCACCAGCCTAGCGCCAAGGTACGAATTTTGTTCAACGGCAATAGCATTAGCCAAATGACTGATTTCGACAGCGATCAAGGGGTTGCCATCTTACGTCTGGATCCTGAGCAAATCGGCAGCTTTTACCCTACCATCAAAGAAGACCGCGTCCTGATAAAGCTTGGGGAAGCGCCGGAAACGCTGGTAAAAGGCCTGATAGCCACCGAAGACCGTAGTTTTTATCAGCATCATGGCGTTTCCCTTAAGGGCATAGCCCGTGCGATGGTGGCCAATCTTAGAGCCGGCAGCATCGTGCAAGGCGGCAGCACGATCACCCAGCAGCTGGTAAAAAATTTTTACCTGACTTCCGAACGCAGTCTGTGGCGTAAAATTAACGAAGTCTGTATGGCTTTGATATTGGAATACCGCTACAGCAAAGACGAGATTCTGGAAGCTTATCTTAACGAAGTTTTTTTAGGGCAGGATGGCGGCAGCGCGGTACACGGTTTCGGACTGGCCAGCCAGTTTTATTTCGGCACCTCGCTCAAGGATTTGCCGCTTGAGCAATTAGCTTCACTGGTGGCTTTGGTGCGCGGGCCATCTTACTATGATCCGCGGCGGTTTCAGGAACGAGCCTTGCAACGCCGGAACCTGGTTTTGGATGAGATGGCAACGGAGAATCACATCACCGTTGCTCAAGCCGATGAAGCCAAGGCAAAACCGCTTAGCGTTATCAGTAAAACCCATCGGTCGGCCAACCGCTATCCCGCCTTTATGGAATTGGTCAAGCGCCAGCTTAAACAGGAATACCGGGAAGAAGACCTGACCTCCGAGGGCTTGAATATTTTTACCACGCTGGATTCGCGGGCGCAAAATGCTTTGGAGCAGTCAATCGACAGCAAGCTGGCGCAATTGGAAAAATTGCCCAAGGCAAAAAATCTCGAAACCGCCGCCGTAGTCACCCGCCGGGACAGTGGTGAAATTGCCGCCATGGCGGGGGGGCGGGACAGTTCCGCTGCCGGATTCAACCGGGCTTTGGATGCGGTAAGGCCGATTGGTTCGTTGATTAAACCGGTTATTTACCTAACCGCTTTGGAAAATCCGGCCCGATATACTATTACCACCCTGGTTAACGACAGCGCCATTCAAATCAAGGCAGGCGGCGGAAAACTCTGGGAACCTAAAAATTACGATCATAAACAACACGGCTTAATTGGTTTACACTCGGCTCTGGCGCATTCTTATAATTTAGCCACGGTTAGAATCGGCATGGATGTGGGCATCGGTAAAATTGCCAAGACCTTAAGGAGCATGGGGATTAATCGCGAAGTCGATTTATTTCCTTCGTTTTTACTCGGCACTGCCGAACTCAGTCCGATTGAAGTGGCTCAGCTGTATCAAACCTTTGCCGGCGACGGTTTTTTAACGCCACTAAGAGCCATACGGTCAGTGGTGGCGGCCAACGGGGAGCGTTTGCAAAGTTATCCATTTAATGTCAGGCAAGTGGTTGATCCGGCCGCAACGTATATTGTCAATACCATACTGCAGGAAGTCATGCATAAAGGTACCGGTCGCACCGCCTATTTATCGATACCCCAAGACTTCGGCCTGATCGGTAAAACCGGCACCACCAATGATTCCAAAGACAGTTGGTTTGCCGGTTACAGTGGTGATTATTTGACCGTGGTCTGGATTGGCCGTGACGACAATAAACCGGTAGGCTTGACCGGATCCAGCGGAGCACTGCAAGTTTGGACTGCTTTAATGCGGCAGATATCGAAACAGCCGGTCGTGTTAACACCGCCCGACAATGTGAAATTGGTTTGGGTGGATCCTTACACCGGCGAAAGAGCCAGCGAAGAATGCGAAGGCGCTGAGCAATACCCTTACATAGCAGGTTCCGAGCCCACTGAGTCTTCCGCTTGCGTTGATTCTCCCATCAACCGGGCTAAATCGTGGTTTGACAATTTAATTCCGGACAGCGACTCCACTAGTGATAATGAAAATGAATAAATTCAAGACAATTCGATATGTTTTCCCGTTATTGGCGTTGTTTATCGGGTCTGCCATCCAGCCTGCTTTTGCCGACTCCCAACCGGTAGACCAGCTCAAGGAGTTTTTGCGGGCGACCAAGGCATTAACTGCCGACTTTAAGCAGGTTTTACTCGATGAAGCCGAAAGACCCATCCAAACCAGTTACGGTGAGTTTTACCTGCAAAGACCCGGCAAATTCCGCTGGGACTATAAAAAACCGTTTCAACAACAAATTCTAGCCAATTCCGGGAAAGTTTGGTTTTATGATGCCGACTTGGAACAAGTCACCATAAAAAAACTGGATGATTCCATTGGTTCTACGCCAGCGCTACTCTTAAGCGGTCAAATTTCCCTGGAAGAAAACTTCACCATGCTTAAACAAGGTACCGACGAAGGCTTGGTTTGGGTCAAATTGCTACCCAAAAACCAGGATAGCAGCTTCAAATATGTGCTAATCGGGTTATTAAATGGTGTTTTGGCGGGTATGGAATTGAATGACAACTTTGGCCAGCTTACCCATATTTATTTTTCCAATATCAAGCTCAATCCTCCAATCAAAGGCGATTTGTTCGATTTTACACCGCCGAAAAATGCCGATATTGTGTCCGACTGATTAGTGAATATTTTTTCCGACTCCACACAGCCGCTTGCCGACCGGATGCGGCCTCAAACGCTGGACGAATACGCCGGCCAGACCCACATTCTAAAGCCCGGCAAACCGCTGTACGAGGCGGTAAAATCGGGGCGTCTGCATTCGATGGTGTTTTGGGGGCCGCCCGGCACCGGCAAAACCACACTGGCACGGCTGATTGCAGAGACCTCGGGTGCTGAATTCATGCCGGTTTCGGCAGTATTGGCCGGCGTAAAGGAAATACGAGCCGCCGTGAGTGAAGCGCAACGGTTAAAGCAGCAATCCCACCAACGCACGATTTTGTTTGTAGACGAAGTCCACCGCTTTAATAAAGCCCAACAAGACGCTTTTTTGCCGCACGTGGAAGACGGCACGGTTTATTTTATCGGCGCCACTACTGAAAATCCCTCGTTCGCCCTCAATAACGCTTTGCTATCCCGCGCCAGAGTCTATGTGCTTAATGCGTTAAACCCCGACGATTTGCTGCTGGTGCTGAATAGGGCACTGGCCGATCAACAAAAAGGTTATGGTGACCGCAAACTTGAGATGTCTGACGCGATTAAAAACCAGTTTGCCGAAGCCGCCGATGGTGATGCCAGGCGTTTGTTAAATCTACTGGAAATCGCAGTGGAACTGGCCTCAGCCAGGCAAACCCAAGTGATCGACGAAAGCATTGCCCAAGCGGTGTTAACCGGCGGTGCGCGCCGTTTCGATAAACAAGGGGAAGAATTTTACAATCAGATTTCCGCCTTGCATAAATCGGTTCGCGGTAGCGCGCCGGATGCCGCCTTATATTGGTTGTGCCGCATGATAGACGGTGGCTGCGATTTGACTTATCTGGCCCGCCGTATTGTCAGAATGGCTTCCGAAGACATAGGCAACGCCGATCCGCGTGCCTTACAAATCGCCCTGGATGCCTGGCAAGTGCAGGAACGCCTGGGCAGCCCCGAAGGCGAACTCACTTTAGCGCAAGCAGTGCTGTATTTGGCATGCGCTCCTAAAAGCAATGCGGTTTACACGGCTTATAACGCGGCCTTACAACAAGCCGGGCAAAGCGGTAGTTTGGAAGTGCCTTTACATTTGCGCAATGCTCCGACCCGGCTGATGAAAAATCTGGATTACGGCAAAGCTTATCGTTATGCCCATGATGAGCCTGAGGCCTATGCTGCGGGGGAAGACTATCTCCCGCAAGGCCTTGCCGGTACCCGATTTTACTTCCCGGTTGAGCGCGGGCTGGAAATCAAAATCAAAGAAAAGCTCGAGCATTTACGGGCATTAGATGCACAGGCAAAAAAATAATTGACCGACGAATTAGACAAAAACGTTACTGTTCAGGTCAGTTTTTCGGTAATATTCAGAGTTTAAACATTCGGTGTCACTTAATAACGTTCCATGGATTTAAAATTTCTCGATTTTGAACAACCTATTGCTGAGCTGGAAGCCAAAATCAAAGAGCTGCGCAATGTTGAATTTGATAATAACTTAAATATTTCCGATGCGCTCAAGCAGTTGGAGGATAAAAGTTTTGCGTTAACTGAAAGTATTTTTGCCGCTTTGACCGATTGGCAAATATCGCAACTGTCCAGGCATCCGGGGCGTCCATACACCCTGGACTACATAGACCTTATGCTCACTGACTTTGAAGAACTGCATGGCGACCGGGCGTTTGCCGATGATCCCGCCATCGTTTGCGGTATGGCTAGGCTGGAAGGGCAGCCGATAGTGATTATCGGCCACCAGAAAGGCCGCGATACCAAAGAGAAAATCTACCGTAATTTCGGTATGCCGCGTCCTGAAGGTTACCGCAAAGCGCTACGGGTGATGAAAATGGCGGAACGCTTTAATCTGCCGATTATCTGTCTGATCGACACCCCGGGCGCTTATCCCGGAATTGGCGCAGAAGAACGCGGCCAAAGCGAAGCGATAGCCAGAAACTTGTTTGAAATGGCACAGTTGAAAACACCGATCATCTGCACGGTCATCGGTGAAGGCGGTTCCGGCGGCGCGCTTGCCATCGGTGTCGGTGATCGTTTGATACTGCTTGAATACAGCACTTATTCGGTGATTTCGCCCGAGGGCTGCGCTTCCATTCTCTGGAAAAGCGCAGACAAATCCCAGCTTGCCGCCGAAGCCATGGGTATCACCTCCGACCGGATCAGAGAGCAAGGCTTGCTCGATGAAGTGGTCAGAGAACCCATAGGCGGCGGCCACCGCAATTTTAAAGCTATTGCCGATAGCCTCAAGGACGCTTTGCTGAGGCATCTGGGTGAATTGAAAGCCATGCCGTTGGAACAAACGCTTCAACGGCGTTACCAACGCTTAATGAATTTCGGCTCTTTTACCGAATAATCGGCCGTGACTTTATGTTGACCTTCAAAGCCGGCTTATGCCGGCTTTGGCTTTATAACAGCCTGAAAAATGCCTGATACGTTGTCGTCTCAAAGCCTTACTGAAATCATCTTAGAGGCAACTTCCGCACGGCGCATATACCTTGCCTACAGCGGCGGCATCGATTCGCAGGTTTTGCTGCATTTATGTTCCGAAATGCCGGAAATCAAGGCTAAATTAGAGGCTGTGCATGTGCATCACGGTTTGCAGGCACAAGCCGACAGCTGGGCCGAGCATTGCCTGGCAACGGCTGCACAGTGGCGGATACCGTGCCGGGTAATCCGCGTCAATGCGCAGCCAGCGCCCGGCGAAAGTCCTGAAGAAGCCGCCAGACATGCCCGCTACAACGCGCTACGGCCGCTATTGCAGGCTAATGACTTGCTGTTGCTGGCTCAGCACCGGGATGATCAATTGGAAACCGTGTTAATTCAACTTTTCCGCGGTTCCGGTTTGCATGGGTTATCAGGCATGCCGGAGCAAGCGAAATTCGGCCTAGGACGGTTGTTAAGGCCGCTACTCAATTATTCACGTGCGGAAATTGAAGCCTATGCAGCCCATTACCAGCTGCTGTGGGTGGAAGATCCCAGCAACGCCAATTGCAACTTCGACCGCAATTTTTTGCGCCACGCCATCGTTCCGGAACTGAAGCGGCGCTGGCCAAACCTGGATAAAACCGTAGCCCGCTCCGCGCAACATTGTGCGGAGGCGCTTGTAATGTCCAGCGCTCAAGCCTGTAGTCTTTACCAGTTAGTGCTTGGTGAAGAAGATGACACATTAAAACTAGCCAGTTTGCGACAGATGACATACCAGCAACAAAAATTGGTCATCCGCTATTGGTTTCAACGTTTGCAACTCAGAATGCCGTCACAGGCCGTGCTTGATCAACTCATTAAACAGATGATCGTGAGCGTGCAACCCGGTAAGCAAACGATTAGTTTAGCTAGCGGTCATCAAATCCGCTGTTATCGGGAAACCTTGTTTTGTATTCCGGAAGAGGAGCCAGCGCGGTGGGAATCTTGCCAATGGCCGTCGGGACAAGATTTTGTGGATATAACGCCAAAGCAACGTCTTCAATGTTATAGCGCTTCAACCGGCATTCGAAAACAAGTCTGGCAACAAGCACAAAAAACACTTAAATTCCGTACCGGCGGCGAAAAAATCAAACTGCCGAATCGCGCCGGCCGCCACGATTTAAAAAAACTGTTTCAGGAAACCGGTATTCCACCTTGGCAACGCAACGCCATTCCGCTGATTTTTTTGGATCAGTGTTTGGCTGCTGTCGGTAGTCTCTGGATTGCAGCCGAGTTTTATACGGAAGCTGAGGATGCATGCATTAAGTTCCAGCTTATTAACCGGATGGAGCATAGAAAAGACCATGACGAAACCTGGGATGTCGATTAAAATGCTTGGTTTAAAGACAGTTGATCATTGTTAAAGCCTGTACATGACCAAATATATCTTCATCACCGGCGGCGTGGTTTCCTCCCTGGGTAAAGGCATTGCCGCTTCGTCATTGGCTGCCATTCTGGAAGCGCGCGGTCTTAAAGTGACCATGACTAAACTGGATCCTTATATCAATGTGGATCCCGGCACTATGAGCCCATTTCAGCACGGCGAGGTTTTTGTAACCGAAGACGGCGCGGAAACCGACTTGGATCTGGGCCATTATGAGCGTTTCCTGAAAACCACCATGGCCAAAAAAAATAATTTCACTACCGGCCAGGTTTACGAAAACGTCTTGCGCAAAGAACGCAAAGGCGAATATTTGGGTGCTACCGTACAAGTCATTCCCCATATCACCGACGAAATTAAACGCCGCATTTATGAAAGTGCCGATGGCATGGATGTCGCTTTAATCGAAATCGGGGGCACGGTCGGCGATATTGAGTCTTTGCCGTTTCTGGAAGCCATCCGTCAAATGCGCGTGGAATTAGGCGTGGACCGGTCGCTGTTTATTCACCTGACTTTAGTGCCTTACATACGCTCCGCAGGTGAAATCAAAACCAAACCTACCCAACATTCGGTGAAAGAATTGCGTACTATCGGTATTCAGCCGGATATTCTAATTTGCCGGTCCGAGCAGCCGATACCAGTGGCTGAACGCCGCAAAATTGCGTTATTCACCAACGTGGAGGAAAAAGCCGTTATTTCGGCGGTGGATGCCGACTCGATTTACCGTATACCGTTATTACTGCACGAACAAGGTCTGGATGATATTGTTGTCCACAAATTGCGGCTTGACGTACCGCCGGCCGATTTAAGCGGGTGGCGGCAGGTTGTTAGCGCCATTGCCGAACCGGTTGAAGAAGTCTGCATAGCGATTGTCGGCAAGTATGTCGATCATACCGATGCCTATAAATCGCTTAACGAAGCGCTTGTGCACGGCGGTATCCGTAACCGCATCAAAGTCAATATCCAGTACATAGACTCGGAAACGATTGAAGATGAAGGTATCACGCGGTTAAAAACTGTCGATGCCATTCTGGTGCCGGGCGGTTTCGGTAAACGCGGGGTGGAAGGTAAAATCGCCACCGTACGCTATGCCCGCGAAAATAAAATCCCTTATTTAGGCATTTGCCTGGGGATGCAAGTGGCTGTGATTGAATTTGCCCGTGACGTTGCCGGTTTGGAAGGTGCGCACAGCAGCGAATTTCTGCCGAAAACACCGCATCCTGTTATCGGCTTGATTACCGAATGGATGAGCGAAAAAGGCCGTATCGAAACCCGCGACGAATACTCCGATTTAGGCGGCACTATGCGGCTAGGTGGCCACCAATGCCGGTTGCAACCGGATTCGCTGGCGTTTTCGCTTTATCAGAAGGATGTCATTACCGAGCGCCACCGCCACCGCTATGAATTCAATAACCAATACGTTGAAGTCCTGGAAAAAGCCGGCTTGAAATTTTCCGGGAAATCCATAGACGGTAGGTTGGTAGAAGTCATTGAAATACCGGACCACCCATGGTTTCTGGCATGTCAGTTCCATCCGGAATTTACCTCCACGCCGCGCAGAGGCCATCCTTTGTTTTCCGGCTTTGTGCAAGCGGCGCTTACCCATAAAAAGGCTGTAACCTTATGAATCTTTGCGGTTTTGAAACAAGTTTGAAACAACCGTTTTTTCTTATTGCCGGGCCTTGTGTTATTGAAAGTGAGCAATTGGCGCTTGACACGGCGGGCTACCTTAAAGACATAACCGCAAGCTTAGGTATTCCATTTATTTTTAAGTCATCGTTCGACAAAGCCAACCGTTCTTCTCACGATAGTTTTCGCGGCCTTGGTCTGGAACACGGGCTGGCGGTTTTGGAAAAGGTCAAACGACAAGTCGGCGTGCCTGTACTCACCGATGTGCATGAAGACACGCCATTGGCTGAAGTGGCCAGCGTGGTTGATGTTTTACAAACACCAGCGTTTTTATGCCGCCAGACTAATTTTATCCAACATGTTGCGGCTCAAAATCTGCCGGTAAACATCAAGAAAGGCCAGTTTCTTGCGCCTTGGGATATGACGCATGTGGTAAAAAAAGCCAAAGCGACCGGCAATGACCAAATCATGGTCTGCGAGCGCGGTGTTTCTTTCGGCTATAACAATCTGGTGTCCGATATGCGCTCACTGGCAGTGATGCGAGACACCGGTTGCCCGGTTGTGTTTGACGCCACCCATTCCGTGCAATTGCCCGGCGGGCAAGGGACTTCGTCGGGTGGGCAACGCGAATTCGTACCTGTGCTGGCAAGAGCAGCAATGGCGACAGGCATTTCCGGGTTATTTATGGAAACTCACCCCAATCCGGCTGAAGCAAAAAGTGATGGCCCGAATTCCTGGCCTTTGCATAGAATGAAAGAACTGTTAGAAACTTTACTTATTATCGATACAGCGGTTAAAGCCGCTGGTTTTATCGAGACAACATTATAAGGAAAATACCATGGCAAAAATTTCAGATATTCGCGCCCGAGAAGTTCTGGACTCCCGCGGCAACCCCACTGTTGAAGCCGATGTGATTTTAGACTCCGGCATTATCGCCAGCGCCATGGTGCCATCCGGAGCCTCCACCGGGGAAAGAGAAGCCATAGAGCTGCGCGACGGTGACAAAAGCCGCTACGGCGGTAAAGGGGTTTTAAACGCCATCGCCAATATCAGCACTGAAATCCGCGCTGAAATTATTGGCATGGATCCGGCTGACCAAGTTGGCATCGACACTAAAATGATCGCCCTGGACGGCACTCCGACTAAAGGCCGTTTAGGTGCCAATGCCACTTTGGCCGTGTCGATGGCGGTTGCCCACGCGGCCGCCAAACAATCCAATCTGCCGCTATACCGCTACATGAATAAAACCGGTGAATTTATCATGCCGGTGCCTATGATGAATATCATCAATGGTGGCTCACACGCCGACAATAGTGTGGATTTACAGGAGTTTATGATTCTGCCGGTGGGCGCGCCCAGTTTTCGCGAAGCCATCCGTTACGGTGCCGAAATTTTCCATGCCTTGAAAAAAGTCTTGTCCGAACAAGGTTTAGCAACCACGGTCGGCGACGAAGGCGGTTTTGCACCGAATTTACCTTCTAATGAAGCCGCCATCAATGTTATTTTGCAAGCGATTGAAAAAGCCGGTTACAAACCGGGTCAAGACGTTTATTTGGGGTTGGATGCGGCAAGCTCGGAATACCATCATGACGACGTTTATGATTTGGCTTCCGAAAACAAGCGTTTTACCTCTGAGCAAATGGCGGAATTTTTTGTCGATTGGGTTAACAAATATCCGATTATCAGTATTGAAGACGGCATGGACGAGAATGACTGGGTGGGCTGGAAACTGCTAACCGATAAACTTGGCAACCGCACACAATTAGTCGGTGACGATTTGTTCGTTACCAATCCGGCCATTCTGCAGCAAGGTATAGAACAAAAAATCGCCAATTCGATTTTGATCAAAGTCAATCAGATAGGCACCATAACAGAAACCTTGGCGGCCATCGAAATGGCGCATAAAGCCGGTTATTCGGCGGTGGTTTCGCACCGTTCCGGCGAAACTGAAGACACCACTATCGCCGATTTGGCGGTGGCGACCGGAACCGGGCAAATTAAAACCGGCTCTTTAAGCCGCTCCGACCGCGTTGCCAAATATAATAGATTGATGAAAATTGAAGAGGAATTGGGAACTCTGGCAAAATATGCCGGACGTAACGCCTTTAAAAAGCTTTAATCAAGATAGCCTTTTTCCCATTCTCAGCCAATAAACCGAGGGCAAAGCCATTAAACTCGTTATTGCTATAATCCTGCTGATTACCGCGCACTTGCAATACCGCTTATGGGCCGGTGACGGGAGTATCGAGCAGATTCAGGCTTATCAAGCCGAATTAGATGGCTTGAAACAGCAGGCGGAAGAGAAAAAACAACGTAATGAAGCGTTGTATGCCGAAGTGCTTGATTTGAGAAAAGGCCAGGAAGCGGTGGAAGAAAGGGCCAGGGATGAGCTAGGCATGGTCAAAGAAAGTGAAACCTTCTTTCAGATTCTGGAATAACCGTTCACCTTGACCTAAATATATCCTGATACCCCTTGCCATGACCAATCCGACAAATTTTTGGGCGGTTGTTCCTGCTGCCGGCGTGGGTAAACGCATGCAAGCGGACCGCCCCAAGCAATATCTGCCTTTAGGCGGTAAAACCGTGCTTGAGCAAACACTACTGCGTTTATTGCAATCCGGTGTTTTCACGGCCGTGGCCGTGGCGATTGCACAAGACGATCCGTATTGGCCTGGGCTTGAACTTGACGGGCATGAACAGATCATTGTGGCGCCGGGTGGAAAAGAACGGGCCGATTCGGTTTTATCGGCGTTACGGGTTTTGGCGGACAACGCGCAAGAACAGGATTGGGTTCTGGTGCATGATGCGGCCAGACCCTGCCTGACCCGTATGGATATCAACCTGCTGATCGAGAATTTACAAGACGACCCGATAGGTGGAATTCTGGCGGCCGCGTCGCACGACACGTTAAAAAGCGTTGATTCAACCGGCATTACCGGCACGCTCGATAGAAATCATATTTGGCGGGCGTTAACTCCGCAAATGTTCCGTTTCGGTTTGTTGAAAACCGCTTTGGAAACTTTTACCGGCAATCCAGCGATTACCGATGAATCCAGCGCCCTGGAATTAATGGGGTTTAGGCCGAAAATCGTTGAAGGCCGCCCGGATAATATCAAAATCACGCGCCCGGAAGATTTGGCGCTGGCGGAATTTTTTTGGGGACGGCAATGATAAGAATTGGCCAAGGCTACGATGTCCATCGCTTCAAAGAGGGCGGCGACGTTATTCTGGGCGGCGTAAAAATCGAATATGAAAAAGGCATTGAAGCCCATTCCGACGGCGATGTCGTGCTGCACGCCTTATGCGATGCGCTGTTAGGCGCGGCTGCCTTAGGCGATATCGGCAAACATTTCCCGGATACCGACGCTGAATTCAAAGGTGCCGACAGCCGGGTGTTATTGCGCCATGTCTATGCTATCGTCATGGCGAAAGGCTACAAATTAGTCAATGCCGACATCACCATTATCGCCCAGGCTCCTAAAATGGCACCACATATACCAGCCATGTGCCGCAACATAGCCGATGATTTATCAGTTGATACTGATTGCGTTAACGTTAAGGCAACCACAACGGAAAAATTAGGTTTTGAAGGGCGTAAAGAAGGTATCGCGGTACAAGCCGCGGTTTTGATCGAAAAATAATCATTGCAAAGCTAATCACGGATGGCCGCTACAATCGAAATTCCGCTCTGGCCCCATGCTTACGGCCAGCCGGCTGGAAACGGGCAGATCCGGACCACTGCTGAAGATTTCCGGGTTTACGAAACACTGGCTTTTGAACCGTCCGGCACGGGCGAGCACGCGTTTTTATATGTGGAAAAAACCGATGAGAACACCGAATATACCGCCAGGCAACTGGCCAAGCACGCAGGTGTCAGGCAGCGCGACATCGGCTACGCCGGTTTAAAAGACCGTCATGCCGTAACCCGGCAATGGTTCAGTATTTGGCTGCCGGGCAAACCGGATCCGGACTGGCAGGCTTTAAACAGTTCTTCGCTGCAGGTTTTAAAAACCACCCGCCATACAAAAAAACTTAAGCGCGGGGCGCTGGCCTCTAACCGGTTCGACATAACCATACGGCAATGGCAAGGCGATAAAGACAATACACTTAAGCGGCTGGAAACTATCCAAGCCAAAGGTATTGCCAATTATTTCGGCAGCCAGCGGTTTGGCAATAACGGCCAAAACATTAACAAGGCATTGGAATTTTTCGCCGGCGCCAAAACCAAGCGTGAACAGCGCAGCCTCTATTTGTCCGCCGCCAGATCGTTTTTGTTTAATGAGATTCTGGCTGAGCGAATCCGGCAAAATACCTGGGATCAGGCAATCCCAGGCGATATTTTGATGTTTGATAACTCCAACAGCTGCTTTGCCATTGAACAGCCGGATCAGGATATAAAACTTCGCATAGACGAATTGGCTATCCATCCTAGCGCGGTATTATGGGGAACGGGTCAATGGGCGGCCCGGCTAGACGCGCTGCAAAGCCAGCAAAATATCATTAACCAATACCCTGAATTAAGAGACGGCCTGATTAACGCGGCGGTAGAGAAAGACAACAGGCCGTTGCGTGTTAGGGTGGAGCAGTTCGAGTGGCGGTTTGTTGCGGACGATACACTGACCTTGGAGTTTAATTTGCCGCCCGGCAGTTATGCGACCTCGGTTTTACGGGAAATCATTGAACCAGGAAATTAGTATGGACTTAATCGTTGCACTTAAAGCGTTGCTGTTAGGGATTGTGGAAGGTTTGACCGAGTTTTTGCCGATTTCTAGCACCGGACATTTGATTTTGGTAGGCGATTTACTGAATTTTAATGACGAAACCGGAAAAGTTTTCGAAATTGTGATTCAAACCGGCGCAATTTTGGCGGTGTGTTGGGAATACCGCAGCAAGATTGGTTCGGTTTTGGCCGGGTTAGTTCGCAAGGACCCACCGCCATCAAATTTACTGTAAACCTGATTATAGCTTTTATGCCGCTGGCGGTACTGGGCTTATTGTTCGGTAAATATATCAAGGCCCATTTGTTCCAGCCCATTCCGGTTGCATTGGCGTTTATTTTTGGCGCGCTGATTATTTTCTGGGTGGAAAAGCGTGAGCATAAAATCCGTATAACCGATGTCGACGAGTTAACGCCTTGGGATGCGGTTAAACTTGGGTGTGCCCAGGCGTTTGCGTTGATTCCCGGTACATCACGTTCCGGTTCAACCATCATTGGCGGTCTATTGATCGGTTTGTCACGCAAAGCTGCCGCCGAGTTTTCCTTCTTTCTGGCCATACCCACCCTGATTTTGGCCAGCTTATACGATCTTTATAAACACCGGGACTTGCTCAGCAGCCACGATTTGCCAGTGTTCGCCATCGGTACCGTTGCCGCTTTTATCAGCGCATTGCTGGCGGTGCGGGGCTTAATACGCTATATCAGCCACCACGATTTCACGGTGTTTGCCTGGTACCGGATCGTATTCGGTTTGGTCGTGATCGGGAGCGCTTATAGCGGGCTGGTACAATGGACGCAATAACAAGTCCGGCGATGCCGGAGTGGCGCAATCCTTGAAGGTGCATGAACGCACACTTATGGAGGGCATGTGGAGAGCGATAAACGGTTTTTTGACAATATTTGTCAAATTTTGCCATACTAAAAAGACAAACCCCAGAGGTAAAAATGGCAACCATGAACATTTCCTTGCCTGAACAAATGCACGATTGGGTGCAGGCGCAAATTGAATCGGGTCAATACGCCAGTAGTAGTGATTATCTGCGTGATCTGATCCGCCAGGATCAGGAACGAAAAGATAAAATCAAATGGTTGCAAGACGCCATTACCGAAGGCATCAATAGTGGCGAAGCGCAAGCGTTTGATCTGAAAACGTTCCTGCATAATATGAAAGCCAAGCATCTTGGCTGAGTATTCCTATAAGCTTCGCCCCCAAGCCCTTAATGATCTGGAAGCCATCTGGCTGTACGGTGTAAAACGTTGGGGCTTGGCTCAGGCGGAAAAATACCTGACGGCATTGACGCACAGTTTTCAGTCCATAGCGGAAAACCCATTGCTATGCCGGGAACGTGACGAGTTCACGCCACCGGTGCGTATCCATCACCAAGGACGGCACGTTGTACTCTACTTGATCGAAGATAACCATATTGCCATCATTCGTGTTTTACACGACAGCATGGTCATCGATTTGCATCTTTAGAGGCATCATCCGGCCAAAACAGGTGCTGTCTTGGCCGCGCGCAAATTTTTCACCTTAGATCAAAAAGAAAAATGAAACTAGGCCGCCGGGAAACCCGGCCAGGACAATCGCGCTTAAAAGTGCTTGAAAATAGAACTCAGGTAAAGTATTAGCCTATGATTTTGATTTTCAATGCTAGCAAAACCAACGCCTTCTATTATTCATCACTTTTCAAGCATTGAAGACTCCCGCATCAACCGACAAAAGAAGCATCAGCTGCAAGATATTTTCTTTATCCGCCTCTGCGCGATGATTTGCGGAGTGGGTAACTGGGTAGCGATTGAACAGTTTGGCCTCGCTAACGAGGGATAGTTCACTGAATTGCTGGGATTAGCCCATGAAACATTATAGTATCGTGATGAACTGTGAATATTTTTAAAGCCTTTATAATTAAGACTTTAGGGGCGCTATTGAGTGTTATTGGATTTTTTGATGGTGCCCAAGGACAGAATCGAACTGTCGACACGAGGATTTTCAGTCCTCTGCTCTACCGACTGAGCTACCTGGGCAATATCCGAAGAAACAATGAGTGGTGCCCAAGGACAGAATCGAACTGTCGACACGAGGATTTTCAGTCCTCTGCTCTACCGACTGAGCTACCTGGGCAGGCCTGTAACAAAGACAGCCATTAGACTAAATTATCCTGTTTCAGTCAATAGGCATCATCTTTGTTCCGGCGGATTCAAGGAAATAGGGTGTTCATTTTTATGAAAAAACTTGTAAATATAGCGGAATAGTTTTTTTATGCCGGTGATGATTTTGGGCAATAGCCAAATCATCAATGCTATAAACAACAGCAATAACACTAAAAACACCACCGGGTGATTGATGCTTGCCCAAACACCGGCCACCACGGCTATATCTTCAGTTAACGATGCTAGCCAGTTACTGAAAGGTTCCGGGGAGGTATTGATCAAGACCCGGCTGCCGGCTTTGGTTAAATGGGTGCCTGCGGAAACTCCGGCGCCTAAAATTGCTGCTGCAAGTTCCACTGCCGGGTTTAAATCGCCGATAGCACCGGCCGCCAACATGGCGCCGGCAGGAATGCGGATGAAAGTATGCAAGGCATCCCAGCCGGTATCGACGCCCGGCGTTTTGTCGGCGAAAAATTCAACGCAGTACATAAAGCCTGCCGCAGTCATTACCAGAGGGTTTGCTACTATCTGCAAATCCTGCGGTAAGGCGATATTTCCGGTATTGGCTAAATAGCCCAGAGTAAATAAAGTGGCATATAAATTGATTCCACTAGCCCAGGCCAGACCCATGGATAATGCTAAGGTGGTAGCAATTTGATCTAACGCGGTCATAGTTCCCCCCTCATGTGACATGTTGTCAAAGCGTAACATAGTAAACTGAATATCGGCTAAACCACTTTTAGGTGTTTTCCCGGACAGTTTATGCCGGAGCATGTAAAATTACTGTCATGAATTTAACACTCAAGGAATACACGTGAATTTAAGAGGTACCACCATTCTTTCGGTCCGCCGCGGCGATAAAGTCGTGATTGGCGGCGACGGCCAAGTCACCATGGGCAATACAGTAATGAAAGGTAACGCGCGTAAAGTGCGCCGGCTTTACCACGATAAAGTCATTGCCGGGTTTGCCGGGGCAACAGCGGATGCGTTTACTTTATTCGAACATTTCGAGGGCAAGCTTGAAAAACACCGGGGTAATTTAACCCGTGCCGCTGTCGAAATGGCTAAGGATTGGCGTACGGACCGGGCGCTTAGAAAGCTGGAAGCGCTGTTAGTGATAGCCGACGCCAAAACTTCGCTGATTATTTCAGGCACGGGCGATGTTATCGAACCCGAACACGATCTGATGGCAATCGGTTCCGGCGGGTCGTTTGCTCAAGCCGCTGCCCGCGCCTTGATGGAAAGCACCCAACTAAGCGCCCGTGACATTGTCGAAAAATCCCTCAATATCGCTGCCGATATTTGCATTTATACCAACCACAACCTTCATATCGAAGAATTGGACACCGAAAAATCACCTGAACAATGAGCCACATGACACCTAAAGAAATCGTAAGTGAACTGGATAAGCACATTATCGGCCAGAACAAAGCCAAACGCGCGGTAGCTATCGCTTTGCGCAACCGTTGGCGGCGCCAGCAAATTAGTGCCGGTTTGCGCGAAGAAATCACGCCTAAAAACATTCTTATGATCGGTCCCACCGGCGTGGGGAAAACTGAAATTGCCCGCCGTCTGGCACGCTTGGCCAATGCACCGTTCATTAAAATTGAAGCTACAAAATTTACCGAAATCGGTTATGTCGGCCGTGATGTGGAATCCATTATCCGCGATTTGGCTGACAGCGCCGTTAAAATGACCCGCACCGCCGAAATGGAAAAGGTGCGTAACCGGGCGTTGGACATTGCTGAAGACCGCATACTCGATATTTTATTGCCCAGAGCCGGGGCCGGCATGTTGTCGGATACTGAAGAAACCACCCGGCAGAAAATGCGAAAAAAACTGCGTGAAGGCGATCTGGATGATAAAGAAATTGAGGTTGATGTTCAGGTGGCCCCGGTAGGCGTTGAAATTATGGCGCCACCGGGCATGGAAGAAATGACCAGCCAGTTGCAAGGCATGTTTCAAAATTTAAGCAACGGCAAGAAAAAATCCCGCAAAATGACCATTGCCAAAGCCATGAAAGTTTTACAGGAAGAAGAGGCCGGCAAATTGATCAATGAAGAAGATATTAAATTGCGTGCTTTGGATGCAGTCGAACAAAACGGCATTGTTTTTCTCGATGAAATAGACAAAATCTGTAAACGCTCGGAGTTGGGCGGCAGCGGGGGAGAGGTTTCACGCGAGGGTGTACAACGCGATTTGTTGCCGCTGGTTGAAGGCAGCTCCGTCAGCACCAAATACGGCACCATTAAGACCGATCATATTTTATTTATTGCTTCCGGCGCGTTTCATTTAACCAAACCCTCCGACTTGATTCCGGAATTACAAGGGCGTTTTCCCATTCGCGTCGAACTGGAAGCCTTGACGGCGGATGATTTCGTGCGCATATTAACCGAGCCTAGCGCTTCATTGACCGAACAATATCAAGCCTTGCTGGCCACTGAAGGGGTTACGCTGAGTTTCACGGACAACGGCATAAAACGCATTGCCGAATTGGGCTGGCAAGTTAACGAAACCACCGAAAATATCGGCGCCAGACGGCTGCATACCATTTTGGAACGTCTGCTGGAAGAAATCTCTTACAGTGCGCCTGATTTAATGGAAAAAACCATCACTATTGACGCGGCATACGTTGACCAACATTTAAGCGAATTTGTTGAGGACGAAGATTTAAGCCGCTACATTCTTTAGAGGAAATTCATGCGAATCAATGTTAAACCTTGCAACGCCATACCGACGGAAATTAAGCTGCATCAAAAATCCGGCGTGTTGGAAATCAGTTTTGACGACGGTAGCCAATTTAACCTGCCGTGTGAATTTTTACGCGTGTTTACACCTTCCGCCGAAGCGGTAGGGCACGGGCCCGGCCAGGAGGTGCTTCAGGTCGGTAAAGCCGGTGTCAACATTAACGAAATCAAACCGGTAGGGAATTATGGCATAGCGCCGGTTTTCAGCGACGGCCACAGTACCGGCATTTTCACCTGGGATCTTTTATACGCTCTGGGTACCGATTACGCCGAACTCTGGGCCGACTACCTGCAGCGCCTGGAACAAGCCGGAGCCAGCCGCGAGCCGGCGCAGGTTAATGCCGGTATGTCGCATCACGATCATTAGGACAAGACCATGGAAAAACAAGAAACCACGCATTTTGGTTTTAAACAAGTTGCCGTCGATGATAAAGCGGCTTTAGTACGCGGGGTTTTTGACTCAGTGGCCGGTAAATACGATGTCATGAACGACTTAATGTCGTTGGGTATCCACCGTATCTGGAAGCGCTTGGCCGTACAATTATCCAATGTCAGAGCTGGTGAACAGGTGCTTGATTTGGCTGGCGGTACCGGCGATCTAAGCATCTTGTTTGAAAAGCGCGTTGGCCCTACCGGTAAAGTGGTGCTGGCCGATATTAATTCGGAAATGTTGCGCAACGGGCGCAACCGGCTTATCGATAAAGGCCTGATTGCCACCATTACCTATGCCCAGGTCAATGCCGAATGCCTGCCGTTTGCCGATAATAGTTTTGATTGCGTTTGTATCGGCTTCGGCTTGCGTAATGTTACCGATAAGATGTCGGCATTACGTTCCATGTTCCGGGTATTAAAACCTGGTGGAAGGTTGATCGTCTTGGAGTTTTCCCATCCAATCGACAAAATAACGGAAAAGGTTTACGACTTTTATTCGTTTAATATTTTGCCGAAAATCGGCAAAATGGTGGCGCAAGACGAAGACAGTTACCGCTATCTGGCTGAATCCATCCGTATGCATCCTAAGCAGGAAGAACTTAAACGCATGATGGAACAGGCTGGATTCGAGCGTTGCGAATATTTCAATATGTCCCAAGGTATCGTCGCCGTTCACCGCGGCTATAAGTTCTAATATGCTTAAGCCGCTGCTGTTGAATATTCTGGAGACAGGGCTGAAACACTATTTGGCGCTTGATCCGGATAGCGGATATTTCCTGAAGCCGATCGCGGGTAAAGTGATTGCCTTAACCGTTGAGCCTTTCAATGAAACCGTGTTTTTATGTCCTACCGAGCACTCAATCCAAATTCTGGATCACCATGCCGGCGAACCCGATACTAAATTGAGTGGCTCATTACCGGCTTTCGGGATGATGGCTTTAAGCGATAGCCCCATGCGTACGATCTTTTCCGGTGAAATTACCATTACCGGCGACATGCACACCGGCAAGAAATTTCAGCAATTGTTCGCTAAACTGGATATCGACTGGGAAGAGCAGTTATCGCACTACACCGGCGATATTGTCGCTCATCAAATCGGGCAGGTGTTCCGCGTTTGCCAAACCTGGGGTCAACAAAGCCTTGAAGCGTTCAAACTGGACGCGGTGGAATTCTTGCAGGAAGAAACCCGCGACCTTCCGGCCACTCCCGAGACAGACAGCTTTTACCGGCAAGTCGACGATTTACGCCTGGCTTTAGACCGCTTGCAAAGCAGAACACAGCGGTTGGAAACCACATTGACTACAAAACCGGAAACGCCGGGTTAGTTTATTAATCACCCGGCTTGTAGCCTTACTTTCTATTTTCCAGGGCAATCCACGTGACCCATCCGAAAACCTTGCTGCGCCTGATTCATATCAATTGGGTTCTTATTTTTCACGGTCTTGATGAAATCATTTTAAACACCCCATTATTTAAGCCGATTCGTTTTCTGGCTTATTTTTCACCCGGATTTTGGCTGAAAAGAAACAAAGACAGCCGTGGCGTCCGTATTCGCAAAGCCCTGGAAGATTTAGGTCCGATTTACGTTAAATTCGGCCAAGCTTTATCGACACGCAAAGACCTTTTGCCGGAAGATATTGCCGACGAACTGGTCAAGCTGCAAGACCGTGTGCCGCCATTCTCCGGTGAACTTGCCCGGCAAATCATTGAACAAGAATTGGGCATGCCGGTTACCGAGATGTTTGCCGAATTCAATTTGGAGCCCATGGCTTCCGCTTCCATAGCTCAGGTGCATGAAGCTAGATTGCCCGATGGTGCATCCGTGGTCGTCAAAGTGTTGCGGCCGGATATTGAAAACCGTATCCACGCCGATGTGGCCTTATTGTTTGAATTTGCCAAAATCGCCGAGCGAGTATGGCCCGACGCCAAACGCCTGCGACCGGTGGAAGTGGTTGCCGAATTCGAAAAAACCACCTTGGACGAGCTTGATTTAAATCGCGAGGCGGCCAATGCCAGCAAACTACGGCGTAACTTCGAAGGCTCCGATATTATTTATATTCCGGAAATACACTGGCCTTTAACGCGCCGAAAAGTCATCGTGATGGAAAAAATCCAAGGCGTGCCTATCGGTGATATAGCGCAATTGCGGGCAGGCGGGGCGGATTTTAAATTGCTGGCCGAGCGCGGCGTGGAGATTTTTTTCACCCAAGTTTTCCGCGACAATTTTTTTCATGCCGATATGCATCCCGGTAATATTTTTGTCGAGCTGCCTGCCAAATACATCGCTATCGATTTCGGTATAGTCGGAACCTTATCGCGTTCCGATCAACACTATCTGGCGGAGAATTTCCTGGCCTTTTTTAACCGTGATTACCTGAGAGTGGCACAAATGCACGTGGAATCAGGCTGGGTGCCGAGCACGATCAGGGTTGAGGAATTTGAGTCCGCGATTCGTAGCGTTTGCGAGCCGATTTTTGAAAAGCCTTTAAAAGAAATTTCCTTCGGCTTGTTTTTATTGCGTTTGTTTCAAACCGCGCGACGGTTTGAAATGCAGGTGCAGCCGCAGCTGGTTTTACTGCAAAAAACCTTATTAAATATTGAAGGCTTGGGCCGCCAACTTTACCCCGAACTGGATTTATGGCAAACCGCCAAGCCCTATTTGGAAAAATGGTTTAAAGAACGCATGGGGCCAAAAGCAAAACTGGAAAAGCTGTATAAACAGCTGCCGGTGATGGCCGATCAGCTACCGGACATGCCAGCCTTAATTTTCAAGGCATTAGATAATGCCGCTAATAGTAAACTGCAAGCAGAACGCCAACAACAGGAATTACGCCAATTAAGGCAACAAATGAATACCAACCACCGCAATTTGGTATGGACGATTTTCGCCGGCGCCTTAATGATCAGTTTGGCGATTCTTTTGCGTTAGCAAGGCTTTAAATCGGTCGTGCCTTTTTAAACACCCACAGCTTCCCGGCAACAATTCAATATCCATGCAATTCATTTTCTTGTAATCTCCGGTATTATCAAGACGCTAATCTTCAACCATTAAATAGCAAGAGCAACCATGGCCGCATTACAAACACCGGTATGTGATTTTGGCAAGCCTGCAATCGACTTTAATCTGCCCGGCGTTGATGGGCGGCACTGGTCGCTGGCCCAATGTAAAGGCGACAACGGCTTACTGATCATGTTTATCTGTAACCATTGCCCTTACGTAAAAGCGGTGCTCGAACGCATCGTCAGGGATACTGTGGAACTTGAGCCTTTAGGCATTAAATCCGTTGCCATTATGTCCAATGACAGCATCGAATATCCCGAAGATTGTTTTGAGAACATGACGCGGGTAGCCGAACGTTACCGGTTTAATTTTCCCTATCTGCTTGATGAAAGCCAGGAAATTGCCAAAGCTTATGGCGCTGTCTGCACACCCGATTTTTTTGGCTATAATGCCGAATTGGGCTTGCAATACCGTGGCCGTATCGATTCCAGCAATAAACAAACCGCTACGGAAGATGCTGAAAGGGAACTTTTTAACGCCATGCAAAGGATCGCTAAAACCGGCACCGGGCCTGAACAGCAAATAGCCGGTATCGGCTGTTCCATCAAATGGAAACCAAATTAAAAAACAACAAAAGGGGTTTTTATGCCGATTAAAAAAATGACCGAATTGGAATTATCCGGCAAACGCGTTCTTATTCGCCAAGATCTAAATGTGCCGGTAAAAAACGGCAAAGTAACCAGCGATATCCGCATCAAGGCCAGCCTGCCAACGATTGAACAAGCCTTATCGGCCGGAGCGGCAGTGATTTTAATGTCGCACTTAGGCAGGCCGACGGAAGGCGTGTATGATGAGGAATCCTCGTTAAAACCTGTCGCCGAATGCTTGTCCGGCTTGCTGGGCAAAGCGGTGAGATTGGAAAAAGACTGGCTAGACGGCATCGATATAACACCGGGTGAAGTCGTGCTTTGTGAAAACGTCAGGTTTAATGCCGGTGAAGGTAAGGACAGCGACGACTTAGGCCGCAAAATGGCAGCCTTATGCGATATTTATGTCATGGATGCCTTCGGCACCGCGCATAGAGCCCAGGCTTCCACCCATAGTGTCGCCAAATTTGCTAAGGTAGCTTGCGCCGGGCCATTACTGGCCAGTGAGTTGGAGGCTTTGGGTAAAGCCTTGGAAACGCCGACTAAACCGCTGGTTGCCGTGGTCGGTGGCTCCAAGGTTTCTACCAAACTGACGGTATTGGAATCACTATCCGCCAAAGTCGATCAATTGATTGTGGGCGGCGGTATTGCCAATACGTTTATTGCCGCTGCCGGTTTCCCGGTAGGCAAATCCTTATATGAGCCGGATTTGATTGAAGCCGCGAAAAAATTGATCGCCCAGGCTAAAAGTAACGGCTCGGATATACCGATTCCGTCCGATGTGGTTTGCGCCAAAGAATTTTCAGAAACCGCCGCCGCCACGGTAAAAAAAGTCGCGGACGTTGGCGATGACGACATGATCATGGACATAGGCCCGGAAACGGCCAAACATTACGCCGAATTATTAAAAACAGCGGGCACTATTGTTTGGAATGGCCCTGTCGGTGTTTTTGAGTTCGATCAGTTCGGTGACGGCACCAAAGCCCTTGCCGAGGCTATCGCGGAAAGCCCGGCATTTTCGATTGCAGGTGGCGGTGATACCTTGGCAGCGATTGACAAATACGGTATAGAAGATAAGGTTTCATACACCTCTACGGGCGGCGGCGCCTTTTTGGAGTTTTTGGAAGGCAAGGAGCTACCCGCAGTAAGTATATTAAAAACTGTTGGTTAACTGGGCAAGCCTTAATAAACTTGTTAAGATGGCTTCCCGTTTTTATAATTCGGCCGAATCCTTTAAGAACTCGGTTAATGTTTTTAAGTCAAAGAGTTAAATGAAATTTTGAGGTCTAAATGGCTAGAGTAACTGTAGAAGATTGCCTTGAGCATGTGGATAACCGTTTCCAACTGGTTTTGTTGTCGGCAGCAAGAGCGCGGCAACTGCAAAAAGGCGCGGAGGAATTCGTTAATCGCGGTAAAGATAAAGATACTGTGGTTGCCTTGCGGGAAATCGCCGCAGGCCATGTGACCTATGAAAATATTGGTGCTTTGCACCAAGTAACCGAAACTGTACACGAGGAGCCAACACACCAAAATGTGTTCTGATAACAACCATGTTGAACTTAGCCGACCATATCGAACTTGAACGCCCTCAGGATAAATTGATCCGGCGTTTATGCGATACTTTGGGCGACTATTTAGATCAGGACCAAATCAACGAATGCGTTAGAGCTTACGAATTCGGCGCGAATGCCCACTCCGGGCAATTTCGCAAAACCGGAGAAGCTTACATTTGCCATCCGGTTTCCGTGGCTATCAGTCTGGCCGAAATGCGCATGGATGCGCGCGGCATTATGGCGGCTATTTTGCACGATGTCATAGAAGACACCCCGGTTAGCAAAATTGAACTGGCTAAACTATTTAGCCCTGAAGTCGCCGAACTGGTTGACGGCGTTACCAAATTAACCAAAATCGATTCCAAATCCCACGCTGAAGCTCAGGCCGAGAACGTTAGAAAAATGTTTTTGGCCATGGCTAACGACCTGCGTGTGATCATGGTTAAACTGGCCGACCGCCTGCATAACATGGAAACCCTTGGCGCCATGCCGTCGGAAAAAAAGCGCCGCATTGCCAAGGAAACCCTGGATATCTATGCGCCCATAGCCAACCGGCTGGGCATGAACGAAATTCGCCACAAGCTGGAGGCTTTAGGATTTCAAGCCATGTATCCGATGCGTTATGCTATTTTGGATAGTGCCGTCAAAAAAGCCCGCGGCAACCGGCGTAAAATTATAGACACCATTGAGGGTTCAATTCGTATCCGGCTGGATCAAGCCAATCTGCCATGCAATGTAGTGGGTCGTGAAAAGCACCTCTACAGCATTTATCAAAAAATGGAACATAAGAAAATATCGTTCTCCGATGTTTTTGACGTCTATGCTTTTCGAATTTATTGTGACAATGTCGATAGTTGCTACCGTGTCTTGGGTATCGTACATAATTTGTACAAACCCATACCGGGGCGTTTTAAAGACTACATAGCCTTACCTAAAGCCAATGGTTACCAATCCCTGCATACCGTGCTGATGGGCCCATACGGCGTGCCCATCGAGATACAAATTCGAACCCACGAAATGCACCGCATGTCCGAATCCGGCATTGCCGCGCATTGGCTATATAAATCCGACGACGATAAACCCGAAAAATTTCAGGCGCGAGCCAATGAATGGCTGCGCGATCTTCTGGAGATTCAGAAGATGGCGGGGGATTCGCTGGAGTTTATCGATAACCTGAAAGTGGATTTGTTCCCGCAGGAAGTTTTTGTGTTTACCCCCCAAGGCGACATTATCAAGTTGCCGCGCGGGGCTACCGTGGTGGATTTTGCTTATGCCGTGCATACCGATATCGGCAATGCCTGCGTCTCGGCTAAAATCGATAAGCAACTGGTGCCGCTACAGACCAAATTGGAAAACGGCTACACTATTGAGATTATTACCGCGTCCTGGGCGCGTCCGAACCCGCTTTGGCTCAATTATGTGACCACCGCTAAAGCACGCTCCAGTATCCGCACCTATTTAAAGCATTTTAAACAGCAGGAAGCCATAGCTCTGGGACGCCGCTTGCTGGAAAAAGAACTGCAAGCCATGCATTTGCATTTGGAAAGCATAGACCCAGACAAAATCAAAGCCTTATTGGATGCTTTAGGCATGCCGAATTTCGATTTACTGTTGGAAGATATCGGCCTGGGCAACAAAATGCCGTTTTTAATTGCCAAGCGTATGTCTCAAGACGATATCAATGCTGCGGTTAAACTCGATATCAGCGAACACCGTGACAAAACGCCATTAATCATCAAAGGCACCGAGGGCATGGTGATAACCCTGGCCAAGTGTTGCAGGCCGATTCCCGGCGACCAGATCATCGGTTTTTTTAATCCCGGCAAAGGTATCGTTGTGCACCAGCATGACTGCCCCAACAAAGATATTCGAAAGAAGAACGCCAATTGGCTGGAAGTTGAATGGAGCGACGATGCCAAAGGCGATTTTCCCGCCGATCTGCGCATAGAAATCCTCAACCAGCGCGGTTCGCTGGCTACCGTGGCCGCCGCTATATCCAATCAGGATTCGAACATTGAAAACGTTACCGTGGTTGACCAGGATGACAAAATCAGCATTGATTTAATTACGCTGACTGCGAGAGATCGTATTCATCTTGCCAAGATCATACGCGGTTTGAAAGAGCTGTCTGTGGTGCTAAAAATTACCCGGGTAAAAGCTTAAGTTTCAGGATTTTTTAAGTCATTACACAGGAAAATTATGATCAAGGAAATCATCTACACGCCCAATGCGCCGCAAGCTATCGGTACCTATTCTCAAGCCGTACGGGTTAATAATACCGTTTATATGTCCGGTCAGATCCCTTTGGATCCGGCCACCATGAATCTGGTCGAAGGCGATATTCAAGCCCAGATTATTCAGGTCTTTAAAAATCTGCGCGCCGTTGCCGAAGCGGCTGGTGACTTTGCCGACATCGTTAAGCTCAATGTATTTTTAACCGATTTGACTAATTTCCCTATCGTTAACGAAATTATGGGCAGCTTTTTTTCCGCGCCATTTCCTGCCCGTGCCGCTATCGGGGTGGCAGCCCTGCCTAAAGGTGCGCAAGTGGAGATGGATGCCATTATGGAATTAAGGCCGCAATCGTATCCGGCTTGATCACCGGTCTCGCCGATTCAAACAGCAATGGGCCGGCAGGAAAATTTTTCTATGACCGGCTTCACGGCATTAACTCAACCTATCACCCTTTTGCCGGGTATAGGCACACAAACGGCCAATCATTTAAAGAAACTCGGTCTGGTTACCATTCAGGATTTGGTTTTTCATTTGCCGCATCGGTATGAAGACCGTACCCGGTTTTCGGCCATTGGTGCATTGTCACCGGAAAACCAGGTTTTGATTAAAGGCACCATTCAAATTGCGGATATTTCCGGTAAAGGCAGAAAAAGCCTGATCTGCCGGATTACCGACGGGACCGGGTTTATTAATTTAAGATTTTTCCATTTTAGCGCCAGCCAGTTTAAAACTTTTAAGCCTGGTACGCATATCAGTTGTTATGGTGAAGTTCGCCAAGGCTATATGGGCTTGGAAATGATGCATCCGAATACCGCATTCTCCAGGATTTGGCGGAATCGATAACGGAAACCAAATTGACCCCGGTTTATCCGCTGACAGAAGGTATACGGCAAAAAACTTTACGAAAAATTATCCGGCAGGCTTTAGCGACGGCGCTAAATAACCCTGCGGAATTGCCGGATTGGCTGCCGGAGCCGCTGCTCGCCAAATTCGAATATCCCAAGCTTGCCGATGCCTTGTCCAGCGTTCACGCCCCGGACGAGGGAATTGATGTCGCTGCTTTGCACGAAGGAAAGCTACCCGCACTTAAACGGCTGGCATTTGAAGAGCTGCTGGCACATTACCTGAGTCTACAGCAAACCAAGCAAATCAATGCGACTTGGTCGGCGCCCCAATTTAGAACGGTTAATCCCTTAGCACAACATTTTTTAACGGTTTTACCGTTTCAGCTTACCCAGGCACAAAAGCGGGTGATAGCCGAAATCGAATCCGATTGCACTACCACAAAACCGATGATGCGTTTGGTACAAGGCGATGTAGGCTCGGGCAAAACCGTGGTTGCGGCGTATGCGGCCCTATTGGCTTTGAGTAACGGCTATCAAGTGGCCGTGATGGCGCCTACAGAGTTATTGGCGGAACAGCATTTTAAAAATTTCAACAACTGGCTGGCGGAAGTACAAACCCAAATCCTGTTTTTAACCGGGCAATTAAAAGGCCAGCCAAGGCAACAGGTTTTACAGGCTTTAGCCGATGGGAGTGCAGGCATTGTTATTGGTACCCATGCCTTGTTTCAAGACAACGTTATTTTCCGCAACTTGGGATTGATCATCATAGACGAACAACACCGCTTCGGCGTGCACCAGCGCATGGCTTTGCGTAGTAAAGGTCAAAAACAGAATTTTCGCCCGCACCAGTTGGTGATGACCGCTACGCCAATTCCCCGAACGCTGGCCATGTTGCAATATGCGGATTTGGATCTGTCCATCATTGACGAATTGCCTCCCGGCAGAAAACCGGTAGTCACCAGCGTGCTGCCTTCCGAACGGCGTCAGGAGGTTATTGACAGAATTGCCGGCTGGGTCGGCCAACGCAAACAAGCTTACTGGGTTTGCACATTAATCGAAGAATCGCCGCAGCTTCAATGCGAAGCCGCCGAGCAAACCGCGGAAAATCTTCGGCTGGCTTTACCTGACATCAGAATTGGCTTGATTCACGGCCGCTTGAAAAACTCCGAAAAAGATCAAGTAATGCAAGCATTTAAACAACACAAACTGGATTTGTTGGTAGCGACAACGGTGATTGAAGTCGGCGTGGATGTTGCCAATGCCAGCTTAATGATCATAGAAAATCCCGAACGCTTGGGGCTATCCCAGTTACATCAGCTGCGCGGCCGGGTAGGCAGGGGTCAAGCCGACAGCTATGCCTGTTATTGTACCAACCGCCCTTGTCCGACCCGGCCAAACACCGCTTGGGCATCCTACGCGACAGCAATGACGGTTTTGAAATCGCTGAAAAGGATTTGCAACTCAGGGGGCCAGGGGAGGTGATGGGAACCCGCCAAACCGGTGCCGTGCAATTCAAAATCGCCGATTTATCGCGCGATGCCGAACTCTTGGACAACGTACAACAAGCCGGTGCGCTTATGCTCCGGGACTGGCCGCAAAGCGTGCAACCTTTGATAGAGCGCTGGCTGGGCCAGCTCACCCGTTACGCCGAGGTATAAAGTTTGCGGGAAAGAAGTTTTTTATTTGTAAAAGAACCTGTCTGGCACGCAAACCGGGCGGGATTGCCACAGCAGCTTCCTTCGGCGGCGCGCTCATGGATTTATGAAGCCGGTTCGTTAACCCAACGCTTGCGCAGCTTCTACGGCGATAGCGTAAAAGTCAAGGTGTTGCATCAACATTACAGCAAACCTTTTTTCTCAGAAAACCGACTGCTAGGGCTTGCGCCGCAGACCCGGCAGCTAGTCCGCGAAGTTATGCTCATTGCCGGCAACGTACCGCTGATTCTAGCCCGCACCGTTATTCCGGACAGCACGATGATGGTAGCGGCCAACACTTTATCCAGCCTGGGTGACCGGCCCTTGGGCGAGGTGATTTTTGCTTATCCCGATCTTGCCCGGCAACAATTAGATCTATGCTCTGTAAAACCATTGTCGTGGACTGCCAAGGCCGGACAACTGGCTAATATCGAAAATAAGGTCTTGGGAAGAAGAACCTGTTATCTGATTGCCCGCCAACAGCCTTTACTGGTTAGTGAGTTTTTTCTGCCCGGCGCATTGGCTTTAGATTAAACCCGATGAGACAGCAGATACTACTGTACAGGTAAAGTCAGCCAAAAGCAGCTGCCTTTGCCGGCGATGCTTTGAAAACCCAGTTCACCGCCCATCTTTTCGATCAATTGCCGGCAAATGACCAAACCGATGCCGGTACCTGAAACGCCGGTTTTTTCCGCGCCCACACGCTCAAAGGGTTGAAATAACAGCTTTTGCTGCTCGCTATCCATGCCTTTACCGGTATCCCGGATTGAAATTTTCAGGAAGTTTCCGGCTTCTTGGGTCTCAATCTCGACACGTCCCTGGTCGCGGTTGTATTTGATAGCGTTGGATATTAAATTCAACAGCACTTGTTTGAGTTTAAAACGGTCGCTAAACAGCAAATAATCGCGGCTTAGCTGGCTGGCAATGCTGACATCCCGTTCCGTGGCTTGCGGCTGATTAAGCAAAATACACTCGGCGATTAAATCATTAAGCCCAAACTTTTGCGGGTTAAGCTCGATAACCCCGGATTCGATTTTGGCAATATCCAAGGATTCGTTAATCAGTGCCAATTGATGGTCGCCGGCTTTGATAATCATCCCGGCATAGTGGGCCAGCGTGCTCACTCCCAGCTGCTTTTGCAGCAATTCGGCGTATCCGGTAATGGCAGTTAACGGGTTTCTTAATTCGTGCGCCATGTGCGCTAAAAAAGTCGTCTTGGCCAGACTGGCTAGTTGGGCTTGATTTTTAGCCGCCAAATATTCGGCTGTTCGCTCGTCCACCAGCATTTCCAATTCCGCTCTATGCCGGTTCAAATCGGCTAAAGTAGATTGTAAGGTTGTCAGTAATTGATTTAAGTTTCCCGCAATGAGGTCCAATTCATCCCCGGTTTTACCGGTTACCTGCTTGTCCAGGCTTAACGGGATGAATTCCCGGTCCAATCTGACTTGCCGTAAATACTCGGAAATCACCAATAAATGACGTACAGCGCCCCGGTAAACGATTAAAGTAACAATGACAGCGATAAGTAAAATTTTAACAACTTCAGAAATAGCCAGCACGGCAAAATTTCGGGTATTAAACTCAGCCAGCCAATTTGCGCCTATCTGCAATTCACCGACATCATGGCTTTGTCCGTTAATTGCAAAGCGTAAGGGCTTTTTGTAGGTAAATACTGATAAACCGGGTTCTACGGGTTGTCCTTTGGTAAATACTTTGCCGTTGTCGGTGATTAAGGTGATGTACGAAACACTGTTGTTTTGCGCCATTTCCTTGAGAATAATGTCGATTTGTTCGTAATCGACGTTCCAGCACCCGGCAGCTAAACTGACAACCCGGCTTTCGCCCAAATTGATGATTTCGTGTTCCAGTTTTACCCGCGCGCTTTGGTAAAAAAAACCCACCTCCAAAAGCGTTATTAACATCGCGACCAGCGCCGCAAACTGAAGTACGCGCAAAGCCATACGCTTTGCTAACGGAGAGTGATATAAAACAGCTAATTTCATGGCTGAAATTCTTTTATTTCCAGCCAATATTGAAAATGTTCAAGCGCCTCGCGGGTAGGGCGGGTCAGCAATGGATTCTCCAAATATAAAACCCTTCTTTGGGCTATGCCCATAGTCTCGAACTGGTTACGGTAATAGTCTTTGATCAAAGCACTGATGGAACCATCCTTGTATGCTGATTGCAGCCCTTGGTGTAAGCGCTTGGCCAAGGTTTTATCAGTTTTTTTGAAAAAGAAAAAAGTCGGCAATCGGTAAACCAACAGCAGATTTTTTTCTAACTCCAGTTCGGGGTGAGCATTCAATTCTTCGGCCACTTCCGAAATACTTCGAGAGAAACAATCGAAGCGGCCTTGATCAAGCATGGTAAACAGTAACGGATATTTGGGTACTTTGACTACTTTCAGCTGGTTCGCCTCAAGGATTTCCGTGTCGGGCCAGCCGGTTTCCTGGCCTATGGTTAAATTATTTTCCCGCCAGCCGGATAGCGTTTGCACTGGGTCAAAAAGATGTTGGCTGCCTGTTTTAATCAAACAGACCCGATAGCCCAATAAGCCTTGGGTAACCGGGATGCGAACCGGTTCCAGCAAGGCTTCGCGTGCCGTGTCGGGCGCAAAGTTGGCGATATCAAGCCGGCCGTTTTGTAATTCCAGTTCGGCCCGCTCTTGTTCCATGGATTCTGAAGGGATTAACGCATAAGTTCCGAACTTCTTAGCGGTTTTATCCAGCGCCAGTTGTAATATTTGGAAAGCGGCCGGATTATCCTGCAAGCGGTGCCAATAAACAATTTGCGTATCCGCTTTTACCGGTAAGCTTGGGATAAATAAAATTAACCAATAGACTATGCAATAGTTTGACACTGTTCGGAAATATTAAAAATTTTCAAATGAAATAAGCCGTGCAATGATTATTTTGGGTTTAACTTGTCGGTTAACGGGCAGAATAAAAATAGTTATAGAGCACTTTAACACCGGCTAGCTAAACCTGATTCCAATTCAGCACAACTCTTAAACTATTCGAAACAGGGCTGATCAAGCTTCGGTCAGTTTGGCAATTAAAGTGCCGCGGTTGTAGTAGTCTAAAAGATTAATGCCATACACGTCAGGGCGGACCACGTTTTTGATGGTGTAACGCTGGCCGCTGGCATCGAGTTCCATTTTGGTAAGATCCAGCAGTTTTTCCTGACAAGGTTTTTTATCGGCATCTTTCAGCAATAACACTTTGGGGCGGATTTTAGCTTTGGGATTGACTTCAACCACCAGCGCCACTTCACCATTGCTCATTTCGACAATACTACCAGCTGGATAAATACCAACACATTCGATAAAACGGATGGTTAAACCGGCATCCAAATGCATTCCGGAAATATCGTTGAGAATTTTAATGCTTTCCAAATGCGAACGGCCGGTTTGGTACACCCGGTCGCTACTGATGGCATCGTAAGAGTCGGCTATGGTCACAACGCGGGTAAAAAAACCGATTTGCGCATCGGTAAGTCCGCGCGGATAACCTTTGCCGTCCAAGCGTTCGTGATGGTTATAGGCCACGTCCACCGCACCCGGATACATGCCTGGGGTAGATTGCAATAATTTCCATCCACGCTGGGGATGGGAATTCATAACCAACTCTTCATCGGGTGTGAATTTCCCCGGCTTGTTCAAAATTTCCAGCGGGATGAACATTTTGCCCATATCGTGCATCATGCCGCATAAGCCCAGATTTCTTAAAGCATCGATGCTCATATTCAAATGCCGTCCCAGTGCAATGGCATAAATGCAGACATTCATACTATGCTGCGCGGTATATTGATCTTTGTTTTTAAGTTGCGCCATCAGCAACAAGGCGTCAGGCGAATTGATAATACTGTCTACGCACTCAGCGACGGCTTGTTTCGCTAATTCAACTCCAATCGGCCGTCCCAGCTGAATATCGTGCATAAACGTGCGCACCAGGCTGCTGGCTTTGTTGTGGACATATTCCGCCTGTTTGATTTCACGGCCTAGCGTGCTTTTGTTTGCGGGTGGTTTGATTTTATCCAGCAAACCTTTTGAATAAGCGGTATTGCGGGCAAACGCCAGCGGCTCTTTGCGCTGACGGTCGGCATCGATATAAACAAAACGGCACTGCTGCCTGATTGCATCAATATCATCCTGGTTCTTGATTTCGAAGCCTTGAAACAAAAACGTCGTTTCAAGCCAAGGTCGGTCCAGTTTTACCACAAACATGCCGGGTTTCAGATCCCCGCCGTTACTTTTAGCAAATTGGTCGCGGGTGGTAAGTCTAAGTTATCACTCATCCTGAAACCGGCGCTGCCATTTTTGAGCGTAAATTATTTTTTGTGATCATGTTCCACATGTTTGGCATCTTCAAGCAGCCGGTTACCGCGCTGAACTTTGTCTTTACCCTCTTCAACCATTTTCGAGCCTTCTTCCCATTGTTTATTGCCTTCTTCCACCAATTGCTTGCCGTGCGAAGCCATTTGTTCACTTAAAGTTGGGTTAGATGAACACGCGGCTACCGAGAAAAAAAACAACGTTATGGAAATTTTGACTAAAGTTTTCATGTAAAGCTCCGATATAAATTGAATGATCCACATTTTAAACAAGTTTGTAGACAACGGCTATCGCTCAAGTTACGAACAGTTTCTCAAAAAAAATTGACCTGGATCACATATTTGACAACTTTACCACTGAAAAATTTGAACTAGACTTAGTGGAAATGGCAGCGCCTTAGTTGTGATTTTAGGTTGACAACTATTCAGGTTTAAAAACTAAGCAATAACCGGAGATAACAATGGCAAGTATTCTTGCAGTTGATGATTCAGCATCGATGAGAAAAATGGTATCGCTCACTTTAAAAGGTGCTGGATACGACGTAGAAGAAGCGGAAGACGGTGTTGACGCTTTAAATAAAGCCCAGCAAAAGCAATTCGATTGTGTGGTGACCGATGTCAATATGCCGAATAAAGACGGCATTACCTTGATAAAGGAATTACGGGAACTGCCCAATTATAAATTTACCCCGATGCTAATGCTTACCACCGAATCAGGCCCGGAAAAAAAGCAAGCCGGCAAAGACGCTGGCGCAACCGGGTGGATGGTCAAGCCGTTCAACCCGGACCAATTGCTGAAAACGCTTAATAAAGTTTTAGGCTGATCCCGGAACACCTTTAAACAGAGCAGGTAACTTTATGTCTATCGATATGGCGCAATTTCATCAGGTTTTCTTCGAAGAATGTTTCGAAGGGCTTGAGGCTATGGAATCCGGGCTACTTAACCTGGACATGGGCGATATTGATTCGGAAGCCATCAATGTTATTTTCCGGGGTGCGCACTCGATTAAAGGTGGTAGCGGCACTTTCGGTTTTACCAATGTGGCCGAATTCACCCATGTCATGGAAACCTTGTTGGATGAAATGCGCGATGGGCGCCGTAAAGTGACTCAGGCTGCGGTCAATGTGCTGTTGGGATCGGTCGATTGCTTGCGCGAAATGGTGACCGCCATACAGGGAAATTTTGCCGTGGACGATGCCAAAGTTGCCGAGCACCAACGGGCACTGGAAGTAGAGCTGAATGGCAGCGCTGCGGAAGCGGCTGCAACTGCGGCGCCACAGCCTAAAGCCGAAGCGGCTAAACCGGCAGCTGTAAAAGCGGCTCCCGTGCAAGAATTTGAATCAATCCCGGATGGCTGGTCTATAGCCTTGACGCCCTACATGGATATGCTGAAAACCGGTAACGACCCGGTGCGCCTGTTCAGAGAACTAACAGAACTGGGTGAGTTGCATACCGCTGCCAATGTCCACGATATTCCCGATTTTTACGAATTGGAACCGGAAGAATGCCATATTTCCTGGGATCTAAAATTAACCGGAAATGCGACTGAAGAAGACATCAATGAAATTTTCGATTGGGTGAAAGGCGATTGCGAGCTGGAACTGACGCAATTGTTCACCAAAGTCCCGAAAGCGCAACCTGCCGATGCTGAGCCGGAGCCTGAGGTCATCGCGGAAACCATTACTCAGGCCGAGCCGGAACTGCCGGCAGCGCCGCCACAAGTCGTGCCGGAAGCCCCCGCCGTTAAAGCCGCATCGGCAGACGATGCCAAAGTCAACAGTATCAAGCCATCAAGCTCCATACGGGTTGATACCTCTAAAATTGATACCTTGATTAATATGGTTGGTGAGCTGGTAATCACCCAATCCATGTTGAGTTTGGTGGGCGAGCATTTCGCTATGGACAAGCTCAGCCAGCTTAAAAGTGGTCTTAGCCAGCTCGAACGCCATACCCGGGAATTGCAGCAAAGCGTAATGAATATCCGCATGTTGCCGATCAGCTTTGTATTTAGCCGGTTCCCGCGGCTGGTGCACGATATCAGCAGCAAATTAAACAAAAAAATCGAATTAAAACTGGTAGGTGAAAATACCGAAGTCGATAAGGCCGTGGTTGAGTTGATCAACGACCCCTTGGTGCATTTAATCCGCAATAGTTTGGACCACGGCATCGAAATGCCGGATGCACGGGTTGCCGCCGGTAAGCCCGAAACCGGCACGATAGAGCTTAAGGCCTACCACCGCGGCGGCCATATCGTGATTGAAATTACCGACGACGGTCACGGACTGAACCGCAGCAAACTGGTTGCCAAGGCAGTGGAAAAAGGCTTGATCGATGCCAATGCCAATTTATCCGACAAACAAGCTTATGAATTGATTTTCATGCCGGGTTTTTCCACGGCGGAAAAGTTGACCGACATCTCGGGCCGTGGCGTGGGCATGGATGTGGTCAGAAAAAACATCCAGGCCTTGGGCGGCAATATTGAAATCATCTCCGAATTGGGCAAAGGTACCACCTTTGCGATACACCTGCCGCTGACCCTGGCCATTCTGGACGGTCAATCCATAGCCGTGGGTGACGAGACTTACATCGTGCCGTTGGTATCGATTGTTGAATCCATCAACATTACCGAAAAAATGCTTAACCGGGTAGCCGGCAAAGGCGAAACGTTTCGGCTTAGAAACGAATACATCCCGATTATCCGCATGAACGAAATCTTTAGCGTTAAATCCGGTAAAGCTTCAAAAATGGCGGAAGGCACCATTGTGGTTGTGGAAGCGCAAGGCGTGCGCTGCGGATTATTCGTTGACGAGTTGCGCGGCCAGCAGCAAGTGGTGATTAAATCCCTGGAAGCCAATTATCGGAGAGTGGAGGGCATATCGGGTGCCACCATTTTAGGCGATGGTTCGGTAGCTTTGATTTTGGATATTCCAGGCTTGGTTCGCCTGTCTAACCGTTGAGAATATGAGCATGCTAAAAGAATTCGAAAATGAGCCGTACGACTCCGGCGACAAAATCAACATGGACAATCTGGAGCAATACCTGAGTTTTGCTCTCGGTGATGAAGAATACGGTGTAGAGATATTACGGGTACAGGAAATCCGCAGCTGGGAACCGGTATCCAGAATTCCGAACGTGCCTTCCTATGAAAAAGGCGTAGTAAACCT